>CAIVSQ010000403.1 GCA_903908605.1 uncultured Anaerolineae bacterium
TGGTACGCTGATTTCATTTCACCGGAGGCACTATATGTCCTTGGATATTTCGATTGTTCGCCAGCAATTTCCCAGCCTGAACCGACCTGCCATTTTCCTGGACAACCCGGGAGGCACCCAAATCGCCAGGCAGTCACTCGATCGCATCAACCATTACCTGCTGGAATGCAACGCCAACCACGAAGGTGCCTTTGCCACCAGCATCGCCTCAGATGCCGTTCTGGACGAGGCCCACCAGGCTATGGCTGATTTTTACAATGCCGCGAGTGCCAACGAAATTGTATTTGGCGCTAACATGACCACCCTGACACTGCATTTCAGCCGCTCCATTTCCCGCAACTGGAGCCCCGGGGATGAAATTGTCGTCACTCGTCTTGACCACGATGCCAACGTAACACCCTGGATACTGGCAGCCCAGGACAGAGGTTGCAAAATTACATGGGTGGACTTTGATGTAGAAGACGGCACTTTGAAATTGAATGATCTGCAAAAAGCACTTGAGCGCAAGCCACGTTTCCTGGCAATTGGATATGCTTCCAATGCGTTGGGGACCATCAACCCACTTGCACAAATTATCCAAATGGCGCACAACGCTGGAGCCCTGGTATATGTGGATGCCGTTCAATACGCCGCTCATGGACCCATCGATGTCCAAAAATTGGATTGTGATTTCCTGGTTTCCTCCGCTTATAAATTTTTTGGCACTCACAGCGGCATTCTGTATGGGAAACAGCACCTACTCGAAGAATTATTTGCCTACAAAGTTCGCCCTGCTTCCAACGACCTGCCATTTAAATTTGAAACTGGCACACAAAACCATGAAGGCATCGCCGGCGTTTTAGGAGCGGTCGAATATTTTGAATGGTTAGGAAAAGAGTTTGGCAGTGAATACACAACTCAACTAGCTGCCGAAGGTTATAGCGGGCGCAAGCTGGAGCTAAAAAAGGCCATGACAGCCCTGCATGCTTACGAGCTGGAGCTAAGCCAGGCTTTGCTCTCCGCATTACAATCCATTCCCGGTTTGGTTATTTACGGGCAAACCGATGCTGACAAGCTAGACGAGCGCGTGGCCACATTCTCATTCCGATTAAAAGACATGGCACCCCGGAAAATCGCTGAAAAATTAAATGAGCACGGCATTTATGTCTGGGATGGAAATTATTATGCCATTAATGTCTCAGAGCGACTGGGCGTTGAGGATAAGGGTGGCATGGTGCGGGTCGGAGCTGTGCATTACAACACGCTGAATGAAATTCAAAAGCTGCGCGAAGCACTACTGCTAATCAGTAAGGAATAACCCAGCCCCTTCTGCGAACAAAAACACAGGCAGCCTCTCCAAATTTTCGAGAAGCTGCCTGTGTTTATTTAATTCTTGTGTCCCTCAAGCAGGTATACTGCCGCGCAAGTTAGCCGCCCGAAAAATCCCCTATCCGGATGACTGCCTTTACACCCTAACGCTTACGCACAACCAAAGCAGTGATCCCCAATAATGGGATGCTACCAATGGAAACGAAGAGCAACTGCAAAATGAATATAAAAGCAAAAAACATACTGGCGACATCCGGCAGGGTCCAACCAACCAGCGCGCCGTTATATGCCAGGCTCCATAAAGCGGGCAGAGATAAAACATACAGCATTGTATAAGTCATGCCCACCTGCAAATTTAACGCCTCGAGCCTGTTCATTCCAGTTCTAAACACCAATACCAACATTAATATCCAGACTGGCAAATATCCAAGAATGGAATACCTGGCTGTGGTCATAATCAGTTCAGTCGAACCGAGCACGGTACTGAGCGTGTATGTGCCACCATTCAACAGCGCATATTGAACATGAAAAAGCGCCAGATACAACAGTGTCGCCAGGAACAAACCCACCAGCATTCGCCCACGCTGACGGTAATAAAAATACAGTGGCGCGAGCGCTAAGAGAATCAGGACAATAAAGCGGGGTAATCTTTCCCGGTTCAATCGGCTGTTTTTGGCAATTTGCAACGCCGACTGATAGACATCCACGGGGTTCTGTCCATCAGAGATGGTTATATCTTGTGCAGGAACACCGATGGCGGTCGTATAGGCCTTGTACAAGCCTGTTTGTTGATCAATCGATGCCTTCCGCAAACTTGCCAGAGTAGACTGGTCAAGATTGAGCATATCCACTAACGCATGCCCCTGTGATAAGGCAGGAATGGCTGCCCCCAACAGGACA
>CAIVSQ010000404.1 GCA_903908605.1 uncultured Anaerolineae bacterium
ATGGTGTTGGTCAAGCACGATGGCTGGTGGGGCAAGAGCGAGAGCAACGTGACCGAGGTGGTCTACACCCCTGTCAAGGCCGTAGCAACCCGTATGGCTGCGTTGCTGTCCGGCGAGGTTGATTTTGTGCTTGACCCGAGCCCGCAAGATTTGCCCCGCGTGCGCAACACGCCCAACCTGAAGGTGATTGACGGTGTTGAAAACCGCACCATCTTCCTGGGTATGGACCAATTCCGCGACGAGCTCCCTGGCAGCAATGTGAAGGGCAAAAACCCGCTCAAAGACCAGCGCGTGCGCAAGGCTCTTTACCAGGCCATCGACATCGACACCATCAAGCGCGTGACCATGCGTGACTTGGGCCAGCCTACCGGTGCCCTGGTGGCCCCACAGGTGAATGGTTGGACCAAAGAAGTGCACCAGCGCCACCCCTACAGCATGGATGCAGCCAAAAAATTGCTGGTCGATGCGGGCTACAAAGATGGCTTTGAGGTGGACTTTGCCTGCCCCAACAACCGTTACATCAACGACGAGGCCATTTGCCAGGCTGTGACGTCCATGTGGGCCAAAATTGGCGTGAAGGCCAAGTTGCGTACCCTGCCACTTGCCACGTACTTCCCGATGATCCAGCGCTATGAAGCCAGCATTTACATGTTGGGCTGGGGTGTTCCGACGTTTGACGCGCTGTACAGCATCCAGTCGCTGGTGCGATCAGTGGGCGCAGGCGGTGACGGCAACTACAACGTGGGCCGCTACAGCAACCCGCAACTGGATGCCTTGGTCGAGCGTACGCGCAAAGAAACCGACCTGAAGTTGCGCACCGAACTGCTGACCAAGGCCCTGCAGTTGCAGAATGACGATGTGGCGCACATTCCGCTGCACAACCAGATCATTCCGTGGGCCATGAAGAAAAACATTGACGTGGTGCACCGCGCTGACAACCGGTTGGACTGGCGCCTGATCAAGGTCAACTGATCAGCCATCGCGCCATTCTTTCAGCCCTTACGACAGACACATGTTCGCATTCATTCTCAGGCGCCTGATGCAGGCTGCCCTCGTCATGGTGACGGTGGCGTTCATTTCCTTCATGCTGTTTCAGTATGTGGGTGATCCGGTGGTGTTCTTGTTGGGTCAGGACGCCACGCCTGAGCAAGTGCGCGAATTGCGGGCTGCGTTGGGGCTGGATCAGCCATTTATTGTGCAGTTCTGGCACTTTCTGGCCAATGCTGCGCAGGGCGAGTTCGGGCTGAGTTTGCGCCAGGGTGCCAAGGTATCGCGCCTGATTGCCGAGCGCTTTCCGGCGACTTTGGAGTTGGCCATGGTGGCCGCGATGCTGGCCTTGGCATTCGGTATTCCCATGGGTGTGTATGCCGCGCTGAGGCGGGGCACGTTTTTGTCGCAGGTGTTCATGACCCTGTCGTTGCTCGGCGTGTCGCTGCCCACTTTCCTGATCGGCATCCTGCTGATTCTGGTGTTTGCCGTGATGTTGGGCTGGTTTCCGAGCTTCGGGCGCGGCGAGGTGGTGAACATCGGTGGCTGGACCACCGGGTTGCTCACCGTGAAGGGCTGGCAACACATTACCCTGCCGGCCATCACGTTGGCCATTTTTCAAGCTTTAATGCCCCTTGTCGGATGGTTCCTGGGCAAACAGGTTGCTACCTACATCGTGAATATAGACCACTGGGTAGCGTTCCTGTTACTCTCCATTTTGGGGTTAAGGATGGTTTATGAAAGTTTCAAGAAGGAGGATGAGCCTACCGGATTCAATCCGTTAAAGAGCACAGTACTGATCGGAATGGCCATTGCCACGAGCATAGATGCCTTAGTGGTGGGGGTAAGTTTTGCATTCATCAATACCAGCATCTATTTCACGATAATCGTCATTGGAATGGTGACCTTTCTCGTTGCGATGATCGGCATGTTATTCGGGAAAAAAGTGGGTGGTAACCTGGGAAGAAGGATGGAAATTATCGGAGGAATTATCCTGGTAGGGATCGGGGTAAAGATTCTCGTGGAACACACTCTGTAAAGAATCCTTTGGAAAATTATTACCACAATTCATATTAGTAAGGAATTCTTTATCCAACCCAGAGTTGAGCAAAACAATTGCCGGGAGTTCAGGACAAAAAAAAACCCGATCTTTCGATCGGGTTTTAGAAAAAATCGGCGACGACATACTCTACCACAATTTCTGCAGTACCATCTGCGCAGGTGGGCTTAACTTCTCTGTTCGGAATGGGAAGAGGTGATCACCACCGCCAAAGTCACCGTAAGATCTTGAGGGATACAATCCCTATAAAATACCTTAGACATATTAAAGAAGAAAATATAACTGTTACTCGAAAGTTGATGCTGTAGAAGAAAGTCTACGGGTAATTAGTAATACTTGGCTTTGACATTACTGTCTTTACACCTATATCCTATCAACGTGGTGATCTTCCACGACCCTTAAAAGAAGTCTCATCTTGGGCTGAGTTTCGTACTTAGATGCTTTCAGCACTTATCTCGTCCAGACGTAGCTACTCTGCAATGCAGCTGGCGCAACAACAGATACACTAGCGGTCTGTCCAACTCGGTCCTCTCGTACTAGAGTCAGGTGCCCTCAAACTTCTAACGCCCACAACAGATAGGGACCGAACTGTCTCGCGACGTTCTGAACCCAGCTCACGTGCCACTTTAATCG
>CAIVSQ010000405.1 GCA_903908605.1 uncultured Anaerolineae bacterium
GCCTTGTGGTCGTCAAAAAGGCCAAAACCTGACCTTTTCGGTACATTTATATGCTTATCAAGGTGCTTCCTTGTGCTCCAAAAATCGCAAGGTCATTTCAACTTGTCAAAAGTCCAAAACTTGACAACGATTTTTATATTTGTGCGCTGGATACCCCTGGCTACGGCTTTTCAGACAAGCCCAAAGGCAGCTACCATTACACCATCCTGGATGATGCCAGGCTGACAGACTATTTCATCCGTGATATAGCGAAGATTACAGATTTTACGCTGGTAACGCATGACAAAGGTGACAGTGTAGGCCTGGCTATGCTCAACATTTACCAGGCCTACCTTACCAAACCCTACACCTTGCATCTGCATGTCATACTAAATGGGAATATTTTTCTTCCGCTGGCCAAATTAACCAGCGCGCAGAAATTATTACTCAACCCAATCGTTGGCCCTATACTTTCATCGTTTTTGGATGGTGAACTATTTGCAAAAGGCCTGGCCAGAAGCACTTACACCCCAGAACTGGCAAACGGAGAAATACAAGCGTTGGCATCCATTTTTGATTACCAGGGCGGAACCAGTGTTGAATATGCCATCATACAGTACCTCAATGAGCGCAAGGTCAATGAAGTCACCTGGCTGAAAGCCCTGGCAAACAGTGATGTACCCACAACTCTGCTGTGGGGCGATCTGGATGAAATTGCACCGGTCGCAGTACCAGATTATGCCTGGGAAAATTACCTCAAACAACGTGCGGTGACAAGCACCTATTGGCGAATTCCTTGCGCCAATCACTATCTACAGGTAGACCAACCTGCCATAGTGGCCAATATCATCCGCGCGGCAATTTCAACAGACAAAGATACAACCGTGACTGGTATTGAAAACTGCCAGCCGCACGTTGTAAAATAATTAAACCAACAAAGGAGGATAATCATATTATGCCCAGACCGAAAAAGAGCAAAGCAGAAGTAGAAATCACCCGTGAGCATATTCTCGACATCGCCCTGGTCCTATTGCAAGAATTCGGCCCAGAAGCCATTACCAGCCGTGCGATTGCGAAGCAAATGGGCGTGGCGCACATGTCACTGTATACCTATTTTGAAAACCAGTCTGCCATTTTACGTGCTTTAACGACACGCGAGATAGCAAAATGGCGATCAAGTCACGAAAATTTTCTGCAACGTGCGGAGACAGAAGACATCAGCCGTGTTGTGGAAGAATTTATCCTGTTTGTAATTTCCTTTGCGCGTGAAAATCCCAACCTGTACCGCATGGCCGTGGTTTTTCCGGAAACTGGTATGGAAAGTCCGGAAGAAAGTCACCTGCGCATGAAGATAACCGTTGGACAACTAGCGGGGCTCATCCATCTGGGTATAGCACGCGGCGAGTTCAAGTCGCGCAACCCCTTCCTCGCAGCGGCAACCGTCTGGACCATGGTTAATACGCCATATATATTATTCCACACAGGAAAAATTAAGGATCCGGTCATGCGCGAGCAAATCATGAATGAAATCATGGATGCCGCCCTGGGTTACTTAAAATCCACCTGATCTGAGGTGTTATCTTGCTTGATTTTAGCCGCCCAGGTCGTGGTCAATCCCATTGGCCTGGGTGACCTGCCCAGCCCACAACCCAAGCACACAGCCCAACAACATGCGACCAGGGGGCAGGCTCCAAAGATAATGGTCAAACATACTGATGGTAAACAAGCCAGCCAGAGCGGCAAACAGCAGAATTATGCCCGATTGAGGTTTGCGCAAGCTGATCCAGGTCACAGAAATAGCCAACCCACCCAGCAGCAGCATACCGCCCAGGCCTAATTCACTGGCAGCCAGAAGTACCACGTTATGAACCGGCTCGATGATATAGCCCGGTCCAGCACGTTGCGCCAGTGCAATAATAAATGCTCCAATCCCCACCCCGCTGAATGGGCGCTCACTAAAATACTGTACCCCCTGCCCGGCCAACCAGGTGCGCCCACTCACTGAGAATGTCTCTGTTTTTACAGGGCTATCCCCCAAGCGTGTGGCCGTCAGGTCGCGCAGCAGGAAGGCCATCAGCGCAAAACTGGCCAGTGTGACGAATAACAAAAGCAGCATGCGCCAGGGGGTGAAATGACGCGCAAACCAGGTCAACACCAGCCCAAAGACAGCCAGTCCCAACCAAGCACTGCGTGAAAACGTCAGCACCAGCAGCGCCACCCCCAAACCAATCAATCCCAAGGTGAAGACTCTGCCACGGGTCTGCACCAGGTAAAGAGAAATCAGGCTGGCCAGGCACACAAACAACACGCCAGCCAGGATATTTGGATGCGGCAGGGTGCCATAGGCTCGCAACCAGCGTGTGCCATCGATCAGCTCGACAACACTGACACCTTTCGTGGCTGGAAGTAGATCGCCTGGCCAGTTTAGCCCGAGCGGCAACAAGAATGCGGTCGATTGGGTCCAAACCTGCCCAAATCCGGCCACCAATTGTGTCAGGAGTGCAAAGACGCTGCCAATGGTGAAACTGCGCCAGGTGGAGGGGCGATCTTGCAGTGAGAGGAACAGCCCAAAAACCAACCACCAATGCAGGCTGGTAAAGGCGGAGATACGCCAATCCTCGGACCAGAACACACTAAGGCTGGTTAATAGGCACAACCCCAGCAACCAGTTGACAGTACGGGCAAACCAGGGGTGATGATCCTGCTGCCGGGCTTGTGCAGGGCCAAAACCGCGTGCAAGGGCCCAGGCCAGCCAGGCAGATGCGGCGATAGCATCACTCAAAAATACCAGTGCGCCATCATATGTAAAGTACACACGCGCATGGTTGTATAAAAACAAGGGGCGATGATACCAAAAACAGAGTGCTATAGGCAGCAAACCCACAAGAATGGAATGAATTGCATACAAGCTGGCTTTGCCAGTTTTGGGTTTCAATTTTATAAACGCCAGCGCACCCGCAAGGGTAAGCGATAACAAAGGAAACACACCCCAGCTAAACTGTTCCCAGGGGGTTTCAGCTGGCGGCTCAATCGACGGTGGTAAAACGGCGTTCGGGTTTTCCCAAACATCGACATGATTACTAAGCGAAGTCAGGTAGACCCAGCCATGACGCTTGAGGATCGGGATGTAGTCGACCCGGTTGACAACCCCCCAGCGTACGCCACGCTCGCCAAGTTTTTGCAGGACAGGCTCGAGCAATTTAAAACCATCAGGCAGCCAGTAGGTTGTATCGATCTGTCCAATTCCGCTCGCGCGCAGTTCCGGTAAACCACGAGCGCTGTGGTAACTGCCATCGATGGTCGTGGCCGGTGTCAGGCGGGATAGATAAGCGAGTTGATCTCCCAGGCCGAAAGTAACGTAGCGCCAGTCAGCCCGGTCAGC
Organism: uncultured Anaerolineae bacterium; assembly: GCA_903908605.1. Classification (GTDB taxonomy): domain Bacteria; phylum Chloroflexota; class Anaerolineae; order Anaerolineales; family Villigracilaceae; genus UBA5195. Next base: position 3,362 of record CAIVSQ010000405.1, read on the forward strand.
CGTCGCCAGGAAATCGACAATTGGCTGCATATCCACCTGTTCAGGCTGGGTGGGCAGCAGAGTAGGCAGCAAAGCCGAAATCAGCGCACATAAACCGAGCAGCGAAAAGAAAACCGGCGTCAATAGGCTGGCCAACCCACGCGAAAACCTGAATCCAGAAAGACGCAGCCAGCGCCTGGAAAAGACCAGTGCATTGCCAATGAACGGCAGCATCACCCAGGATGCCCACAAGGCAAAACGATCGTAGGTTAACCATTCCCAGCCAGAGCCAAAAAACCAGCGCGGCAGTGGGGTAGTTCCACCCAGCCCAAGTGTAAAGAGCAGCAAAAATGCGACCCACAGGCCAAACGTTTTTCGGCACAATCCTTTCCATAAAAAGATGGGGATTAGCGGGATCAAGATGCCGTAAACTGGCAGAAAAAATGCCATGGGCGCAAAGTGGTCGACGAAAAAATTATGGCGGGAAGGGTGATCGATTGGAACTTGCATGGCCTGAAGACGACCCCAGGCCCAAAAGGGCCAAATAACGATCACGGCTGCCAGTGCCGAAAACAGGCCCACCTGCACAAGGCGCGGTAGAAATATCTTCCAACTCAGGGTTTTGTTCAAAAGCAGATGAGCAAGCAACGCCCCCAAGGCAAATGGCAGAAACAGCAAGGTGGCATGATGAGCAGCCATCACAACGGTAAAAAGGGCGACAGTCAGGCAGGCATTCAGGCTGCCGCCCTTGTGCAGATATTCGTTCAGGGCCGAAATTGCAAAAAGGGCGAACAAACCACTTGCCAAGGTAGGCAGTTGTCCAAAAGTGTGGGCGGCCTGATAAACGGAAGGAAGCAGGGCGGCCGCCAATGCGGCATAACCTGCCACTGTCCGGCCGGCATAAACCCGTGTAAAGGCATAGGCTGCCAGCGGGTAGGCACTTAATACCAACCACAACAGCAGTCCAAAGGCTGCATCCACCCCAATGATCCGGCCCAACAAGCCGATCAGCTGGTGCGTAAGCGGTGGATAAGAAACGATCTCAAAACCGCTGTACCAGCGCGGTTCCCATAACGTCCACCAATTCAGCCGATAATGATCCCCAAAAAACATGTGGTTGTAAGCATCATAGCTCAACCGGTAACGCGCGCTGAGCACAAACACGCCCTGCAAGATAAAAGCCAGCAGCGTGGCCAGCCGAACCCTGCGGGGAATCACATGCTCTCCGGTAAGAGGTGGATGCGCTTAGAACTACGGCAAGTTTCGAGCGCCAGGTTAAAAGCCTGCAGGTATGTTCGGCATGTGTCTTGCGGCAGGCTGCGCTGCATGGCGGCAAAATTTTGCTCCACCTGTTTTCGACGCGCCTCAGGAGAGGCCAGGCCAGCTTCAAGTACCTTCGCCAGATCGGCGGCGTTACCGCGCTCAAAAAAACTGACATCCAGGCCGCTTTCGGCTGTGATCGCGCACGTCTCGGGCAGATCAGAAGCCACCACAGGCCGGCCCCAGGTCGCTGCCTGGTATAAAATACTGGATGAGCCGGTGGAGGCGTTGTATGGCAGTACCACCAGCTGGGCATCCAGGAACAAACCGCGAACAGCTTCTTCAGCCACCTGTCCAAGCCAGCGTACGCCATTTAATCCCTGGTACTGGTTACGCAAGAGGCCAGCGTAGCCAGGAAAACGGGCATGTTCCGTTCCGGCGATGGTCAGGCGCAAACCGGGGTGACGAGGCTGCAACATTTGGAAGGCATCCAGCAGCACTTCCAAACCTTTGAAAGGTGCCAAAGTGGTAAAAAAGAGCAGTTCGGGTGACGGCCCGGCGGGCAATAGCTCAGGTGCGTTATAAGCCCCGATGGGGATGTGCCTGCTCAATACTGTTGGCCGGTGAACAGCCAGCCAATCAATATAGCGCTGCATGGTCAGGCAGACAACATCAGCCTGCAGCCCAAGACTGGTCAGCAAGCGGGCCCCATGCCTGGCAAAAGGTCCACCGGGTGCTTTTAATGCCGGCAAGTCCGCCAATTCCACCAGTTCGTGCAGGGTGACGACGGTTGGGATACCCATGCGGCGAACCAGCCCCAGAGAGAGAAAGCCGGATAAATTGGCCAGCGGCGAACGTCCAAAAACACTCGCCCCCAGGTTAAACCAGACCAGGTCTGGTTGCAATTCACGAATATGCCGGGCGATTTCCCAACCAGCCAGGGAGCTTTCCGGACTCCATCCTGCTTCAACCCGCAAGGCCCCAGGAAGTGCACGTGGACTGCCGCCACTTAGCACTGTGATATGCGAAAAAGCACCCGAGGCCGCCAAAGCAGCACTAACATGGTAACCATACTGGCCGATGCCGGTAATATTGGGTGGAAACGGGCTGACAATCGCGAGGTGCATAAGTTTTTCCATTATGACGAATTCAGACCGTGCTTTCAAGCAATAATGGTTAGAATTTTCGATGAGTTTTTCGTTTTTACAGGTTGGAAATTGACATTACCCGCGCTGCGTTGTACTATGATGCTATTGTATTTGTAAATTATACTCAAATGGTCCTATTATGGAAAACTCCGACGTCTCAATCCACAAAGCCATATTAAAGACCGTGCTCTACGCGGATATTTTTGATTACCCGCTCACCTTCGATGAATTACACCGCTACCTGGTGGATATCAATCTGTCGCGAGAACAACTGGCCGAACAACTGCGCCAAGATCAATTTCTGACCCAGTCGGGGGGATATTTTACCTTACCGAGGCGGGAAGAACTCATCCAAAAACGGGCTGCACGCGAAGGACAAGCTGTGTTGTTATGGCGGGAGGCGAATCGCTTTGGCCTCATCCTCAGCAAGATGCCATTCGTCCGCATGGTGGCAGTCACCGGCTCATTGGCCATGAACAACGTTGAACGCAGCGCGGACATCGATTACCTGGTCGTGACCACCCCCGGGCGTTTGTGGCTTTGCCGCCTGGGTATTCTTGTGCTGGTACGCCTGGCCGCCCTGCGCGGGGTTTCTTTGTGCCCTAATTATATGCTGAGCGAGCACGCATTGGAAATTCCGGCCCATTCACTTTACTCCGCGCATGAATTCACCCAGATGGTGCCACTTTCGGGGTTGGAAATTTATCAGCGTATGCGGCAATTAAACCCATGGGTAATGGATTACCTGCCCAACGCGCACGGTCTGCCCTCCCTGGCAAGTAAAATAACTGCATCAACCACACGACCTGTAATACGCAGACTCCTCGAGCTAATCCTGCGTACCGCCGCCTTTGATTGGATGGAAGGCTGGGAAATGAAACGCAAAATTTCCAAGCTGTCCGCACAAAATAAAGACAACCCTGAATCACAATTCACCGCCGAACTATGCAAGGGACACTCCAGCCGGCACGGTCAGCGCACCACAGTTTCGCTGAACGAAAGACTGGCTTTCCTCGAACAGGAGTTAATTCCATGAGCGAAATCCTGCTGGGCCAATCGTATTATTTACGCTTTGACCCCAAGCTGTGGCAACAAATGCAGCCCTACGCACCGCTCGGTACACTATACGCTGCCAGTTACCTGCGCCAGCGTGGTTACGAGGTGGCTCTATTCGACGCCATGCTGGCAGAATCGGAACAGGAATGGGACCTGGCCCTCGAGAAACACAATCCCAAATTCGCTGTGCTTTTCGAGGATAATTTCAACTATCTCTCAAAAATGTGCCTGCTGCGTATGCGTGAAGCGGCCTTCAGCATGATCTCAATGGCACACAAGCGCGGTTGCACAGTGATCTTGTGCGGCGCCGATGCCACTGATCATGCCGACCTGTACCTGGGGCAAGGAGCTGATTTTGTCCTGCTTGGGGAAGGTGAACAAACCCTGGTCGATCTGCTAGACAAGCTCACTGATCGCACACAGCAAAGCCTTGAAGCCATCGCCGGCCTCGCCTACACGCACAGTGCTAACAGCGTGCCTGGCACTCATATTAACCCACGCCGTCCAGACCTGAAAAATCTCGATTCTTTGCCCTTTCCGGCCTGGGACCTGGTGGATGTGGCCCGCTACCGGTCGATCTGGCTGGAGCGGCATGGCTATTTTTCGATGAACATGGTCACCACGCGCGGTTGTCCGTTTCACTGCAATTGGTGCGCCAAACCGATCTGGGGACAGCGTTACAATACGCGCAGCCCAGAAAATGTGCTCGCCGAGCTACGTTGGCTGCAACAGACCTACCAGGCTGAGCATATCTGGTTTGCCGATGATATTTTCGGCTTGAAGCCAGGCTGGCTGTCCCGTTTTGGCGAACTGGTGCAGGCTGGTGGCGGCTTACCGTTTAAATGCCTGAGCCGGGCCGACTTACTGACCCGCCCGGGTGAAGTGGACGCGCTAAAACGCGCAGGTGCACAAACCATCTGGATGGGCGCGGAGTCTGGATCTCAAACGGTCCTGGATGCGATGGACAAGGGCACCCGCGTGGAACAAATCCGCGCCGCAGCCCAACAACTAAAGGCAGCCGGCATCCGCGCCTGCTTCTTTTTGCAATTCGGCTACCCAGGCGAGACACGCGCTGATATTGAAAAAACCATCCAGCTTGTGCGTGATTGCGACCCGGATGATATTGGCATTTCGGTATCGTACCCGATGCCAGGCACAAAGTTTTTCTCAGCGGTGAGCGAACAGCTTGGTGAAAAGCAAAACTGGCACGATTCAGATGACCTGGCCATGTTGTATCAGGGTCCTTACCCAACCGATTTCTATCGAAAACTACACAGTGTCATTCACAAAGAATTTCGCGCGCGCAAAGCATTGCACTCCATACACCGATTGCTATCAGGGAATAAATCACAGGGACCTGCCAGCCAAAAAATACAGGTCTCGGCGCTGCGCAACCTGGCCCGCCTGGTGTACAACACACTCAGCCTGCCAATTGCTCGCTGGCAGTTGGACAAACTTGCCGCCCGGCCTGCAGCTGTGCTCAGTCTGCCTCACCTCAACCCTGATCAGGCCGCCCAACCCACGCCCCAGGAGTCACTATGAGCGATCCGTTCGGGACCATCGCCGAAGCTTTCTCTCGCACGGCTGAAAAATATGACGCCTTCGCGCTGGATCATCCCAACCAGTCGCGCATGCGCAATCGCGTATACAAACACATTGAACACCACACCCCAGCCGGGTCACGCATCCTCGAATTAAACGCGGGCACAGGCACAGATGCAGCCGAACTGGCCAGGCGCGGTTACAGCGTACACGCCACTGATATTGCGCCCGGAATGTTGGCGCGGGCACGAGAGAAAGCGGCCCAAACTGAATTGCGCGGTCGCATGAGTGTGCAGGCATGCTCCTTTACAAACCTGGAACAGGTCGAAGGTGGGCCATATGATGCCATATTTTCGGACCTGGGCGGGCTGAACTGCATCCCGGATCTTTCACCCGTCATAGAGCAGCTGCCGCGCGTGCTGAAACCTGGCGGGCTGGTCACCTGGGTAATCATGCCACCAGTATGCTTGTGGGAAATGGCCGAAATTTTTCGCGGTCACCCGCGCCTGGCTTTCCGGCGGTTTGCTCGGCATGGAACACGCACGCATCTTGAAGGGCTGTACTTCACCTGTTATTACTTTACCCCGCGCCAGGTGCAGAACTGGTTTGGCCCAAACTACGAGACACTTTCAGTAGAGGGTCTTTCGGTCTTTACGCCAACAGCCGAAAGCAAGAATCTTGCCAAGCGCCACCAGGCTTTTTACAACAGCCTGGCCTGGCTGGATGACCGGCTGTGCACACGTGCCCCTTTCCGGTCCTGGGGCGATTTTTTCATTATCACTTTGCGACACCGGTTGTGAAAAACCTGGCCCGTCATTCACTGTGGTTATTGGGCTCCCGCCTGGCCGCCCAGGCAGGCATGGCCGTCTTCAGCATCCTGGTGGCGCGCAAATTGGGCAGCGCTGCTTTTGGCGAGTATGCACTGATCGCTGCTCTGCTGGTCATCGGCAATCTGCTGAGCACCTTCGGCACCGATATGCACCTGGTTCGCGAAATCGCCGCCCATGGGGACCTGCGCCCGCTCTTACCTGCGCTGATTGTGCAGCTTGGGCTGGCGGCCATGTTGGCGATGGCTGTTTTTACGTTGGCTCCACATTTATCGGCCCAAGGCTCAACCGCCCTGCGCATATATAGTTTTTCGCTCTTCCCTTTGGCGTTTTTTACCGTCTTTAGCACCGCTTTACGTGGCAAGCAACAAATGAGCGCTATTGCCCTGCTCAACTTGTTACTTGCTATTATGCAGGTTTCGGCCGCAGTGGGTCTGTACTGGATGAATGGCAACCTGGTCAGCCTGGCCTGGTGTTTGCTGGCCATCCAGGTCATGACAGCCATCACGGCCGGGGTCATCTGCCTGCAAGTGATCCCTGGCTTCATGGAACCCTGGCGGCAAATCCAGCCAACCGCCATTCGTAGCCTGATTGCAGCCTGTGCTCCCATGGCCTACCTTTCCATCACCATTGTTTTTTACCAACGACTTGCCCAGGTTTTGTTACCCTTCCTGGCGGGCGCAACCCCGGCCGGGCACTTTTCGGTGGCAGCCCGCCTGCTGGAAGTGGCTAAAATAGGACATGTCGCCGTTTTTACTGCTATTTACCCGATGCTCTCCAAAAAAACCAGCGACGGTCCTGCAGTGCTACCCTGGGGAATGCTGCTCGGGGCGACCGCCCTGGGTGCGGTGACGCTAACTTTGCTGGCAAACCCGCTCATTTCATGGTTATTTGGCAGCGAATACCTGCCGGCTGTCCCAGTTCTGCGCATACTGGTTTGGAGCCTGCTGCCTTATACGGTCAGCAACCTTGGTTCCCTGGCTTTACTGGCAGAAAAACAGGAGAGCGCCGTTGCGCGGACTGCCAGCCTTAGCCTGCTAGTACTGGCCGGGCTGTTGTGCTGGTGGGGCTGGCTGTCCGGTCCCCAAGGCGCAGCGTGGGCTATTTTGACTGCTGAGAGCTTGCAATGCATGCTACTTTTGAACAAATTTAATCATTTACGCAACAGGCAGGCTCTGGCTGCCGGGAGGTCCTGGTGAATTTCCCCGTTTACCCTGAAAAACATACCCTCACAGCGCTGTATGGTGCTGCGGATATTGTCCGCTACCGCAAACAGATCGGGCGAATGCCCAAGCTGCCAAACCCGGATGGAATTTTGTTCTGCCTGGAGCGTGGCCTGCCATGGCGGCTGCGCTGGCGCATCCCTGTCGAACGAGTCGGTGGGATGAACGGCGACTTGTTTGCGTTGAAGAAACCCAAGGGCCGGGTTGGCATCATGACGGGCTTCGGCGGCGGCTCACCCATGACAGTGGAGCTGGCAGAAGAATTCGCAGCCATGGGCGTCAAACGCATGATTCTATTGACCTGGGGCGGGCTGCTGCAACCGGGCATGCAGGCCGGCGATGTGGTCATCATCGACCGCGCCATCCGCGATGAGGGCACTTCCTATCATTACCTTCCCCCTGACAAATACGTGCATGCCAGCCCACGCCTGGCCAATGCCCTTGAGGCCGCCATACACGCCCGCGGTGGCACTTGTACGCGCGGAACCACCTGGACCACAGACGCCCCTTACCGTGAAACCCCAGAGGAAATCCGTCAGTACCAAAGCGAGGGTGTCAAAACAGTCGAAATGGAATCTGCCGGTTTGTTCACCATTGGGCAAGTACGCGGGCTGGAAACCGTCTCGGTGGTGGTTGGGATGGACAGCCTGGCTGAATTTCGCTGGCAGGTACCCGACCGACTGGATGGCATCCTCAAATCGTTGGAACTGGTGTACGCGGCCGCACTGGATGTGCTGAAAGAAGCGTAATCAATAGCCAGGCGGACTGAACCTCAATATCAAATAAAACGTGCTAGTGACAGAGGAAGCAGCCACTAACACGTTTTGTGATTAATCCTTTTAGTTCGTGGTTAAAAATCCACCTTAAAAACCCGCGCCCCGGTTGGCTGAGGACTGCCACCGGCAGGTTCCACGGTTACACCCAGTCCAACATACTTCGCCAGGCTGCCCGTCACCTGTACTTCGATGGAAGTGAAAGCAGAGCCAGCGTTGGCCGCGAATACTCCCGCGCTGGTACGGCCACCCTGTGGATCGATCAGCCATATCTGGTAACTCTGTTCACTGGGAAGAGCCGGCAAATCCCATGCCAGGATGACTGCAGCGCTGCGTTCCTTGTCCAGCAAGATCGTTCCGGCCAGGCCATCGGCGTGAATGGGAACAGTTTTTGTTTCAGGGTAAGCCAACATGGCCAACGCCACGCGATCTGTTTCCAGTTGGCGCGATTGCTTTGCCTGGATACTTCGCAAGTTTTGGAACTGAAAAAAAGAAGAAATGTTTAACAATAACAACAGAAAAATTAACGCTGCCATCCCTACCTGTGGAAGTGACCAACTCCACCAGGCCTGTTTCGTAACCAGGTTGGCTGGCAGGCGGTTTTGCAATTGCCTACGCAAAGAAAGAGGTGGCCGCACAGGCGGGATTGCCTTCAACAAGGTTTCGCTTACCGCGCGAAAAGAAGCCAGTTCTGCCTGGCAGGTCGGGCAGCCAGGCATATGAGCTTCCAGCGCGATCCTAGAGTCACGATCCAGAGCGCCAATCGCATATGCGGGGATATCATCAATGTAGGGATGTTCAATAGACATTTTGTCTCTCAACCATTAATACGTTATTAAATCGGTTTTTAGATTTCGCTTTCAATCCAAATCTTACGCAGGTGTTCCATTGCTGCACGAAGACGGGTTTTAACCGTGCCCAATGGCCAACCAAGGATTTCGGCGATTTCGCTCTGGCTCATGCCCTGGTAATAAGCCAATTCAAGCACCTGGCGTTGATCGGTGGGCAGGGCCTGGACAGCCAGGTGCATGCTGCGCCAGCGGGATTCTTCCGAAGAAGTTCCACTGGCGGGGATGTCCCGCCAGAGATCTTCGGGATCACTACCATCTGACAAGGTCGGCCGGCGGTCTTCAAGACGTAATCGGTCCAGCGCAGTGCGTCGCGTGATGGTCAGCAGCCAGGTCACCAACGAGCCGCGCTCTGCCAGGAATTGTCCGGCATGCTTCCACAGTTTTAAAAATGCATCCTGGGTGGCCTCTTCGGCCAGCATGGGTTCATGTAAGACGCGCAAAGCAAGAGTATAGACCCGGCCAGCATGGCGATCATACAATGCCAGGAATGCGCGCTGGTCTCCTTTAACGACCTGCTTTAATAATTCAGTATCTTCCATGTCGGCCATACCTCAATTGTACCGAATAAATTCGATCAGGATATGAATTAGCCCTATTCGAAAACCAATTTGGATAATTTAGACCTTCTTTGAAATCCAATTTCGCATCGAGTGACGTACTAATAAATGCAACCCACTTTACCGGTTATCAAATCATACAAGGAGAAAGACAATGAAAAAAATAGTTATCGTCACCCTCGCACTGGCTTTGCTCATCAGCACCTTTTTCGCTTCTGGCGCAATTTCACGAGCTTCGGCCCGTAGCACGACCGTACTCGAATTCAGCAGCCTGGCTGGTGTTCCTCGCCCTTATACTGGTGCTACGAACGCCATCCGTGGCGTGCCAGGCGGCGGACGCCCGTGGGTAATTAGCTACGCACAGGGCGAATTGAAGTCAAATGGCAAAATCGAATTGATCGTCCGCGGCCTGGTAATTGACCCAAGCGAACCAATTGCAGCTGCCGGCACCAACCCGAGCAGCAGCTTCAAGATTGTGGTAAGCTGCCTGAGCAAGGATGCCACTGGCGCAGCAACCACTGTCAATGTCTCCAGCCCGCTTTTCCCGGCCGACACGATGGGCAATGCAATGGTTGAGACCATGGTTGACCTGCCCTCGCCCTGCATCGCGCCCATTCTTTTCGTAACCAACCCGACAGGATCCTGGTTCGCGGCCACGGGCAACTAACAATACCATCCATTTCACTGGCGCCATCTTGGTAACCCAAGGTGGCGTTTTATTTTTTCCAGGGGTTGAATTAATATTGTGGGCACAGATCAGGGTTGTGTTGTAAAATCTAGCTCATGCTTATCTTTGTCCTTGGGTATAGAAGCATGACATCAAGTTTGAGAAGATGATGTCTGTTTTTTTTCCTTTGGAGGTTACGGTGAATGTCAAGCGCTCCGAGCCAGGTAATCAATGAAAGTGCAAAACAAGGGACATCGATTGAACGATTTCAACAAGATGAATTCTCTTTTTCTAATCATCCCATTCGCTGGAGCATGCCATGAATAGCCTTCTTGAAAAACTAAATATCCAACCCATAAATGCTGGTGCCTGCACTGGTCCGGGTGGCTGGCTGATGGATAGCAAAGGCAAGGAACTTGTCTCTTATAACCCATCCAGCGGCGAACCACTGGCTACTGTCATCCAGGCCAGTGCTCAAATCTACGAACAAGTGGCAACCAGTGCTCAGCAGTCATTTTTATCCTGGCGATTGAGCCCAGCTCCCAAGCGCGGCGAGGTTGTGCGCGACCTTGCCAATGCACTGCGGGAATACAAAGAACCGCTTGGCGACCTGGTCAGCCTGGAAATGGGGAAAATCCGTGCCGAAGGACATGGCGAAGTACAGGAAATGATCGACATCTGTGATTTCGCTGTGGGGCAGTCACGCATGCTATACGGCCTGAGTATGCACTCTGAACGGCCGTCACACCGCATGATGGAACAGTGGCATCCGCTCGGTGTCGTTGGTTTGGTGACGGCGTTCAACTTTCCGGTGGCTGTCTGGTCATGGAACTCGGCCCTGGCAGCCATCTGCGGGGATACCGTGCTTTGGAAACCCTCTTCGTACACCCCATTGACCGCCATCGCAGTAACCCACATCACCAACCGGGTGCTAGCAGATCATGGATTGAGTGGTATTTTTAACCTGGCGATCGGCTCGGGCCGCGAGGTGGGCGAGCTGCTGCTCAATGACCGGCGCGTGCCGCTCATTTCGTTTACCGGCTCCACCCAGGTCGGCGTGCACGTTTCTGAAGCCGTCGCCCATCGATTTGGTCGTACCATCCTCGAGTTGGGCGGCAACAACGCCATCATCGTCTCAGAAAAAGCTGACCTTGAAATGGCCACCCGGGCAATCTTGTTTGGGGCCGTTGGCACTGCCGGTCAGCGCTGTACCTCCACCCGGCGCATCATCGTTCATAAATCCATCTCCGCGGATCTCACTCAGCGGCTGGTGAAGGCTTACCAGCAAGTACGCATTGGCGACCCGCTCCAACCGGGCACGCTGATGGGTCCCCTTGTGGTGGCTTCATCAGTAGAGGAAATGATGGATGCCATCCGCCAGGCAGTTGCCGATGGCGGGCAGGTGGTAAGCGGTGGGCACATGCGCCCCGAGCTGGGGTCCAACTTTGTTGAACCGACCATTATTCGAATGCCTGCCCAAACAGACATCGTAAAAACCGAGACATTTGCGCCGATCTTATATTTACTCGAATATGAAACAGTCGAGGAAGCGATCAACATTCACAACGACGTTCCACAGGGACTTTCCAGCGCCATGTTCACCGATTCGCTGCGCGAAGCGGAAGCATTTCTTTCTGTAGCCGGCTCGGACTGCGGCATTGCGAACATCAACATCGGCACTTCCGGTGCGGAGATCGGTGGCGCTTTTGGCGGCGAAAAAGAAACCGGTGGCGGGCGCGAATCGGGCTCGGATGCCTGGAAGACCTATATGCGCCGGCAAACCAATACCATCAACTGGTCCAGCGACCTGCCCCTCGCCCAGGGAATCAAGTTTGGCGAATAATCCATCCTTATCCCACTCACCCTGACACTCAGCTGGCTATGCGAAATATCGCGTCCTCTGCCTATTGGACCCTGGAAAATAAAATATTACCCCTCGCCTGATGTATGGATCACCATAGATTAGACGAGGGGTTAGTTAATGTAACAAGGGTTCATTTCACACACGGTTGACGAAAGCTCAATTCAGAAGATTATCTACCTTCCACCGGCAATGGATGGCAGCATCTAGGTAGGAACCAATCATCGGCTTACTCAATAACACGGACAATCCCATTCGATCCATCCACTTCCACCAACTGACCATCATGCAGAATAGCGGTCGCCTCATCCACCCCAGAGACGCACGGGATGCCATATTCACGTGCCACCACCGCGCCGTGCTGCAATGCACCACCAATTTCAAGGACGATACCGCCAGCATTAATAAAGAGAGGTGTCCAACCAGGGTCCGTTGCCCGCGCCACCAGGATTTCACCAGGCAGTATTTTCTTTTCTGATGCGTATTGAAGCACTTTGACCCGACCGCGGACAATTCCTGGCGAAATAGGCACGCCACTCAATTCACCATTTTCGGTGGCACGATGGGGGGGATAAAATATTTTTCCACGGGAATCGATAATTCGCACCACCAGCTTGCTCTTTCGGGTCTTGTCCGTAAGGATGGTGCCCTGCTTTGCCAACATGCGCAGATTCAAATCCGGTTCAATAACCGCTCGATCGATGTCAGCAATCGTCAGGTCAAATATCTGACTGGGATCATCCAGGCGTCCAGCCACAACCATCTGTCTACCAATCGACAATGCCTGCCTGCGAAAAAGGTTAATCACTGTTCTTACGTAATGCTTGGGGGTCTCACGAAACCCTCCCAGGGTCAGCCAGGTTTTATAGTACTGCTCAAATGAACGGGCTTTGTTTTTACTCTTTTTCAACGCAATGGTATAAAGGGCCTGGTAAGCACTTTCCCGCCTGGCTCGCGCCTCCACAAAAAAGGAGCTGGACTCTTTTATGCCGGTTGCCATATGCTTGAGCTGATCGAAAAACATGCCGGGTTGCTCAGACAGACGAGCGATGGCGGGGTCGATTTCACCCGGGCAGCGCATTCCATATTCAGCCAGGAAATTGCGCCAGTCGCGGGCAAAATCCGGGGTCACAGTTCCGTTTTCGAGTGCTTCGAGAAATTCATCTGCATGTCCAAAACGCCGCAATTCCACCGAATTGGCCAACGCATACATCGCCTCGCCCATTTCTGTCGTCTTGTTACCCGGTAGCGATATTCCTAAATTGGTCAGGTAATCCTGCACCTGGGTTGATTCTCCTTGGAAAATATCTTTGATGCGTTGCTGCGCAATTTGCGCCGCCAAAATCATCGGAATGCCATATTCACCGTAAAAAAAGCTCAACAGATCAGCAAGCTGCACAGCGCATGCCTGCAAAGTGAAGCCACCCCCAGAAAATGCTTCAATTCGACGAAGTTCTCCTGGCAAAGCTGCCTGATATTTTTGCAGGATATGACCTGGACGGAGATAAGCTGACAATACTGCTCCGGCCATCGGAAGCATCTTGAACATCATTTTGCCACGCACAGATTTCAACCGGGCAGGAAGCTGGCCACCCAGGTAATGTTTCATATCGATCCCGTCAAGAATAGCGGTCACACGTGGATCGCCCAGGCTGCCGGGGGCAAGAGCGGCATTTTTCATGCCCAACATATATGCGAATGAAATGTTCATATAATAACGGCCACCAGCAGCAAAGGTGATTCCGTCGGGGCCAATGGCCCCTTCCGCAATCGGGCCACCAACTATATTCAAAAGGTATACCAGAAAATCGGTACCCAATATTGAGATGGGATCTTGTAAACCCTGTTCAATCAGGGTGGAATTGGCATACAAGCGCTTGGGCTGCCCAGGGGCTGTGGTCATTTCAGCGGGAAGAGGCAAGTAGGTGGTAATGGGTCGCGCCTGCAGGAGGGAAAATTTTCCTTCAGAAAATGCCCATTCGATGTCAACTGGTTTTTTGTAATAATTCTCCACTTTTTCGAGCAGGCCTGTTAGCTCCAAAACCTGGGCCGAAGAAAGGGCGGGTTGCTGGGGACTTTCGTGCATTTCACGCGTGGTACCGCCAGTTTTATTCAACCTGGTAATGACCTGCTTGCCACCGATACGCGTCTCGATAATTTCAGAACGCAGCTTATCTACCACGAAATAATCGGGGTCCGCTTCACCCGAAACAACCGACTCGCCCAGGCCGTGATTGGCATTAATCACCGCTTCATCAAAGCAGTTGTTAAGCGGGTTGATGGAAAATGCCACGCCTGCACAATTGGCATCGACTTGCTGCTGCACAACCACAGCAATAGACCTATCGTCCAGGGTAAAGCCATGTTCTCTTTTATATAAGAGAACACGCTCATCAAAACTGGAAGTGAACGAGTGGCAAACAGCCAGCTCGATCGAATCTGTGGTCACCCCGAGGGTAGTTTCATAGCCGCCCGCAAAAGAAGCTCCCTCCAGATCTTCTTCCGGCGAAGAAGATCGTACAGCATATAACGCCGCTGGGGTTGCAGCAGCCAGGCCTGAGAGAGCCTCCGACAGTGCAGATTTCATCTCAATCGTGAATTCCAACAAATGACAGGCACTTTTCAGCGTAGCAGACCAGCGGGAAAGTTCGGCCTCATCGGAACCCAGCCGGGCATCCCAGGCTGGCTGCTGCCGTAATTGATCCATCCATGGGTCAAAAAAGCCGACTGCCAGGACAAACCCAGCGGGAACTGGCAGATTGGCCTGAGTCATTTGCATCAGGGCCAGACCCTTGCCACCCACTTCATCCAGGCCGGGCAGGTCTATTGAGTTGAAGTTATAAATCGTACGCACAGGATTGCTCCATCATTTATGTTATAATTTTAGAATATTTTACTACAATAATTATAGTATTCAAATTAATCGCTTTCATTATTTTCATTAACCGTGCTCCACGAATATTTGAGAAAGCAGTGATGGCAACCAGGTAATCCAATTGAGTGCACCAGCCGGAGCAAGGAGTTTGATATGAATGGATTTGCAAAGCGCAAACAACAAAGCAAAGAGGATATTCGCCGGGCTGCGGGGGAATTGTTTAGCCAGTTTGGCGTTGACAGAGTCAGCATGGCCGATATTGCCCGTAAAGCAGGCGTGTCTCAGGCCACCATCTACAACAACTTCGAAAACAAGGAAGCGCTTACGCGTGAATTTGTGTCCACAGCCGTTTCCGAACTAATCAGCCAGGTTCGGGTTGTGCTTGAAACACCCCAAAATTATCATGACAAAATGGAAGCCTTCTTCCAATTTATCAGCAGGATGCTCGCAAATAACAAGCCCAACGGAGAAATCTCGCCTGTTTTTTCAGGCAGCATAGACCTGCAATCGGACCCCGAAATGATGAAAATTCGCGCCGAGGCCCAGGAACAAATGATCGGCTTGCTGCTGGTACTGGCAGAAGAAGGCAGGCAGCAAAGCCAGATCAACCCCCAAATTACTGATGCAACCTTGGTCCTGTATTTCACTGCCTTCATGGATCTATTTAGCGGATCAGGCATTCAACAGCGTGCCTTTCGAAACCCAAAGCTGGTACTGGAACTTGGCAACCTGATGATGTTTGGCTTGCAAGGTCCACGGTAAATTAAGATCAGGCCGACAACCATGTTAGCATCAAGGCGGGGAAATTGAAGTCACCACATTATTCTCAGTACTTAGATCAGCTGCGATAAGCCAGCGGGTTCGCTTACCTTCCCATTCCCTAATCCGCCATGCGTCTTTTTCACCTCGATAGAAATATCGATAGGTTGGTTTAATTTTTTCCATTATTGGCTCTTGACTCTCGTGTTTAATCCTTGTATTATTTTATTTACTGTTCAATTTTTTGAACGATCGTACAAACCACAGGAGAACGGGAGAGCTATGAACATCAAATTAAGTTGGCGCAACATTATTATCGCAGCAACCCTGCCGGCGGTCATGGAGGTGATCTGGCAGCTATATAACACGTACGTGCCGGTTTACCTGCAGGCTGGTAACCCCAGTTTTGTAAACGCAGGTGCCACCACCGTTGGGTTCGGCCTCGGCCCAGCCCTGACCGGCTTTATCCTGGTCTTCGATAACATCGCCGGGTTATTCATCAGTCCCATTGTGGGGGCATGGAGTGACAGCCTGCGTACCCGCTGGGGACGCCGTATGCCTTTCGTCCTGTTTGGTGTGCCGGTGGCTGTTGCAGCTTTTGTCATCCTGCCGCTCATCCCGATGGGCATCAAACCCGAACTAAATGGACAGACCGGTCAACTTACCGGCTTGCTGATCCCCTT
This sequence comes from uncultured Anaerolineae bacterium, assembly GCA_903908605.1. Classification (GTDB taxonomy): domain Bacteria; phylum Chloroflexota; class Anaerolineae; order Anaerolineales; family Villigracilaceae; genus UBA5195. The sequence continues at coordinate 19,423 of CAIVSQ010000405.1, forward strand.
TATTCTCTCCCTGGTTGTTGTTTTGATTGCTTTTGCGATCGTTCGGCCAATTGCAGATGTCTTGATGTTCGACATCACCCCCTCTGAGCACCGCACCACTGCCAACGGCATCGGCGGAGCCATCGCCGGATTACTGGTGGTCGCAACTGCCCTGGGCGGCGCGGCACTTTATGATGTCTACGGTCCACTGCCGTTCTGGATAGCAGCGGGTCTGACCATTCTCATCCTGTTGTTGACCTGGGCCTGGATTACGGAACCGGAAGAACTCGCCAGCGCCAAAGAATTAGCCGGTGAGACGTTCAACTTGAAGGGCATTCTAAAATTCCTGCGTGACCAACCGGAAGAAAACAGGCGCAGCCTGATCTTCCTTCTCCTGAGTAACTTGCTCTCTTATGTGGCCCTCTCTCAAATGCAGGCTTTTCTTAGCTCATATGGCGTTTTTTCGCTGGGCATGAAAGAAGCTGAGGCTGCCATGCTGGTCGCCATCCCCGCCCTGGCGTTTATGGTGGTGGCAATTCCGGCCGGCTTGCTGGCTAACCGGGTTGGGCGAAAGACCACCCAGGTGATTGGCCTGGTGGGTTACGCAATTGGCGCAATGGTAATCTACCTGTTCCCCGATAAGACCATGCTCAATGTTGGTCTGCTGATCTGTGGTCTGACCTGGCCGCTTGCCAATGTCGTCCAGGTCACCATGATCCTGGACAGCGCCCCTGTGGACACCCTGATGGGTACTTATACCGGCTTGCGCCAGGTGGCTGTAACGTTGGGTTTCATCATCGGTCCGTTGTTAGGCGGATCGCTGGTACAGGCGTTGGGCAATAATTATCGCTGGGTCTGGCTGATTATGTTTGTTTTCCTGGTACTTGCCACCCTGGCCATCCTGCCTGTTTCCAAGGGCGAAGCCCGGCAGGAAGCTGTCTAATTATTCTCTAAGAGGATAGCCGAGATGATTTTGTTACAGGTGATCATATTCCTGCTGGCGCTGTTATTGATCTATGCGGCGGTGGCCTATCTCATCTACCAACGCGTCAAACCTGCGCTGCACGCCTGCCGTGATTGCGCCACCCCTGTAACCATCAAGGATTACCAGTTATATTACCGCGTGCTCGGCGTGGACAATGGCAACCCACCGGTTGTTCTTGTCCACGGCGGGCCGGGTCACTCCAGCCTGAGCTTCAAGGATGGCTTTGATTTCCTGGCTGTGCGCGGAAGGCTGATTTTTTACGATCAACGCGGTTCCGGTAATTCCCAAACTAGCTTGAACACCAGCGACTATACGATTGAGCAATTGGTGGATGAGCTTGAGACTTTGCGCAGCGAGGTCATCCAGGCCGAGAAAATCATCGTCATCGCTCATTCATTTGGTGGCGCGCTGGCTCAACGCTACACCCTGAAATACCCTGAGCATGTGGCAAAACTGATCCTGGTTGGCAGTATCCGCATAAACAACGGCATGAGCAATCGTTTTGTTTGGAAATGGTTTGGCCCAGCCCTGTACTCAACGGCCATGGGCTTTCCACCCGGCGATGCTCAGGCAGCCGATCAGTGGTTTACCCAATCAGGCGATCGCGATAACCCGAAACGATTGTATGATGCGCAACGAACGGACTTGCTGCAAAACAGCGGCCCGGTCTCATTTGCTCCCTGGCGAGAAATATCCTTTTCGCTGGTTGGCCCCGATTTCAAAGAAGAACTGAGCCGGTTACAAACCCCAACCCTGTGCGTATATGGCGCAGCAGATAGTCCTTACACGGGTAAACCTACCGCGACAGAGTTGGCAGCCCTGTTATCCAACAGTACCCTGGCCGGCTTCGATAAAAGTGGGCACTGGCCCTTTCTAGAAGAACCTCAGAAATTCCAGCAAGTATTGAGCGATTTCCTCGTAAAATAAAGCCATAAAATCAAGATGTGATTTTCAGTGTACCCTGGAAAACAGATAATTATGACCTTCCCGTCCAACACACCCATGCGCGTGGCGCCATTCAAAGGCGCCGAAACGCAATCCATTTACGTCGCGATGCGTGATGGCACCCGGCTGGCTGTGGATGTTTCACTGCCCCGTGGGCTGGCTGGCTCAAACACTCCACGCATCCCGGCCTTGCTGGCTTGCACACGTTACTGGCGTGCCCAACAGCTGCGCCAGCCATTTTCATGGTTCCTATCCCTGCCCGATTCCGCTCGCGACTTCTTCTGCGCCTATGGCTACGCGATATTACGTGTCGATATGCGTGGCACAGGCGCATCCGAAGGAAACCAGCGGCATCCCTGGCCGGCCAGCGACCTGGACGACCTGTACGACCTGGCAAACTGGATCACCCAACAACCGTGGAGCAGCGGACAGGTTAGCGCTTTTGGTAATTCGTATCAGGCCACCACGGCCGAAATGCTGGGGGCCTGCGGACACCCGGCCGTCACAGCCGCCCTGGTGCGCTTCAATGAATATGATGTTTATACCGATATCGCTTTTCCAGGTGGGGTGCCCAATGAGTTTATCCTGCGCGAATGGTCCGAGTTCAATCGCGCTCTGGATGCCAACCAACTGCCCAGCCGTATGCCCATCCTCGAAAAGCTGTTGATCTCCGGGGTGAAACCGGTCGATGGCCCCATCCCGACCCATCAGAATCAGCAGGTGGATTCTGCCCTGCAGAATATTACCTACCGCGATGATCTCGATCCAAAAATGGGCGTGACGATCGACCAGGTCAGCATCCACACCCGCCCAACCACCCACCGCATCGATCACTGGGGCAGCTGGTTTGACGCTGCCACTGCCGATGCTGTCATCCGGCGGTTTGCCAACCAGCCAGTGCCCCAGCGCGCAGTGATTGGAGCATGGAACCATGGCGCTACCCAACAGGTTGGCATGCCCAAGCACCCCTTCCCTCTGCTGGCGCAAATGCAGGAAAGCCTGCGGTTTTTTGATCAACCCGCGCTCACACGCGAACTGCATTACTATACAATCAATGAAAACAAATGGAAAACCACCCATGAGTGGCCACCTACTGGGCTAACACAAACCCGCTTCTACTTGCATGAACAAAATGGATTGGCCAAACACCAACCAGGAACATCCGGCTATGACCAGTTTACAGTCGATTATTCAGCATCCACCGGTCTCAATAACCGTTGGCAAACCGAACTTGATCAGCGCCCGGTGAAATATGATGCCCAAAAAAGCTTGCCAACCTACACCACAGATGCCCTGCAAGCAGACATGGAAATTACCGGCTACCCGCTGATCCACTTGTTTGTAAAATCTACACACTCGGATGGCGCCATCTTTGTCTACCTGGAAGCGATTGACGAACACGGCGCGATCCAATACCTGACCGAAGGCATGCTGCGCGTTATTCATCGAAAAATTTCAGAGAATTCACCAGCTTACAAGCAGTTTGTACCCTACCACTCCTTCAAACGCGCAGACAGCCTGCCGCTCGTGCCAGGAGAGAGCGCGGAATTGGCCTTTGGGCTGAATCCCATTTCCGTCCTGGTGCCACGCGGCTGGCGATTGAGAGTATCGATCGCTGGCGCGGACAAACATACATTTTTAAGGCTGCCCGCCACAGGTACGCCGACTATTGATATCCTGTTCGGTGGCGAGAACGCATCCTACATCGAGATCCCAACAAAATGAGCGAACTTTTATTCCATAAGGAAGACCAGATTGCCACTATCACCATCAACCGCCCCGAAGTGTTGAATGTGTTCCGTCGTTCCATGTTCCAGCACATGCTGGAATTGCTGGAGCAGGTTGCCCGCGATGATTCCATTCGGGTTGTACTGATCACAGGCGCTGGTCGGGCATTTTCAGCCGGTATTGACCTGAAGGAGGTGGCGCATCTATTTGATGGAACCATGAGCATGAACCAGGCGCGCGCAGAATTAAATGAAATGCAAGAACTAACCCGCCGCATGGTCGAGCTGTCCAAGCCGATCATCTCAGCCATCAATGGATTGGCAATCGGTGCAGGCGCGGAAATCGCCATCGCCAGTGATATCCGCATCGCAGCACCTACAGCTTCCTTTGCATTTGCCGAGGTACAACGCGGGTTATTTGAAACCAACGGCGTCATGCACCGCTTGCCGAGGTTGATTGGGATGGGCCGCGCTGCCGAGGTGATGATGACTGGTGAAGCAATCACGGCCCAATCAGCCCTGGAGATGGGGTTGGTTTCGCGAGTGGTTCCCGCAAAAACGCTGATGGATACAGCCCAGGACATGGCTAGAAAAATGGCCGCCAGTGCCCCCATTTCGATGCGATTGATCAAGCAAGTATTGCAGCGCTCCTATGACCTGGACCTGGAAGCCGTTATGCGCCTGGAAACAGAGGGTACGCTGGAATGCCTGGCCAGCCAGGACCTGCAGGAAGGTGTGCAGGCCTTCATCCAAAAACGCGCGCCTATCTACACGGGCAAATGACCACCACAAACACAATGACAACCATTCTAAAAATTGAGATTTATTTATTAAAAATACCCTATCCGCACCCATTCCGGATTGCACTGGCATCCATGGATAGCGCACATAATATCGTTGTGCGCATACATGATAGTGATGGCATTGTTGGAATTGGCGAAGGCTGTCCGCCACGCTTTATTACCGGTGAAGCACCTGAAACCGCCTTCGCAGCTGCCAGGTTGTACGCCAACATCCTGGTCGGTAAAAACCCGCTTGAAATCGAAACGCGCCTGGCGGAGCTGGAGAGCTTTATGCTCAATAACACTGCGGTGCGCTGCGCCTACGACATAGCCCTATATGATCTACTGGCCAAACATGCCAACCTGCCCCTGTACGCCCTGCTGGGTGGCACCAAGCGAGTCATTTACTCGAACCGCACCATCGGCATGGACACATCAGAAAATATGGCTGCCACGGCCAGCTCATTGGTGGCAGCGGGTGCCAGGTATTTAAAAATCAAGTTAGGCAACGGGTTGGCTCTTGACCTGGCTCGTGTACGCGCCATCCGCTATGCGGTGGGCCCTGGAATCCCTTTCAGGTTGGATGCCAACCAGTCCTGGGACGAATCGACGGCCAACTCCGCCCTAAGCGCTATGGCCGATCTTGGCGTACAGGTGTGCGAACAGCCGCTTGCGCACTGGAATGAAGCCGGGCTTAAGCGCGTGCGCGAGCGCAGCCCAATCCCAATAATGGCGGATGAGACCCTTTTTGATACCCACGACGCCTTTCGACTGGCATCCAATGCCACTGTCGATTATTTCAATATAAAACTTGCCAAATGCGCCGGCATTCACAACGCGCTCAAGATAAACGCCATCGCGGAAGCCGTTGGCATCCGATGTATGCTGGGCGGGATGTCCGAAAGCCTGATCGGCGTCAGCGCGGGCGCTCACCTGTTGTGCGCCTGCCCCAATATCAGTCTGGCCGATCTGGATTCGCCCTTCCATTTCATGGAAGATCCCACCTTCGGCGGTGTTGATTTCCAACCAGACGGCGCGGTTACCCTGCACGACGCACCCGGGCACGGCGCTGATGTCAAACCAGAATGGCGGGAAAAAAGCCAGCGAGTAGAGGTGACAGCATGAACTTCTTTCCGCCCTTTCCTCAAGACAATGCGCGCATCGGCTTGCTGGGGGTTGCCTTCGATGAAAATTCATCCTACCTGCGCGGACCAGCCCAGGCACCTGGCAAAATACGCAGCGCCTTTTTTAGCGATTCGTCCAACCTATGGACTGAAAACGAAACCAACCTGGGCGCGGATGGCATTTTCGCCGACGCGGGTGATATCAGCCCCAGCCAGGCCTGCATGCCGGCCGAAACCGAAGAAGCCGCCAGTAGATTGCACGCAGCCGGTCTAAAGGTATTTGCCTTTGGGGGCGACCATTCGGTCACAACTGCCCTAGTAAAGGCGGCCGCCCAATTTCATCCAGAACTCACCATCCTGCATTTTGACGCCCACCCCGATTTGTACGACAACTTTGCTGGCAACCCGCACTCGCACGCCAGCCCATTCGCACGCATCATGGAAGCCGGGTTGGCAAAGCGCCTCGTACAGGTCGGCATCCGCACTATGAACGGCCACATGCGTCAGCAAGCCCGCCGATTTGGCGTGGAGGTGCTCGACATGGGACATTGGCGCGAAGTCTTTGCGATGCAATTTTCCTCACCACTGTACCTGTCATTTGATATGGACTGCCTGGATCCGGCCTTTGCGCCCGGAATTTCACACCGTGAACCGGGTGGTCTCAGTACCCGCGAAGCCCTCAGCATTATCCAATCACTGAAGGCCAATATCGTAGCCGCCGACCTGGTGGAATACAACCCGGCCCAAGACCAGCCAGGCTTTACCGATATGGTCGCGGCAAAAATATTCAAAGAGATCACAGCCCGGATGCTGGCAATAAAATGAACTCACGCGATCGAATTCTTTCCACGCTCAACCATCAAACCCCGGACCGTACTCCCCGCTTTGAGGTTTGGATCGACGCCCTGCATGCCGAGCTGGGCGCTTCTGACCCTTACCAGGCCTACGCCGAACTCGGGCAGGACGCAGTATTGATGCCAGCCGAGTCACTGCCTGAAAGCAACGCATGGAAGACCGGCGTGGATGAATGGGGTCGGGTTTGGAATGACGGCCAATACACCGGGGGTGTCCTCGATACAGCCGCTGACTTGCGGCACTACTCCCCACCGATTTCGCTGGCACAACATTTATTCGACCCGCAGCGCATTTCGGCCTTAAGGGCACAGTACTCTGAACACTGCCTGTTTTATGGCACCCATATCGGTCCATTTATGAACTCTTATATGGCCATGGGGCTGGAGCGCTTTTGCATGCGCCTGGCCGATGACCCAGGCTTCATCCACGCATTGATGCATGCGCGCACCGATTGGTGCCTGGCGGTCTTCTCTCGTGCCGTCGAACTTGGTGCGGAGGTGATCGTGATGGGTGACGATTCAGCTCACCATGGCGGGCCGATGATCTCACCGCGCATGTGGCGCGAGTTTGTGCTGCCCTGTCACCGCCGAATTGTAGAAAGCCTGCCCGTGCCGGTCATCTGGCACAGCGATGGTGATATCACCAAGTTGTTGCCCATGGCAGTGACGGCCGGTTTCGTAGGGATTCATGGCCTGGAACCCTGGTCGATGTCGCTGGAAACGATCAAATCCGAATATGCCGGCAAGCTGACGCTGATCGGCAATGCAGATGTGCGCTTGCTGTGCCAACCCGATCTTGAGCTGGTTCGCAGCGAAATTCGCAGGTGTTTGCAGGCTGGCGGTCCAAACGGTTACATGTTTTCGTCGTGTAATAGCATTTTTGCCGGTATGAACCCGACTGCAGTGCAGGAATTTTTCCGATACCAGGCCGAAATTATCAGCGCACAAAGGAACAATGCATGAACGCAAAAACGACCAAATCAGATCAACCTACCTTTATCGAAGAAGCGCGCCGTAAACAGATTATCGATGCCGCATTGCAAACCATCGCGGAACAAGGCTATACCCAAACCTCTTTTGCAGAAATAGCCAAGGGACTGGGCATAACCAAGGGTCTGATCGCCTATCACTTTAATGGCAAACATGACCTGATCACCTCCGCCATTCACACCATATTGAACCAGCAAGGCCATTACATAAAAGAACGAGTGGATGCGCAACCCCTGGCGCAGGACAAGCTGCGTATTTATATCGAAGCCAGCTTTGAATATATTGAACAACACCGCCAACATTTCGTTGCCCTGGTAGACCTGTGGGGCAGCTTTACCTCGGCCGAGGAAAAACAAGCCTTCAGCCAGACTGCCTACGACCCTTGCCGTGCCCATCTTCAGAAAATATTCCGCATCGGTCGCGAGCAAAAAGAGTTTGGTGACTTTGACGTCCAGGCGATGTCAGCTGTCATCCAGGGTGCGATTGATGGCGTGATGCTGCAGTGGGTCTTTGCGCCACAAGCAGTCAACCTGGGGACCGCCGCGCGAGAATTAGCTGGATTATTTAGCGATCGAGTCAGCAAGAAATAAACGACCAGGGAGAATTTCATGCGGTGGAACAACATTGGTCAGCTTCTCGAGGATGCTTCTTTACGGTTTGGTGAATATCCATTGTTGGTTTTTGAAGGACAACCCCTTTCATTTACCCAAGTCAATCAGCGCGTCAATCAAATGGCTTGCACCCTGCAATCCCTGGGGATTGGCCAGGGTCAGCGAGTTGGCGTTATGCTGCCAAATGGTTTCGATTTTCCAATCGCCTGGTTCGCCCTGGCCAGGCTGGGGGCAGTCATTGTACCCATTAACATCAATTATCATGACCACGACCTGTCTTACACCCTGAACGATTCACAGGCCAGCTTTTTCCTATTGCACGAACAATACCAACCCCAATGGCAACGCGTGCGCGATCATATCCCCTCGGTAAAGCAAGCTCTGATCATTGACGATGCCGGTAGCAGCGTTTTTTGCCAACAGATAGCACAAGCACCGCTTACATTTGACTCACAAGAAATTGAGCCAGACACGCTATTAAACATCCAATATACCTCCGGCACCACCGGCTTCCCCAAAGGCTGCATGTTGACGCATGAGTACTGGCTGCGAATCGGACAAATTGCGGCCGATTATTTCGAACTGGACCATGACCAGGTCAACCTGACAGCACAGCCCTTCTATTATATGGACCCCCAGTGGAATACAATCGCCTGCCTGATCGGTGGATCACCACTGGTCATTTTGCCTCGTTTTTCACCATCGCATTTCTGGCAGGCGGTCATTGAGCACAACGTCACCGTGCTCTACCTGATCGGCAGTATGCCATTTTTCCTGCTCAAACAAGACGAACAACCCGCGCTGGACCGAGGACACAAGCTGCGCGTTGTCCTATGCTCAGGGATTCACCCTAAATTCCATGCCGAATTTGAACGTCGCTGGGGCGTCCCCTGGCGGGAAGCTTACGGCATGACTGAGACGGGCGTAGACCTGATTGTCCCTCGTGAAGACGCCGAAAGCGTGGGCAGCGGCGCCATGGGCAGGCCGATTACATCCAAGCAAGTTCGCGTGATCGACGCAGCCGGGAAAGATGTAGAGGATGGACAGCTGGGCGAACTGATAATCCAGGGCCAACCGATGATGCTCGGTTATTGGAATAATCCTTCAGCGACCGCCGAAACCCTGGTGGATGGTTGGCTGCACACCGGCGACCTGGTCGTTAAAGATGAACGCGGTTATTACCATTGGCAAGCCCGCCTCAAAGATACCATCCGGCGAGCCGGTGAGAACATCGCCGCCGCAGAAGTGGAAAGCGTCCTGCTCGAGCATCCAGCCGTCCAGGCCGCCGCCGTCGTCGCAGTACCAGACGAGTTACGCGGGCAGGAAGTAAAGGCCTACATCGTGGTGCGGGCTGGTTACGAGAAAAACCCGCTAAAAATTCTGGAATATGCCCGCCAGCAACTGGCCTACTTCAAGGTACCACGTTACATTGAATTTGTGGATGACATGCCCCGGACGGCCTCTGAACGAGTGGAAAAGCACAGGCTGGTCGCAAACAAGCCAGATTTGCGCATTGGAAGCTATGACACGGTCGATCTAGTTTGGAGATAACTGATGAATACACAACTACTGAATGAGACCATCCAGAAAACCATGTCCGAATGGAACATCCCTGGCGCTGCTGTGGCGGTCATAGAGGATGGCATCGAATTTATCCACGGATTTGGCATTCGCGAGGTGGGCAAACCCGGGCTGGTCAACACGGATACTGTCTTTGCAATAGGCTCAACCACCAAAGCATTTACATCCGCCTTGGTCGGCATGCTGGTGGATGAGGGCAAATTGGGCTGGGATGATCCGGTCATCAGGCATCTGCCCGATTTTGAACTCTACGATCCGTGGATAACGCAAAATGTAACCGTGCGCGATTTGCTCTGCCACCGGCTTGGACTGGAACGTGCCCAACGTCTTTACTATCACCAGGGCTATACCCAGCGCGATCTGATGCACCGCATGAAATATCTGCGACCGACTGCGCAGTTCCGTACCCGCTTTCAATATGCCAATCAGCAATATGGCGTAGCGGGCCTGCTCATTGAAGCTGTCAGCGGCCAAACATGGGACGATTTTATTACTAAGCGGCTTTTTCAACCACTCGGCATGTCACGCTCAGTCAGTGGTTATGACCGCATCACCGATTTTTCCAATGTTGCCAGCCCGCATACGATCCCGGATGAAACCTACCCGGCCGGGGTGCGCTTCCTGGGAGAACCGGCAGCAATTCCGTGGTACAAGCTAAGCGGCGAACCAGCCGGCTCCATCCACACCTCGGCCAATGACCTGGCCCGCTGGCTGCGAGTCCTGCTTGCGAATGGAGCGCCTACACTTAAGCCACAGTCTTTTAACGAAATCACCTCACCGCAAATGGTGATGCAAGACCTGATGAATTCCGAATTAGCACCATTGTACGCCTTGCAACCCGGCACCCATTTCTGGACCTATGGACTGGGCTGGTGGGTAATGGATTACCACGGGGAAAAAGTGCTGATGCATGGCGGTCAGATGCCTGGCTTCAACTCCGCAGTGGCCTTTTTCCCGGAGCGAAAAGTCGGTCTGGCCGTTGCACTTAACACCCACCAAACCCTGGCACACGCCTCGTTGTTCTATGCCATAGCGGATATTCTGCTCGAAAAAACGGGCCGCGTTTGGTCCTCTGAATTCAAAATGGTTGCCCAGGCCTACATGGCAGAGGTCAAAGGCGAAGTCGACAAAATAATGACTGGTAAGGAACAAATTTCTCTTTCCGATTCGAAACTGGCGAGCTACGCTGGGGAGTTTTCAAACGACCTGTTCGGCAACATCCTGGTGACTATACATGGCAGCCAGGTAAAGATGGCCTACGGAAACCTGCAGGCCATCCTCGAACCCTACCAGGCGGACACTTTCATCGCACATTGGAATCTAAAAGGCCTGCAGGATGACACGATGATATCCTTCAGCCCAAACACCGGCTTGTTAACCCTGGTCAACGACCGGGCGATATATACTAGAGTTAAATGAACCCCATTGAACTGATCCTTACCTGTTTTGAACAAGTATCCGCCATCCCGCGTGGGACGAAAAATGAAGCCGGTATCCGCGCCTGGTTGCAGGAGTGGGCGCACGAACGTAGATTGCTCACCAAAGTGGATGCGACAGGCAACCTGGTTATTCAGGTACCCGCCAGCCAAGGCTATGAAGATCGACCCACCCTGATCTTACAAGGCCATCTCGATATGGTTTGCCAAAAGACCCCCGACTCGCGCCATGACTTTACCCGCGATCCAATTCGCCTGATTCGTGAGGGTGACTGGCTGGTGGCCGATAAAACCACCCTCGGCGCCGATAACGGCATTGCCATTGCCCTGATGATGGCCCTGGTCGATGATGACACCATCCTGCACCCAGCCCTCGAATTGTTAATGACGGTTGAAGAAGAAGTGGGTGTCACCGGCGCCGACCAAATTGACCCAGCGTTACTGACCGGGAAAACCCTGATCAACCTGGACTCAGAGGAAGAAGGCGTCATCACCATTGGCTGCGCAGGCGGTGGGGGCCTGCACATCACCTTGCCGGTCAGCTGGGAGGCCAGGTCGCCAACAGAAGCCACCTTTGAACTGCGCATCGCGGGGCTGATGGGCGGTCATTCGGCCGAAGACATCAACAAGCACCGTGGCAACGCCAACAAACTGATCGCGCGGGTGCTGGATTATATCCAGGGTCGGGTTCCCATTCGCCTGGCGAGCCTGAAAGGCGGCACAGCCCGCAACGCCATCCCCCGTGAGGCTGGCGCGCTCTTCACCTGCCCGCTGGATGGTGTGGCAGCTTGTCAGGAGCAGTTTGCCCAGATTCAGCAAACAATCCTGGATGAACACCTGCATACAGAACCAGGACTGTACCTGAATTTAACCCAAAAAAACATCGAAAACCTGTATGCCCTCAGCCGCTCCGAAACCCTGACGGCCATCCGTCTGTTGATTTCGCTGCCGCAGGGTGTTTCAGCCATGTCAGCTGAAATTCCAGGCCTGATTGAAACTTCCAGCAATATCGGCATTGTCGAATTGCAGGAAATTGGCTTGTTGATCGTCTCTCACCAGCGCAGTTCGTTATTCTCCAGGCTGGAAGAAATCACAAGCCGGGTGGAAGCCATGGCCTGGTTGGCTGGCGCACGCACCGAACGGACAAAACTATTTCCACCCTGGCAGCCAAATATGTCTTCTGCCCTGTTGAAAAAGTGTATTGAAATTTACCAGGCAGTGCATGGCAAGCAACCCGAAGTCTCAATTGCTCATGGCGGGGTGGAATGCGGCGTGATCAGCGAACGCTGTGGCGGTTTGGATACAATTTCATTGGGACCTACCATCCAGAATCCCCACTCACCCGACGAAAGACTTTTTATCCCCTCCCTGGTTGCCACCTGGACCTTTTTAGCTGCGCTGTTAATAGCGTAATTCCAGCGCGCCTACCTACCAGCAGCTGCAAAAGGATATAGCTTGTTAACGATTATTTTTGGTCTTTCGGCCGCGCTCTCGTGGGGCTCAAGTGATTTCACCGGCGGGCTGGTCAGTCGGCGGGCCGGAGCTATACGCGCAACTTTGTATATGGAGGTCTTTGGAATATTGCCCCTACTCCTGTTGAGCTGGTTTTCAGATGGCCTGCGCAACAGCACCCCAAACGACTGGCTGTGGTGCGGACTGGCTGGGGTAATCGGTTCACTGGGGCAACTGGGGCTTTACAAAGCGCTTGCAGATGGGAAAATGTCAATCGCAGCACCAGTTACAGCCTTGACCTCCGCCAGCGTACCGATTATCGCCGGGGGAATAAGGGACGGATGGCCGCCCGTACTTACCCTGGCAGGCTTTGCCATCGGGTTGTTCGCAACCTGGCTATTATCACAATCAAATTCCGGGGCATCCATGCCTGGTATTCATTTTTCCGATATTGGCTTACCGCTGCTGGCCGGGCTGGGGATGGGTTTTTACTTCATCCTGATCAACCACGGCAGCCGGACAGATGTCTTTGTACCGTTGCTGGCAGTTCGCCTGGGGGCCACGATCGCGCTTTTAACATTCGCGTTCTTTAGTCAGCAACTAATCCTGCCTTCGCGATCGATGGTGCCATTGGTAATCACCAATACTGTCTTTGATATCGGTGGCGGGCTTTTTTATATTCTGGCCGGCCAGGTGGGTCGCATGGATGTGGCCGTCTTGCTTGGCTCGCTCTACTCCGGCGTAACCGTATTGCTGGCCTGGTTGATAGTGGGCGAAAAAATCAATCGCAAGCAATGGCTGGGGGTCATCCTCATTTTATTGGCCATCCTCTTTCTGGCGCAGTAACCATTCGCTCA
>CAIVSQ010000406.1 GCA_903908605.1 uncultured Anaerolineae bacterium
AGATTGCTGCAAGGATTGCATGCCTGCAAAATAATTCAACAACCAAACTCAGCCATCACGGCAAACTGCTTCTTTTCCGCTCATAATAATGAGTATTGTATTATCAGACAATAAAGAGTATATTTATCCTAGTTAGGTTTTTTTTTATTTTCAATCAACATCCAGGGTTTGGGGGAAAGAAAAGGCTGGCGCAAACCGATTGAGTTTTCGCCACTGGCAAGTGCGCACATCAAAACGTAGCAAACAAATATAGGAGTATTTTATGGGTAGTTCTCTTGAAGCTCAAACCAATCCCGAACCCGTGCAACTGGTTCTCGCCAACGAAGATCAGTTTGGCGAACAGCGCGGACTCGGCGTCAGTAAGATAACATTCAAAGTCACGCCAAAAGATAGCAATGGAGTGCTGGTGATCGAAAATAGCTTTCATCAGAAAGGTGGACCAGCGCGGCATCTGCACTTCAACCAGGATGAATGGTTTTACGCCGTCGAAGGCGAGTTCATTCTGGAAGTTGGGTCAGAAAAAATTAGATTAACCCCTGGCGATTCGGTTCTGGCACCGCGCAACATTCCACATGTGTGGGCCTGCAGCGGAAACGGGCACGGAAAAATGATGATCGCATTTATGCCCGCGGGCCAAATGGAAGCTTTTTTTCGGGAGGTCACCAAGGCCAACGCCATGCCGCCGCTTGACCCTGGTTTGTGGCGCGCACACGGCATGGAGTTACTAGGCCCGCCCCTGCAGGTCTAACCTAAGCAACGCGCCACCTGTTAATGGCTTGATCTATCCCTAGCTGGGCTTTTACTATTTCGCGCGCATCAACCTGACATTGATGCCACGCAGTTGTAAATAATCCCTGTTCATGAAGAAGGGGGCGATGATGAAACCAGCGCCATAGGTGATAAAACCGATCAGGATATACACCAGCCAGGCACCTGGACTGTGCGAGAGTAAATTCCTGCGGCGTTTTTCGTACTTGATGCAATAGGTTCCCCAGGCGTCCTGGTCCACCTGCCAGCCGGCATTCAATTCGGCCCGCATCAGGTCAAAGGCCACCGCCTCGTATTGGTTCCACATCTCATTCGATATGTAATTGCCTTCCACCATCGGCTGACCTTTGAATTCGTAGAAACGATCCTGGTACTCCCAAACACCGGTATCGGTCATAACCAGCCTCCGTCAGGGCTTGCGGGCGACGATCATCAGCCCGTCGGTGTAGCTGTACCCGTAACCGTAGCTGTATCCCCAGGCAGCACCAGCTTCTTTTTTGTATTCATAGTTATACGCTCCAGAATTGACACTGGTGACGCTGACCACTTCGTAGCCATCCTTGTTCAGGTTCTCGACAATTTGCTGCATGTCCTTCTCCAGGCGGACGGTATCGACCAGGGTGTCTGAAAAACCGGTTTGCACCCAGCGGGTTTCATCCCTGGTCACATCGGTTTCATTACCAAACAAACCTTTTTTCTTTTCACCAGTGGGCACTTTAACCACCTGGTTCTTCCCGATCGGTGCGAAATAGGCCTGCACAAAAACCACTTTATTCATGCGAATCCTCCTGGAAGTTGAACGATGATTGAGATAATTACAGTTATCGTCTATGCGAATAAAACATCGGTATCCAATTGTTTTTACGGCTCGGTCACCGAAAATGAGGCCTGGCAAATCATGGCAGAAGCGCTGGTTGTCAGTTTTGCCAACAATGGTTGATAGATCGTCGGGGGCAAAACAAAGGTAAATTCAAATATTAGCCGCCCAAATCCCGTGCGTAATAAATCGTCAATTGAATGGATTCACCTGTGCTATTTTATTGTAACAAAGCAGGCAGCCGGCTTCAGGTGACAAATGTCACTGACCCGGCGTATATTTATCCCCCTATCCGCGCCAACAGCACCCGCAGGAAATATCCATCCCTGGGGTTGAAGTGGCGAGTTCAATAGCTGCGGCGGCCGGCGCTGTGGCCCGGTGGGCGGGTTTTCTGGTCTCATTCAGCCAGCTCCTTTTAAATCAAGGCACCTTTGGGTAGGCAGGCAGGGGCGATATTTTTCCATCTCATCATTTTACTGAAATTTCAGCTCACTTCAAGCCTGGGTTTTTGGTCAGCGAGATAATATTTTCCAACCTGCAGTGCGGTCGTGCCGGTGGATTGTTACTGGTTCGTTCAGCCCGCGCCGCGCGAAAGATGCAGTGAGGGCAAGCGTTGCAGTGGTTAAACTTAAAATCGAATCCCACCCGGGGGCCGGATGGGATTCTTTACCTGGGGAGGATTTTATTTGTATGGATCGAAATCAATCACCCAGCAAAGCATTGGTCCAGGTGTTGCGTTTCAGGTTGTAAAGCCAGGTCTCGCCCATGTAATTGTAGTAGGCCGGCCCAACCTGCCCACCGAACAGTACGGTTTTATTGGCAGATTTTGCATAGACCATGCTGTAGCGGGAAAGCGCACCAGGGTTCTGTGCGGTTTGCATTTTCTGCCAGGTGTTGGTGCCCAGGTCATAGACCCAGGTTTCGTCATTGCCATAATCGTAGCCGCCATACATGATGATTTTATCGGCCTTCGCATCGTATGCAAGCGACTGGTAATCGCGAACTGCCGGGCCATTTTTCTTCTGCTTAATTTCCTGCCAGGTATTCGTGTTGTAATCGTACGTCCAAACAGAGCTATCCAGGGATGGGTTATAGTTCTTATTCCAGTCACCCCACACGACAACGCGATCGACCTTCGAGTCGTACACCATGCCGACATAGTTTCGCCCGGTGGGATGTACCTTTGTTTGCATGTTGGTCCAGGTGTCTGTGTTGTAATCGTACACCCAGGTTTCATCCACAAAGCTGTAGTCGGTTAGCGTGAAACCACCAAACATGATGATGCGATCTGACTCGGAATCGTACACAATACGCTGACCAACCATGATATCACCTGGCCAATCCTGCAAGCGCGTCCACTCATCCGCATTGGCATTATAGGCCCAGGTTTGCATTGCACTAAAATCATCGGCGTAAACGGAAAGAATGCTGCGGTCAGCTTTGGAGTTAAAGGTCATATCTCCACCGCCACTGCCGCCCGGGCTGGTGGGCGGCGACTTCTCAACCCACACCTTGGTGATAGGGTCAAAGAGCCAGGTATCATAGCTCAGGCTGTTGGGGGCTTGCCAGGCACCGATTTGCCCGCCGTACAAGACTACTTTTCCAGAATTGGAATCGTAGGTCATCTGGCTATATCCCCGCGCAATGGGTGACGGATTTAAGGTATTCGCTGCGGTGAGAAGCAGGGATATGCAGACTGCAATGGCTAAAACTGAAACGAATCTTGCTGTTTTCATGATCGTTCTCCTTTTAATCCATTCGCAAAACACCCCATGGAGGCATTTCATGTGAATGAAAATAAACACAGATATAGATCGACAT
>CAIVSQ010000407.1 GCA_903908605.1 uncultured Anaerolineae bacterium
CCTGGCAGACCACGATCCTGGCTACCCCGCTGGTGCTGGTCTTCTTTGGTAAAAAGGTGCCCAGACGTGGGCTGCTTTTCACACTGCTCATCTTCATTGGCATTGTGCTGGTCAATATCGAGCACCTCGAGCGCACCGACCCGCTGACCATGCTGGCGGGCGCGCTGCCCGTGCTGTTGAGCGCCCTGGCATATCCCATCGGCAACCAGCTGGTCTGGGAAGTCACCCAGGAGTCGCATGCCCACCGCCGGCTGCCTGTCATCAACGAACCGATCATGCAGAACGCTTTTGCCCGCGTGCTGCTGCTGACACTCGGTTCGCTGCCCTTCTGGCTGCTGCTGCTCGCCATCATCCGGCCGCCAGCGCCCACGCCCGGCCAATTCACCAGCACTGCCCTGGTGGCCCTGTTTTCGGGCGTGGTGGCAACCAGCCTGTTCCTCAGCGCCAGGCACTTGAGCAAAAAGCCCTATGAGATTGCCGCGGTCGACTCAACCCAGTCGATGGAAGTGATCTTCTCCCTCGCAGGTGAAATACTATTCCTGGGCGGGGTTCTGCCCGGCGCGCTGGGCTGGGTGGGCATCGGGCTGACGCTGCTCGGCCTGGTGGCCTATATCCTCGCCCAGGCCCCTAAAGCGCTCCTGGAAAGTTGACCCTGGAATTCGCGCCGTTTGCCGGTTGCCTTTTCCACCTGCTCGCAGGATAATAATAGGATAATGTAACCCGCCGGGCAGGATTAGCCACGGGTAGGCAGGTATTGGGCTTTCAGGAGGGCAATAATATGAAATTAGCCGAGGCATTGGTCCTGCGTGCAGATATTAAAAAGCGGCTCGAACAGTTAAAATCACGCGTAATCCGCAACGCCAAGGTTCAGGAGGGCGAAGCACCCGCCGAAAACCCCCAGGCGCTGACCGAGGAGATGGAGCGCATCTCCAACGAGCTGACCACGCTGATCCAGCGCATCAACAAGACCAACAACATCACCGAAGTGTCCCCAGGCGTCACGCTGGCGGATGCCATCGCCACCAGGGACACCCTGGTGCTGAAACATTCCTTCTACCGCGACCTGGCCCAGGCTGCGACCATCACCCAGGACATCCGCACCAAGTCAGAAATCAAATTTAAGGGGACGGTCAGCGTGCCGCAGGTTCAGGCGCAGGCCGATAAACTGGCCCAGGCGCACCGCAGCCTGGATACGCAGATCCAGGAGACCAACTGGAAAACTGAACTTCTTTAACTAAATAGTCGGTAACCGTTTCGACAGGGGCGAGTACACCCCCCACCAACTGGGGTATAGTTGGTACCTGGCAGGCGACAGGGGCGGCGTCTGGTGGTTCAATCCCACCTTCACAGTGTATGCCCAGATTGTTACAAGCGTACAGGGTATTGTCATTGTTATTACCAGGTACTGACCTGTGGAAACGGCGAGGGTGGGTATGGGGAATCCTGGCACAGCCGGCTGCTGCGCCTTTTTGCGCTGTGCCAGGCAGGGCTCAGGGTGCCATTTTAAAGTCAAATTTCCAGATATTGCCCTCGTTTTTGTAATTTGAAGAAGCCCCAATCACCTCAACCCAGGTCTGGCCGGGTTTGTAGGGAAAGGGTTTGCCATCCAGTCCCGTCAGGGTGATCAGGTCTGTCTTTTTCTCACGTTTCCACAAGACGGGGAACATCTGCCCGTCACGGGCCACGAAGGCCGGGCCCGTGCCGCCTTCATACTGCTTGCCGTTGCAAGAGATGACCATTCCGCTGGCCGGGGAGGGCAAAATATCGATGATCTCGCTCTCGGTC
>CAIVSQ010000408.1 GCA_903908605.1 uncultured Anaerolineae bacterium
GCAAGTGATTTTTTTCGCGCGCGGACATTATGCCCTCAATGACAGACGAGCAGATCGCCACACCCGCAGAGTGCAAGAGCGCGGGTTCGCGATGACATTTTATTGTAAATTATCAGTAGCGAGCGCTCCTCCGAGGTAGGCCCTGGCTTTTGTAGGGCTGCGAGCGTGGCAATCTCCCCCACCGAACGCGAGACCACCATGCGAGAGCCATGAGCGCGTGCTCTTCCCCGTCCCCCGTCCTCCGTCCCCCGTCCTCCGTCCTCCGTCCTCCGTCCCCCGTCGCCCATTCTACGTTCCCCTAAAAGCGTAAAAGAATGTAAAATTAAAATAACATCACAGTGACATCCATGAGGACTGCTCAAGAAAACCCTCCTTTGAATAATCCGGCTGAGCCCAACGCTGCGCAGGATTTGATTGACCTGGAGCCCAGCGGGCTGGCGATTGTGAACGGTGATTACCGGCTCACGGCCTTGAACCGCGCCTGGGTGGGTTGGATGGATCAGCTCTTCCAGGCCCGGCCGGTGACGGGCGACGCGCTGCTGGAGATCATCCCTGACCCGCGCCAACGCGAAACGCTGCGCAAGGCCATCGACCTGGCCCTGGCCGGCACGCCGGCCAACGAAGTGATGAGCGGGGGCAATCTCAGCGGCGGTGACCAAACCCTGGCACTGCACTGCACTCCTATACACAATAAGGCGGGTGAAATCCATGCGGCCGCGCTGCGCCTCTCCGCCGGGCCGCCCGGTCCAGCACGGACAGCCATCGGTATGGCCAGAAGAGTCGAAAGCCAACTTCTCGAACGAAACAAAGAGCTGACCTGCCTCAACGAAATCGGTCGCTTGATGGAAGATGCCAATCTGACCGAAAAAAAGTTTTGCGAAGGCGTGCTGAGCCTGATGATCAATGCCATGCAGTTCCCGCTTTTAACCGCCGCGCAAATTGATCTGGCGGGCAGGCGTTACCAGGCTGGCAGCTATTCCAGCTGGATTAAACACAAGCTATCCGCCAGGATCCTCGCCGGCGGCCGGCCGATTGGGCAAATCCGCCTGCACTACCACCCGGCCCAGCCAGCCTACCTGCCCGAGGAACAAAGCCTGCTGAATAACATCGCCAGCATGCTCGGCATGTGGCATGACCGCAATCGGTCGCAAGCCGAAGCCCTGCAGCTCAGCCAGGCGATTGAACACAGCCCGCTGGCGGTCATCATCCTTAACCCAGAGTGGAAGATTGAATTTACCAATAGTGCCTTTAGCTTAATGACCGGTTACATCGGCGCTGATGTCAGCAGCCGTGACCCCGATTTTCTAATGGCAGAAAATGTCGGTGAAGACGCGCGAACGCAGTTCATCGCCGCCCTGAATACCGGGCAGGTGCTAAAATCGGAGTTCATGGGCCGCCGCAAGGATGGCAGCACCTTCTGGGCTGAAGCTGCCATGGCCTCCATGCTATACCGTGACGGTACCAGGCACTACATCCATTTCATTTCTGATATCAGCGCACGCAAACAAGAAGAAACGCTCGCAAAGGATGCCTTGGAGCTAAAATTCAAGATGCTGCAGGCTGCCCCCTCCGGCATCCTCATCTATAAGCATACCGGTGAATGCGTGCAGGCCAACCCGGCCGCCGCGCAAATTGCCGGTACCACCACCGACATACTGCTCACCCAAAACTTCAAACATCTGGCCTCCTGGAAAATCACCAACCTGTACGACACGGCCATGCAAACGCTGGAAAGCTGGCAGGCCGTGCCGGTCGAGACACAGATCACCACCAGTTTCGGAAAAAACGCCTGGTTGCGCGGCAGTTTTACACCTTTTCTATCGTCCGGCGAAGCCCACCTGCTGTTCATCTTTGAAGATAACACCGAGCGTAAACTGGCCGAGCTGGCTCTCTTTGAAAGCCGCCAACGCTACCGCTCGCTCTTTGATGATGCACCGCTGATGATTTGGGAGGAAGATTTCTCGCCGGTTTGGCGCGAGTTTGAACGCCTGCGGGCCAATGGTGTTCTCGATTTCCGCGCCTATCTTGAAGACAACCCGGACGAAGTCAAACGCCTGGTTGCCTTGGTCACCATCCTGGATGTCAACCCGGAGACGCTGCGTTTCTACGAAGTATCGGACACCCGGGAACTGACCAACGACCTGGCCTCTTACGCAGTGCATGATTCATGGATCGTCTTCCGCGAGGAGATGATCGCGCTGGCCGAGGGCCGCACGACCTTTGAATCGGAAGTTGGCTTTATGAGCCGGCGCGGAACACGTAAAGAGCTGTACATTAAATTGGCTGTGCCCCCCACCAGCGTTGGCAACCTGTCACGCGTCATCGTCTCGTTTATCGATATCACCGCCCGTAAAAATGCCGAGGCGGCCCTGCTTAACGCGCGTGATGAATTGGAAAAACGGGTGGAAGAACGCACCGCCGAGCTGAACACTGCCAACCAGTCGCTGGCACGCGCCCTGCGGGCCCGCGATGAGTTCCTGGCGGCGGTCAGCCACGAGCTGCGCACCCCGCTGACCGGCATTTTGGGCATTTCGCAAACCCTGCAGGCCCAGCTGGTGGATGTGCTCACCCCCAAGCAAGCCCTGGCCCTGCAAACCATTGAAAAAAGCGGGCGGCGCTTGCACTCGCTGATTAATGATGTGCTCGATTACTCACGCCTGCAAGGCGGCAGGCTGGAGCTGCAAAAGCTGAAATTCAGCCTGGAGCACGCCTGCCACGGCAGCCTGCAATCGGTCAGTGCGGTGGCAAACGAGAAGAACCAGGAGCTGGTCTATCACAGCGAGCCGCACACCATCACCCTGCGAGCCGATGAACGGCGCGTCAAGCAGATATTGGTGAATTTACTGGACAACGCCATCAAGTTCAGCCCGGCCGGTGGGCGGATTGAGCTGTTCACCCAACTGCTGCCGGGTGAACGCTTTGTGCAATTGATTGTGAAAGATAACGGCATCGGCATCCCTGCCGAGGAATTGCAGCGCCTGTTCCAGCCTTTCATCCAACTGGACGCGCAGTTTTCGCGCTTGTACGGCGGCACCGGCCTGGGCCTGGCCATGGTGCGCATGATCACCGAGCTGCACGGTGGCCGCGTGGAAGTGCAAAGCGAGCCCGGCCAGGGCAGCACGTTTAAGATCACGCTGCCGGTGGAGTAAGCAGGGTAAATTTGGCCAGGGCGGGGTGTAATGGCCAATCAAATTCGCTACACGAAAAATAAAAATGGCATAGCGCGGGATAGATTGTGCTTCCGGCGCTATGTTGTGATATGGGCAAAGGGCGCGGTTGAAACCGCTACTACATGCCCCGTCTTCCGTCCCCCGTCATTCATCCCAGATGCTGACCAGCACGGCGCGCACGGCGGTACGCCAGTCGTAGCTGCCGGTCAGCGGGTTAAAGCTGCGGCAAGTGAGCAGGGTAATCCAGGAGGTGGTCTCGTGGCGGGTGAGCAGGCTGGTGTCATCCGGGCTGACCCACGGGTCGACGCTGCGGACCTCAAAGATGTAGCGCTGCCCCCAGGCGTGGATCACGACCCGGTCACCCCAGGCCAGGCGCGCGAGGTTGGCAAAGGGGCCGGCGTTGCCATCCGAGCCGGTCAGGTGACCGGTGATGACCGAGTTGCCGGCCCAGGTCGGGAAGGTGGTGCCGGCCAGGTAGCCGGCCTGCTGCTCGAGCCAGGTGACATCCCACGCGGGTGACTGGCCTGCAGCGGCGATCTGCGGCACGCCCACAATCGGCATCATGGCGGCCAACTGCGGGATCTCGAGCCACATGTTGCTGGCAGTGTAACGCTGGGCCGCCGGCTGAGCTGGCAGGCTGCTGATAACGGAGGGAGCAAAACCGGTCTTGGGCAGTTTGTGCACAGGAGCAGGCGTGGCCGTTGGTGTGGGAACGGATGTGGGGCTGGGTGTGGGGCTGGGCGTGGCTGCCAGGATGGTGAAATCGAGGGTCGAGTCAGATTCGCCGTTGTTGAGCTGAAAGGAATCGTCATTATCCCAGATGGAAGTAGTGCCGCAGATAAACAGCCGGTAGCGTCCGGGGGTCAGTTTTACCCCGTGGTTGATCTGCAATCTGGCCTGGAAGGTGTCCGCGTCATAGCTGACCGAATCGACGACGATCTGTTTGTCATCAGGCTGCAAACCAGACGGGCCGCAGGCTTCGGTATCGATGAGCTGGTTGGGGCCGGTTTGGACCAGCAGGTAATTAAGCGGGTAGGTGACGGAGTGCTCGTCCGTGGCGCTGGTGTGGAGCATATTCTGGCTGAACTGCAGGGTGATGGCGGGCGGGCCGCTGGAAAGACTGGCACCGTTTTTGGGCACAGTGTTGGTGGCCAGCTCGAGTACGGTCGGGTATTCGGTCTTCCAGAACGCCCGGCAGAGGCTATCACCGGCGGCGAAAATGCTGTCACCAGAGTAATGCATAATATAAGAGAGGCCGTCCTCGCCCATCTGCGCTGTAGGGCCAGGGTGTGCCCAGCCGTCGGCCGCGATGGTCACAGCTGACAGGCTGGTGCCGCTGCCGCTGCAGGAGGTGTTAGTGTAAATAGTGGGGGTCAGGCTGCCGCTTGGTTCAGCGCTTCCAAATCCGCTGACTTTGAGAGTGGTGTGCAGGTAACTGCCGACAGGCGCCGAGGTAATGTAGTTGTGGCTGGCGTCGTGGAAAATGGTCATAATCATGACATTGCCAATATTTTTTAGGCTGTAACTGAGGGTATTGGCCCCGCTTGCGCCAGCATTGACAGTGAAATTGCCAGCGAATAAATTGGCCTTGACCTCTTGCGAGGCAGCGCCTTCAACAATGGAGGTACGAATGGGTGAGGTATCCAGGCTGGGATTAAAGCCGGATGGCGAGGTAATGGTAATCTTGCCGCCGTTGACCGGTTCGCCGGTGGTCTTGGCGCTGACCGAGAGAACCAGTGGGTCGGTGTAGGTGCTGAGGGTGGCGGCGCTCTGGTTGTCGCCGCTGGTGATGGCCAGGGTAAAGCCGCCAGATTCAAAGGCACCGATGTCACAGGTGCCGCGAGTCTTGCCGCGCTGATCTTTGCTTTCGCAGCCGCTGCCCGCATCGATGGCGGGTGAACCGGGCAGCAGAGGCACGGTCTGGGTGCTGCCCCCGTAGTCACCCAGGACACCGAACAGCGGGTCGCCGCTCAGGCTGGCGCTGCAGCCGCCATCTTTAATCAGGTTATTGGCGTTTGTACCAAGGGTGCCGGCATCACAATCCCAGCCACCGGAGGATTTTCCAATGACCGTATTGGAAAAATTTAATATACCCGCAATTTGCAGTTGACTTCTGTTACCGTTGTTCGTATTTTCTGAGATGGTAGCGTTGAATATGGTCACCGTAGCAGTCGACGAGCCGTAAATAGCGCCACCATTTGGGGCCGAATTTTGCGAGAAGGTCGAGTTGGTGATGGTGGCGTTGCCAGTGCTATCGAGCGCCCCACCAGCACCAATCGCTGAGTTTTGAGAAAGGGTGCTGTCCTCAATCACCAGCGTGCCTGGGTTGTTAATGGCCCCACCATAATTACTTGAATTATGGGAGAACGCGCTTGCCAGGATGGTCAGGGTGCCCTGGTTCAGGATGGCACCGCCTTCGGTTGCACTGCCATGTGCCAGGGTCAGGTCCTGAATGGTGGCGGTAACGCCGGAGCTGACAACAAAAAGCCGGGAGCCATCCCCGCCCTCGATGCTGAGTGTATCCGCGCCGGGGCCAGCGATGGTCAAATCCAGGTCGATGGAGATGGACGAGGACAGGTTGATGGTACCGGTCAGCGAGCCGAAGTCGATGGTGCCCCCGGAGCACACAGCGGCGACAGCCTGGCGCAGAGAACCAGCGCCGCTGTCATTGCTATTGGTGACGGTGATGTTGTTTAAGCAAGCAGCAAGCGAGCGGGCCTGGGCGGGGATGGGGTGCAGCAGACTGCCAAATAAAACCAGCAACAAGGCAGTTCTAAGCAAATATAGTTGTGAAGATTTGTTGGGGCGCATACGAACCTCCTACCAGGGCACTGAGGGGCCTGGCTTGCAATTTCTGCTGTAATGTGGCTGGTTTGGAGTTGCTGTAACCCGCTGATGAAGGTGATGACCCCGAAATTTCACGCATATAACAGCCCGGTCGGTTAGCCGGTGAGCACCAAGCAAGCTTGCAATTGCACACTAATTATAAATCTCATAATCAAAGGCGTCAACTAAATGTTACGGGCTGTCTATGCATATATTATCATGTACCGGCCGGGGCTTAGCGCTGATCAGGCTAAGCCCCGGCTCAGTCCAGGCAAGTCCTTCCCCACACCATGCCCACCCGCGAGCAGGCGCAAAGACGCCAGGTGCTGAGGTTGCCCCGCACCTGGCGTCGGTTTGTTCTTAGACTGCCTGCTTATTTTTTCTTACAGACGAACGGCCCCAGGCTGCCGCCGTTCTTAAAATTCTTGGTCTTCGAGATCGAACCGCCACAGTTGGAGGCTCGCACGGTGTATTTATAGGTACCGCCCTCGATCTTGAATTTAGTCTTGCCCTGGTTGCTGGCGGTAAAATAGTACGTCAGCTTGCCTTCCAGGGTCACATAAACAGTCCCGCCGGTCTTGTTGGTCACCGTCAACTGGACAATTTTTGCAGCCGCAGCCGCCTGAACAGCAGGACGGATGCTGGCAGCCGGGCTGGCAAATACCGGGGATGGCGCACACGATAGGAACAGCACAATCGCAATCAGCAAACTAAAAAATCGAAAACCTTTGTTCATTATCCCTCCATAAACACCTGAATGACGAAAAACTTACCCAATAGGAACCCAACCTAAATTCTACTAATAGTCTACTCTCGTAAAAAATATGATCAAGTGCTGAATGTCATATCAAAACCAGTCAAATGTTAGCCGAGCTCACACGCAACCCTCTGTTTTAGGCAGGAGAACCCAAATCTTATTCAGCCTCCACCTGATTAACCCACCAACCACAGCCCGGGTTAATTTTGTTCATCCCCGCGGGTTAATTGCGGATTTTCGGTATGCAGGTTAGAAATTAGTGATAAAATATTACAATATTATCACTAATTATCAAATCATTCTCGACGGCACCGAAGAAATAGAAGGAGTTGCCCCCATGACCCTGCAAAACCTGGCTCCCCTGACCCACAAAGACAAGCTGACCAACCTGGCCAGCCTGCGGCGTATCTTACTGGTGGGGCGCGATTCTCTGCTACAGGACGGGCTGATGATGCTGCTGACGCACTGCCAGGACATTGAGGTCTTTCAGAGCCCGGCGCTGGCAGCCCACGAGCTGGAGATGCTGGCGGAGCAGATTTCGCCGGATGTGATTGTGCTGTGTCACGTGGCCACCAGCCTGCCGGCCATGCTGGTGGAGCTCCTGGCGGCCCGGCCCAGTTTGCATCACCTGCTGGTGATGGATGTCAACCTGCATAGCACCGATCTGCGGGTGTTCCAATATCAGCAGTGGCGCCAGGCCGGGCAGAATGACTTCTTCTCGCTGGTGATCGGCACTTACGTGGAAGCGCCCTGGCAGGCCAGCAGCGGCTGCTAATCGTACCGACCCGACCTGGAACCCACTTCCGCATTGTCGAAAGTGGGTTCTTTCATTTAAATTTACAGCCTGGCGCAATAACCGTATAATTGGAACAGGTACCAAGATCATGCCAGCCACCCTGGATTTCCTCCTCGCCCTGTTGATTGCCCTGGCCATGCTGGCCTGCGGGCTGGCCTTTGCCGTGCTGACCTGGGTCATCACGCGCGATCAGTTCATCACCCGCCGGCACGGGCGTGCCAGCCAATGGTGGCCATATGTTGAGGGGCGCGTCACAAAATCGAGCCTGCTGCATTACGGCTACCGCACCGGCTGGGATACGCTGGTGGAATTCAGTTACACCGTCAATGGGCGGGCCTGCAGCGGCAAAACCATCGCCTTCCGCTTCTATGAAAAACAAACCCACCAGCAAGCCCTGGCCCTGCACGAGAAGTACCCGCCCGGCTGCCCGGTAACAGTCTTCTACGACCCCGACCACCCCGAAATCAGCGTGCTCGAGCCGGGCGCAGATGGCTTGAGCCTGGCCGGCCTGCTGCTGATCCCGGCTGTGCTGCTGCTGACCAGTGCCGTCTGCAGTGCCACCGGACTGCAGGGGCTCTTGGCGCTGTGGGGGCGATAAGAAAAAGATAGCGATTGAAATCGCACCCACTCGTGGCCGGATCGGGTATCAGGGGCCGCTGGTTACGGTGATGTTCAGGAAGACGGGGTTGGAGGGTTTTTTTGTAAAAATGATCACCGCAGAATTGACCGATGGGGGCCTCAGGTTTGCACGCCAGGCGCATTGTACAAAATTTTCCATTTGGCCGACACCGAGGCGGCCTAGGCATCGCTGCCGATCCAGGTTTTCAGGGCCGCGCGCAGACCAGTTTCGTCGAAGTCCTGTTTGGCCAGCATCGTGCGGATTTTGGCATAATAATTCCAGGTATATTGACCATCGTATAAAAACCGGCTGGACATGCAAAAATTACCTTTGAAATACATCGTTGCGACGATAGCGGTCGTGTTACCTTCTTTGGTGCAAATGTAGCTGACTTTCATGGATTTTTGTTACAGTTCATTTCAAGGTAGCAACTTGGGTTATTTAGCCAATATTAGCCATGCAATAGCTGCATTATCATATTGAATATGTGATATATTATATCTAAATAGTCTAAATTATTTGGGTAATATCACCGTTCCTAAAAAATATAAGGAGATACTAGCATGGCTAAAAAGGTTTTGGTTTGTCTGTCTGAGTGGGGTTATTGGGGTGAAGAGCTTGTCGGTCCCTATGATGTGCTGATACAGCGCGGCTACACCCTCGACTTCATGACGCCTTTTGGCCGCAAGCCTCCGGCGCTGCCGCCCAGCATGGAACCTGGTTTTCTGGATCCTCCACTTCACAAGGTTGTAACAGATGAACACTATGCTACTCGTACCCGCCAGATTCACGAGTCGAGCTTGCTGGAGAAACCGATCAATCTTTCAGAGTGGTTCCCGCAGATGCCATATTTCAATGGGCCAGATTTTGGCAAGGAACTGGAGGCGTACTACACCAAACGCCAGGCTTGCTGGAAAGACTTGGAAAAGTATGATGCGCTCCTGCTGCCCGGCGGAAGCGGCCCGATGGCGGATATGGTCAACAATGAACGCCTGCATGATGTGATCTTGGGCTTCCTGGCTCAGGGCAAGCTCATTGCCGCCGAATGCTACTGCGTGACTACATTGGCTTTTGCCCGTGATTGGAGCGAGCGCAAGAGCATCATCTGGGGCAAACACGTCACTGGCCATGCCCGCGAGTATGACTGGAAGGATGGCACCGGTTTTGCCCAGATGTATGACTATGATGGCAAGCCCATGAACACTAGCGCCAACTTCCGTACACCTTTCTATCCCCTCGAATACATCTTGCGTGACGCGGTTGGCCCGAACGGCCAATATCACGGCGGCGTGGGTCATACCCTGTCCACCATCCTCGATTATCCCTTCCTGACTGGCCGCTCGACCCAGGATTCCAAGCTGGTTGGCGAATTGATGATCGAAGTGCTCGAAAATGGCCTCAAGCGCTACGGCTGGTAAAACGGTAAAACACAGTTCGCCTTCAGGATCTCTGCTCAATTGTCGGAGTAAACTGGCTGCTCCACCATCATCCAACAATTCCTGGCGGATGGCATGAATCACATGTTCGGCTACCCAGGCAGGGCCGACCACTCTAGCGTTCTGAATGATGGCCCTGTGATTGAAAAGCACATCGGTCATGGCAAAATTTTCGACGTACACGTACACACCGGCGACCAGCACAATCTTGATCGCTACTTCTGGGTTGTTTTAAAACTGAAAGGTATTCCCGCCCGTCTGGCGGATTGAGGTTACGAGTATTATGGTGCCCTGTAAAATCATCGGGGTAAAGGAGCAAGCATGGCTACGGTTAAAGCAATCATTACAGCAGAGCACGTGAAAGAGGCGTACGCGGCGCTGGGCAGCGGCAACATGGATACGATCCGCAAGTATTGGGATGCAGAGATGGTCTGGCAGGTGCCCGGGCACAACCGGCTTTCGGGCTGGTATTTTGGGCTGGACAAGTTCCTGGCATTTATGGGCCAGGTGGGCAAACTTTCGGGCAACAGCTATAAGATGGAATATATTGCCGGGCAGGTGATCGTAACCGGCGAATATTCGGCGAATATCACCCACAATCAGGGAAACCGTGCAAACCAAACCGAGAAGACGTTGGACATCGAGGTTGTGCATGTTCTGCGCTGGAAAGATGGCAAAGTGATCGCAGGAAAAGGCGCCATATTCGGTGACGGCGCTTCCGAAAATGACCTGTTTTGGTCCAGCGCGCCCGTGGTCGCTCCCACCACCCAATCAGGGACTACCCCAAAGGCGGTCAATCTCTCTGTTGAAGCGAATAAAGCGGTTCTAGACCGTCATTTTAATCAAGTTCTAAATCAGGGCATGTTGGATGTGGTAGACGAAATTTATACCGACGATTATGTTTTAGATGCGCCGGTTCGCTCAGATGGCAGTTCTCAATCGCGCGGCCTCACCCAGGGTCGCGAACAATTGAAACAGAGAGTGACCTTATTTCGAACTGCCTTTCCTGATATCTATTTTTCTCAGGACGATGTTGTCGGGGAAGGCGACACCGTGGTAGTGCGCTACAACTTTAGCGGCACTCAACGGGGAGAATTTGCCGGGATCCAGCCTGAGGGCCGCTCGATATCCATTATGGGCATCCTGATTGCCCACCTGGAAAACGGAAAAATTCGGGAGGCTTGGAGCGCCTTTGACAGCGCGGAATTAATGAAGCAGCTTGGTAATTGAGTACCCAGGTGTAACAGGTTCGACCCCTGCACAGTTGAGGGGTATTTATTGGAAGGTTTAGCGTATGTTGACCAGTGCATCGCACTGGAAAACGTGCTCAAGGCCCACGGCAAGGATTGGAAGACTTTCTCCCGCCCGGAAATGCGCTCACTTGTCTGCGGAAATTGCCATGTGGAATATTACTTTGTTGGCAAGGAAAAGCTGCTGACCTTCTCATGGGGAAAGGGCACCCAAACCGACCAGATCTGGGATTATTATCAGACCTGTAGAGCGTGTTTAATAATTGAATCGGGTAGATGAAGTCTGTAAAATTGAAGCAAGACCCGAAAAAGCCACACTACCGATTTTACAGACGCAGAATGGGACTTATTTCAGCCCAAGAACATGCCAATAAATCATGTTCTTGGGCGAAACCGGTCCGTTTATCTACGTGAAGTGCTGAACGCGATTTACTATCTCATTCGGACTGGCTGTCAGTGGCGGATATTACCGCATGACTTTCCAGCTTGGCCAACCGTCTATTCTTACTTCACATTTTGGCGCAGAACCGGCGCGTGGATCAACATCAACACGGATTTTCATCGCGATTTACGCCAAGCCAATGATCGAGATCCACAACCGAGCGCTGGAGCCATTGATGGCTAATCAGTCAAGACCACTGAAGAATGTACTGAACTTTTCCGTGTTGTGCAGTTGGTGCTTTGCACAACACTTTACTTATCAAGAAAAATATAATTCACCTTGCAGCTTAATTAATCACAACAAAATTTTTATCAGCCAGAAGCATTATTTTTTAATCAGAACAATTGACTGACCAAATATCACATTGAAATATCTTAATATTCCTTCGCCGGTTGCAAGGATGATTCTCTCAGTTTCGGCTCAATGAGGGATATAATGATTTTGGTTATCGCTTTTTAATAATAGTACCGACAAAAGCAAATCCGACCATTGTCGGAGATCCTTATCCACGGATCTAGTACATCTTGGCAGAAAAGGGTCTTTAGTGGTATAGCATAGGTATTCCCGAGCAGGAGAAACCCGATGCCCATACCGAAAGCCCAAGAAATGAAATTGACAGATGCAGAGCGACAAGGATTAGAAAAACTGGTCAAGC
>CAIVSQ010000409.1 GCA_903908605.1 uncultured Anaerolineae bacterium
AGCAGTAGTGAAATTAACAGGTTTTAGGCTGATTTTGCAGTTTTTTGGTTTTGAAAACGATATCAAAACGTTTTCTTGGGGCTGGGCAATAGCCTTGTTGCCTACCGTGACCTTTTCCTGCTGGTCTGGTGTTCGCAGCAGGTGTGCCAGATTGCAACAAAAATATTTGCGTTGAGCGTTGCACCTGAGCTGGGGTCAACGGTTTGTCCCGCCCGTCTTTTTTGCGCGGATGCCAGGCGGGACGGTCAGGCTTGACTTTATCACGAATGAGTAACAGCTGCCAATAAGCCAGAGCAACCATCCACATCCAGCGTTCCAGGCTTTTCAGGTCGGTTGAGCGGTTGTTATTGAGCCCGAGATGTTGTTTGAGAAACCGAAACATGTGCTCAATCGCAAATCGCCACAGGTACCTTCGGCATAGATCTTGCGGCTTTACATCTGCTGAACCAGTCCAGAAAAGCCAGATTGGGCGTTTGTAGCGTGGTGTGCCATCCTCTTTCAAGAACTCGACGCAAACCACCGAGCCAGTCACTTTTGCCAGCCGCTTGAAGTGCAACTTATTCCAGACCCGTACCCGGACTTTTTGTTTGCCAAGTAAAAACTCTTCGCTAGCATCCACTTCGCGCGGGATGGCAGTCAGTTGGAAATCTTCACCGTGTTTTAGTGGTGCACCCAGACTGCCTTCGGGTTTGGGCTGCGGTTCCTGGCTGAGTTTCTGGTTGTTTTGCAGCCGCACCAGAGCGTAAGTGTTCTCCAAACCAGCAAAGGCACCCAGAAAATGCTTGTCTCGATAGCGGCTGTCGGCGGCGATAACCTTCGGATGCTTGTTACGCACCGCTAAATCTTTGACCTGTTGCGCAGCAAGTTTGGTATCGGTGCTGGCTGTGCTGATGCGTTCCACATCTTCTGGCGCAGCCCAGGATGTGCCGCTTTGCACCAGCCGCACCAGCCAGGAGTATTTGTGACCATAACGTACCGGCTCTTTCTGTTGGGCCTTGAGTGCCCCACGATCCGCTAGGGTTTCCGCAGCCATGCGCTCATTAGGCGTGGCATCGATGGCGTGAATTTCATATCCGGCAATAGTTTCCCAGATATCATCCTGGCTGTTGTTGAATACATTCTTCAGGTTGTCGCCCAAATCGCCATGCACCAATGCGTCATAGACACTGCTGAATTTTCGCCGGAACACTGGCGATTCGCTCAAGGAAACTGGTGAGTTGACATGCCCGGCTATCGTCAGGGCATCAACCAAATCCAATATGGCGCCTGGTCGATAGGTCACTTTTTGGTATACTGCTTCTCGGAACTCGCTGATGGTAGTTTTGGTCACGCATAACTTTTATCAGCAAGTTCCACTTTTTGTTAAGGTCCGAGTACTACTTTGAACTCTAAACTCAAGTCACTAAGGAAAATCGATGTAAATAACAATTCTCTCATCGGTAAGAACACATTTGTTGGTATGTTCTTCTCCCATTTGTATTTTTTAGATAGTGGTTGAATTATTGTATTCGTTCAACATCACCCATAATACTAGTATCATAACCAGGCATTTTATGAATTTCGGTCTTAAATTCATGCGATGCCAGAACATCAAACAATGGTTGCAACAATGAGGAGGCATAAAAAACGCCTGGAATTATCAGATCATATCTTTCCTGGTAGAGGGGTACAAAATCAAGATCCAAAGCCCGGGCAGCGGCCGGGATTCCCATGCCGCAATCAGATCTACCTGATGCTATTGCCGCTGCAACTCCTAAATGTGTATATTCTTCGTCTTCGTATCCAGAAACTTGATTAGCCTCAATGCCAGCTTTAGTCAGGTGATAATCCAACAATACTCTTGTTCCAGCTCCACGCTGACGATTGATATACTTAATTCCTTTTTTGGTTAAATCATCCAATGTTTTTATTGATTTCGGGTTACCTGGTTTGACAATCAAACCCTGTTCACGGTTTACAAATCCAACCACCATGACTTGTGTTCCGGGCAAATAATCGCGAACATACTGTAAATTATATCCACCCGTCTTGGGATCCAACAGGTGCGATCCCGCCAGGTGGGCTTCACCGCGACGAAGAGCGACCAAACCGGCCTGAGAACCAACATTTGAAGAAACAAATCGCCGATCTTTCGTCGAGAGATTTTGGGCCAACAAATCCAAAATCACATCGTGCGAACCAATGCAAAAAATTGTCCGATCAATATCTTCCTTGGAACGAAACAGGTTGACTTCAACTTCTTCCCCTGTCTCTACCCCTTGAACGCCGCGCTTGAGGATCACAATTCCATCTGCTCGCACAAGTGATGTAATTACACCTGCACCTCGCGAAATGGGAGCGCAAAGTACTTTTTCCCCGACCCTACCCACAACTACACGCACGTAATCATCATCCCCAGGCGGAGAGACAGTTTTTCGAGTGATCTGAGCTGTAATCGTGGGCATTTCTACCGGATGTCGTCCTAACCAACGCGAAATTAGCGGTTCGACAAATATATCGACGGTCAAAGCGGCAGACACCGGGTAACCTGGTACACCTACAATGGGTATCATGCGGTAGATGTCATTTTCATAGCGAGTGATCATTCCCAAAATAACAGGATGACCTGGCCGAACAGCAACCCCATGCACCAAAAGGGTACCCAGTTTTTCAACAACAGCAGCGGAAAAATCTTCGGATCCCGCTGAAGAGCCCGCATTAAGTAGCACCAAATCGCATGAATTTGCCGCTTCTTGTACACGGGAACAAATTTCTTCGAAGTTATCCTTCGTAATAGGAAAGCGGATTGGATCAGCCCCCATAGTTTTTATTTGCCCCGCCATTACCAGTGAGTTATATTCGAGGATATCACCAGGATGCAAATCTGACCCGATAGGGACCAACTCAGTTCCCGTAGGTAAAATTCCAACCTTTGGACGCCGAGAAACGGTAAGTGTAGTATGACCAGCAGCGGCGATTGCACCTAAATCGTATGGTCCTAATACGTGCCCTGTTGGCAGGACAAGTTGGGTGGCAACAATATCTTCGCCCATCGGTCGGACATGACTCCATGGAACAATAGCACTCCTAATCCTAATTTTGACCGGATTCCTGACATCCGCTGTCAGGCAATCAGAATCATCAAGAGATTCTATATTCTCTATTGGAATTACCGCATTCGCCCAATCAGGTAAAGGATCACCTGTATCCACATACTTGGCATTCTCCGGGCAAAGGATAAGAACGGGTTGTGTAGACATAGCGCCAAAGGTGTTTTCAGCCTTCACCGCAAACCCATCCATGGCACTTGCATGATAATGGGGAGAAGATCGGATCGCCCAGACAGGTTCGGATAATACCCGGCCGATTGAAGTCTCGTCCAAAGGAATTACCTCACTTGCCAATATTTTCCATAAATTCGCTTCTCGTAACGCGAATTCCAACTGTTTTTTTGCTTCATTTAGTGGAATATCATGTAGATAAACTGACATCAAATACTCAACCTTCGCTTATATGGTTTGAAAAACAATTAACTCATTGGATAAACATCGACAATTTCACCGGCACCGATTCCATTTGCGTCCGCATGGATTTTTATCAACCCATCCGCCTGAACAAGCGTAAAAATCAGGTTCGACTTTCCAAAAACTGGATTGGCAACCCATGTCCCGTCCATCTTACTCAATTTTACTGGTTGCCAGTCCTCACGCCCTGCTTGTGATGCCAGATTAACTGA
>CAIVSQ010000410.1 GCA_903908605.1 uncultured Anaerolineae bacterium
CCCGGCATTGATAATTGGGGTCATGTGGGCGGCTTGCTCGGCGGTGCGATATTCGCCTGGTTCGCCGGTCCGCGCTGGCAGGTGACCGGGTTATTCCCAGACTTCCATTTGCAGGATCTGCGCGAACCACGAGAGGTCCTTTCAGGCGCCGCGGTGGCGCTGCTTATTTTTGGAGCGCTGGCTGCCTGGGGATTATTTTCAGGATAGAAGGCTTTTGGAAGAAAGAGGTCTTTTAATCAAAAAATCGCGGGGTTGTGGCGCTTGGACAGTTCACGCTCCTAACATTATTGATAGCTTTTGTTGTATAATTTGGTTCTGTCAAGAGAGCAAGGATAACACTTCCGCTCTCAACCAATCCACATTTTCTTTTTAAGGAGGAGAACTGTGAAACGAAACCTTTCTGTTCTATTTTCGCTGGTAGTGCTTGCGAGCATGGTGCTTGCGGCCTGCGGCGGCGGTGCGGCGACTGAAGCCCCCGCAGTTGAAGCCCCTGCTGCTACTGAAGCTCCCGCAGTCGAAGCCCCCGCGGCTACCGAAGCCCCTATGGCTTTTGAAGGCATGATGGTTGAATCTCCCGACTGTGATTACGGCGGTGAATTCAAGTCCATCGAAGCCGTGGATGCATACACCGTCAAGTTCAGCCTGTGCTATCCTGATCCGGCCTTCCTTTCAAAGGCGGCGTTTGGCGTTTTTGCCATACAGGATGCCGATTACCTGAACGAAATGGGTGGTGATTCTATGAAGAT
Source organism: uncultured Anaerolineae bacterium (assembly GCA_903908605.1). Classification (GTDB taxonomy): domain Bacteria; phylum Chloroflexota; class Anaerolineae; order Anaerolineales; family Villigracilaceae; genus UBA5195. The sequence goes on from CAIVSQ010000410.1 coordinate 747, forward strand.
GAGCGATGCCCCAGTAGGTACCGGTCCGTACATGGTGAAGGAATGGGTGCGCGGTGATCACATCACCTTTGAAGCCAACCCGAATTTCTGGGGTGAAGCACCCAAGACGCAGACTCTCATCTTCCGCTGGTCTGCAGAAGCCGCACAACGTTTGATTGAATTGCAATCCGGCAATGCGGATGGTATCTTCCTTCCATCTGCCGATGACTATGAGAGCATTTCAGCTGACCCGACCCTTGCCCTCTACCCCTTCGACACGGGTAACGTCTTCTACATGGGTATGAACAATACCATCCCTCCGTTTGACAATCCCAAAGTCCGCCAGGCCGTGGCGATGGCGGTCAATAGACAGCAGATCGTGGATACCTACTACCCGGCTGGTTCCATTGTTGCCGAGCAGTTCGTGCCGCCTTCCTTCAACCCTGGCTTTAGCACATCCGGCGATGGTGCAAAATGGTACGCCTACGATCCCGAAGCCGCCAAGGCGTTACTGGCTGAAGCAGGTTTCCCGGACGGTTTCGAGGCCACCATAGCCTATCGTGATGTTGTACGTGTGTACATGCCCAATGTGAACCAGATAGTGCAGGAAATTCAGGCGCAACTGGCCGAGGTTGGTATCAAGGTCACCATTGAAAAAGTAGAATCTGGTCCGTACCTCGATTCGGTCGCGGCTGGCGAGCAAGATTTGTATCTGAATGGTTGGGGTATGGACTATCCCGATGCAACCAACTTCTATGACTTCCACTTTGCGAGCGACCAAATTCGCTTTGGAAATGAGTGGCCCGATCTCGTTAAAGAGCTCAAAGCGGCCGGACAAACTGGTGACCCGGCTGAACGACAGGTTCACTACGACGAAGCCAATCGCCTCATCAAGGAGTACGTGCCGATGATCCCACTGGCGCATGGCACCACTGCCAACGCCATGAAAGCTGATGTGGACAATGTGGTCATGGGTCCG
>CAIVSQ010000411.1 GCA_903908605.1 uncultured Anaerolineae bacterium
AGGCAATGCCAACAATCTACTAAACCGCATCGCTGCCCATATCTCACCCTGATTTAGCAATAAAAATAACATCAAAATAGAAAGCGAAATTGCCAATCCGTACTCGAAGTGTTTATATTTGGAACGATAAACGGTAATGGCACAGATCAATGCAATACTGGCAAATACCGTGAGTATCCCTCCCTTTAAAATTCCCTTCAAGTCACCATTTATGAAGGTTCCAATCAATCCATCCAATAAAGGCAAAGCACTTTTGGAGGCAACTTCAACCTTTAAATTGCTAATAAATAACCATGTAATAGAACCATGATAAATGGCACCAAAAAACCACAGAATCGCAATAGGAGACAGCAGGAATAATAAAAACCAGAAATTTCGCTTAGTAAAAATGTCCTTAGTGAGCAACCAATCAGTTATCACCAATCCAAATACAAAAAGCCACATCACCTTGTGTGTAATAAGCGCCAAACCTAAGATAAAACCGGCTTGTTTTTTTCTTCCTAGCAATAATGAATAATACCCACATAGAAAAAGTAAAATTGCGGTTATATCTGCAACTGGATCAACAGCGTAAGTCAAACCGACAAAAGGCCACAAACCAAAGAGAAGCACCCCTATTAATGCAGGCTCTTCACTTACACCGCCAACCGTAAGAATCCGAAAGATTAGATAGGCACTACCAATATAAGCACATAAATTCACAACCATCATTAAGTTTACAGGGGCGAGAATTCCCAAGGTAATTGCCCTTGCAAAAGCAATTAATAATGGATAACCTGGAACATGAAAAGGATGGAAAGGTGTTTTCCAAGCCAAACTGTCCTGCCAGTAACTAAGTGGGTCTGACCTCATAAAGTCATAATGCAAATAGCTGGACAAAAATAGCGCTAAAGAACAGAAACAGAGTAACAAAAAGAAAAAAACCACCTTAGGCTTCATAATAGATATTAACATCTCCCTACCTCATTTTTCTCAAACTATATCCATGGACACCAGATTCACCACTTGGAAATCGACCGAGGACTGTGTTTTACTCCGTCCCCCGCCCCTAAACCGTGTCCATAAATGTTTGTTCCACCCGGTTAAAGATGACGCTTCCTATGATCACAACCACCAACATAAAACAAAAGCTGTACAGCAGATGCCCTAGATCTACCGTGCCCGCCCCCAGGTAAGCGAAGCGGAACGCCTCTACCAGTGGGGTGACCGGGTTGGCCTGGATGACCCACTGCCAGCGTGCCGGGATTGAAGAGACCGGGTAGATCACCGGCGTGGCGTACATCAGCAACTGCACCCCAAACTGCACAAGGAAGCGCAGATCGCGGTACTTGGTCGTCAGCGACGAAATGATGATCCCGAAGCCCAGCCCCAGCCCGGCCATCATCACCACCAGCAGAGGCGAAAGGGCAATCCACAACAGGTTGAAGCGGATCGGCGCACCGCGCAGGGCAAAGATCAGCACAAACACCAGGAACATCCCAAACTGGATCAGGAAAGTGACCAGGTTCGAAATCAGGATCGAGACCGGCACCGCCATGCGTGGGAAATACACCTTGCCAAACAGGTTGGCATTCTGGATAAAAGTATTCGAAGTCTTGTTCAGGCACTCGGCGAAATAAGACCACACCACCGTCCCGGACATGTAAAACAGGAACTGCGGCAGGCCGTCGGTCGGCAGCGCGGCGATATTCCCAAAGATCACCGTAAAGGTCAGGGTGGTCATCAGCGGTTGGATCAGGTACCACAGCGGCCCCAGGATGGTCTGCTTGTAGACCGAGACAAAGTCGCGCCGCACAAACAGCAGCACCAGGTCGCGGTAGCGCCACAGCTCGCCCAGCTTTAAATCAAGCAGGCTGCGCTGGGGCTCAATTACCAGGTCCCAGTTTTCTTCGGTTGGTTTGGTTTGTAAGGTTGTTTGCATTGGGGGTTTTACTACCGCGCATACAGACCGTGCTGGCCTGCACTACTCGCGCTATCTACACTGCCTGAGAAAAGTCCCGCCACCTACCTGCCATGCCTCCGCCCCTCGGACACAACTTGCTTGTGTCAGACTGCCTGGTTGCGGACCGTTCCCCTGTGGGCTGGATTACAAAATTCAAAAATACGCTGGTTCTCAGTTCATGGGCATTCGGATATGCATATTAGGGAAGCCCATGTCGCGCCAATTCCACCTGTTTATCTTACACTATCCATCATACGCGCCCAGGAATAGTTTGTCAAGACGAAAAATGTCACCAATTTTCCGTCATTAATCGCTGGCCATCACGTTGACGGCTGGTGGATACATGCTCACCCGGCTGGCCTGGCCCGATGGTAAATCCACCGGCCCATCCCAACCCATCACCGGTTTGGGCCAGGGTGAAAGGTAGACCGCCTGGTTGCCCACCCGCTCCACCAGCTTCTGGCAGGCCTTGCCCGTGCGCCCATCCATCGCCACAAAATTGACCAGGTAGAGCGTCCCCTGGCCCGCGAAGGTGGCATGCGGCATGCACATAAAATTCATCACACCATGCTCCGGATGCTCAACCGAGACCGGCAGCATCATCTTCATCGGCTCATCCTGCTGGATAAACGGAGCCTGCCACTCCTTGCGGAACAGCGGCAGCCGGTTGAGCTCGGGCAGGATATGTTGAAAATAGGGCGTGCTGCGCACACTGAGCGAGTTCAGCTTATACATCATGACCACCTGGTGAATGTACTGGGAATACCCATGCCCCAACAGGGTGCGCTGATTGAATTCTGGCGCACACAGCCAACGGATCAGGTTGTGACGGCTGTAGAGCGGCAGCTCGTTCATCTTTTTAACCGGCAGACCGGTCAGCTCGAGGAAAGCCTGCCCGCAGGCCAGCACATCTCCATAGGTGTCGGCGATAAAGGCCGGCGTCTGCAGATTGGTCATGCTTTCCACCAGGGCCGGGAAGACATCCGCCGTCTCGGAGGGATGCTTGATGTAATCGCTATCCGTCAACCCCTGCGAAACCGATAACAACTCCTGGCGAGCCTGCACCGGCAGGTTGAGCGCCTTGGCGATATTCAAAACCGCATCCGGATCCATGCGGGCCATGCGGCCCTGCTCCATCTTCTGCAGCGTAACCACCGAAACATTGGCAATGCTCGCCAGCTCCTGCTGAGTCATCACCTGGTCAAAATCGTTGCGAAATTCCCTGCGCAGCATCATGATCAATAAACCGAATGATTTGTAATCCATCGCGACTCACCCTTTATCCGAAAAATTTAATGCCAGTATATCCCCGCAGCGTCAAAGAAACGTCAAAATCGACCACCTGATTGACCCAGGCCTGCGCTTGCCCGGACCCATCCACTCATTTGCATTCAGCGAATCTACGTGCTCGTCTAACCACCACGCCTTCATTATACTAGAAACCCCAAAATTCTTGGCACCCTCTTCGCCCACGCGCCTGAGATGATAAAGAATAAATGACATGCCATGAAAAGTTTGAGATCTTTTGCGCCTACGCGTCTTTGCGTGAAATTCTTTTTGGGCATGCCAGACGCAGAGGGTGACACAAGAGGTTTTCATGCGAAATTGGCATTGGGGGAAAATAAAAGGGAGTGCCAGCAGGTTGGACAAGGTCATTGTTCAACACTCCAGCACTCCCGCGATCCCCCGTACCCCCCGGTACAAGAAACCCCTTTATGCGTTTATTGTACTGGACTGGTGGTTGGAAACATAGTGCGGAAATACGTATTTATCTGTAAGAAATTATACGTAGATTTTTGGAGCAGACGGAGGACGGAGGACGGGGGATGGAGGACGGGG
>CAIVSQ010000412.1 GCA_903908605.1 uncultured Anaerolineae bacterium
CTCGTCGTTGATCATGCTCATTTCGCCAAAGAAATTCACTGCGTCAATCGTATCAATCAACACACGAGAAGCACCACTGCCCTTGAAAATATCCACGCCCCCAATCCGCAGCAGGTACAGCACCTTCTCCCGATCCCCCTCGCTGACAATCACCTCGGGGTCCGGGTAGACACGAATAATGTTCCGAAAAGAGGCAATCTCCTCACGCGGAATACCATACTCAAATTGGAGTTCGTTTACCGAGATCGAAGCCCCTTCTTGATAATTCCTCTTTACTTCATTATCCGGAGTTGCCACGTTATTACCTCGTATTCCTGGCTACCAATGAAAGTTCGGGCGCGGCAGCGCCCTGCCTATCTCTTTAGAATATTAATTATACAGTATCCACAACCTTGTACATCCTTACAGTCTCCTGTTTGCCTTTCAAGAGACCCTCCGCCACAAATTCAGTCGCAAACTGGTCACTGACCTGCTCATTGACCTGCCCGCTCAACAGGATCGGGCAGCCGTGCAGCTTGGTCTGGTCCTGCAAGCGCGAGGCAACATTGACCACATCCCCAATCACGGTATAGCTCAATCGCTGTTGGGAGCCAATCATGCCCACAAAGACATCGCCGGTGTGAATCCCGATACCAATCTCAAAGACACCCTCAAAACGTCCATCCCTGCGCCCGGCCTGGCGCAGCTTCTCAAGCTCACGGCGCATCTCCAGCGCTGTTCGCACCGCCCGCACAGCATGGTCGGTGAATGGAACTGGTTCTCCAAAAAAGGCCACAATCGCGTCCCCGATGTACTTATCCACCGTCCCGCCGTTGCGGTGAATCACACTGGTCATCGCTTCCAGGTATGGGTTAAGAATGCCAATCACTTCCTCAGGGCTGAGTTTTTCAGAAAGCGAGGTGAAATTGCGAATATCCGAGAAAAGGATGGTCAAGTTGGCTCGTTTATTTAACTGGGAGGCCTCGGGCACGTTCATCATCTGGCTGATAATTTCCGGTGCCACAAACTGGCCAAATAGCTTTTGCAGTCGCCGGCGTTCAAGCTCCATGCCGATCGATTGGTCAAAACTGGGGATGGAGATGCCCAGCAGCAGCATCAACTCCGGCGAAGCCAGCTCAAACTGCCAGTTAAAACGTGTACTCAGCAAGAACCAGGTCACCGCCAACACCAGCATGGCGCCCAACATGATCAAAATTGCGCTGCCAGGTTTGCGCCTGCGGTCCACCAGCCCGGCGAAGACCGCCACGACCACCAGCATAAGCACATCCACCGTAACCGGTGCAACCATCCGAAACCGCCCGGAGAGCACCGTCTCAACCAGGTTCGCGATCACCTCGACCCCAGGCATTCTTTTCTGCGTGGAAAGCGGCATCGGGTGAACATCCTGCAGGGTCACACTGGTCGAACCAATCAAAACGATCTTGTCTTTGAAGGTTTCGGCCGGGTAATCTCCCAGCGCCACCTGGAAAGCCGGGTAATAGGGGAATGTCCCGGGTGGGCCGCTGTAATCCACCAGCAAACGCCCATCCTGGAGCGGGATGTCCAGGCCTGCAAACGAAAGGCGATCCGCGCTGACCAGGCTGGCTGGCGGCAAACCCAGGCTTAGCCGGGCAACTTCCAACCCCCAATTCAGGTGGTTGCTCTCATCATAGGCCGAATAATCGTACGCCTGTACGCGCCGGATGATGGCATCCTTATCGGCCTGGATGCCGGCGATGCCCATGCCCACCAGTACCTGCGGATAGGGATCAACCGGCAGTTCCAGCATTTCCGTCCCGGCCGAGCGGGAAATATTCATCACCGCAACCACATTCCCGGCCTTGGCAATCGCATCCGCCAGAGCTTTATCACCCTGCGGGTCAGGGTCCGGCCCAAACAAAAGCACATCCAGCCCAATCACGCGCGCGCCAGATGCATCCAAGAACTTGATGATCTCAGCCAGGTAGGCGCGCGGCCAGGGCCAATGATAGCCGGTGTAATCAAATGAACGATCATCAATCGCCACGATCACCACCTGCCCGGCAGGCGTGCGTGTTCCGCGCAGACGCATGGCCGTATCCATCAGGTTAAGCTGCAGCCGCTCCACCGGTGTCGGCCAGTCCAACAGCTTGCTCACCAGCCGGTCGGCCAACAGCAGCACAACGATCCCCACCAGGATGAAGATGATGCGATAAGGCTGAACCGGTATTTTTTTTATGGACAGCATATTGTCATCTCCATCGCAATCAGGGCGCAACCGATGCCCAGTTGGCATCTTTCGAGTCCAGGAAGGCGCGGATGGTGGCATCCACAGTCAGCGCATCGAGCGTATTGTTAACCCCGCCCAGGCGAATATAGGTCAGCCCCGAAAGGCTGGTCACACAAGCAGGCAGTGGGCCGCTCAACACGTTGTCTGAAAGTCGCAAGGAATGCAGGCTAACCAGCTTGCACATATCCTGTGATAACAGACCCGAAAGTTGGTTGTTCTCCAGGTAGAGCAGTGTCAGGTTGGTCAACCCGCCCAGCTTGGCCGGGATCACATCAGAAAACTGGTTGAAAGAAAGATCCAGGTTGGTCAGGCCGCTCAAATTCCCCACTTCCTGGGGAATACCGCCAGTCAACTGGTTATGATCAAGCAGTAACTGCTTAAGTTTGGAGAGGTTGCCAAGCTGCGCAGGCAGGCTGCCTGAAAGCTTGTTGCCTGCCATTTGCAATTCCACCGTATTTCCATTTAAACAGGTGACCCCGTACCACGAGCAGGGTTGGTCGGTGACAAACCAGCCGCTCGAAATGCCCCACCCGGCACCATTGGTGGCCGCATAAAAAGCCGCCAGCGCCTCACACTCCACCGTCGGAATCTGCGTAATGACCTTGCAGGTTATCACGGGTGCGGTCGGCGTGACGGTCGGCGTGCCAGTCGGCGCGAGTGGTGTTGCCGTCAAGGTTGGCAGGAAGGTCGCCGTGGGAGTGGCTGTATGCACAAGCGTAGCGGAGGCGGTGACTGTCTGTGTGGGCGCCGCTTTGGTGGAAGTCGCGGTTTGAGTCTGGGGGTTCACCGTCGCAGTCGGTGTACCTGTTTGCGTGCGTGTCACCGTGCGTGTCACCGTGGGCGTGACGATTGGCTTGACGGTAAGCGTCACACTGGCGGTCGGGGAAGGTGTAACCGTCACCCGCGCAGTAACCGTGAAAAACGTCACCGCCGTGCGCGTCTTCGTGGGCGTCGGGCTCACACTCGGCAGGGCCGTGCGCGTCACACTGGGCGTAACAGTCTGGCTGGCAGTCAGGCTCGCCCCTGGCGTGAGAGTCGCCGTGATCGTTGCGGTCTTTACCGGCAGCAAACCAGCCACTGGGGTGCTGGTATTGCGCAGTGTCGGTGGCAGCAGCAAGGTGGCGGTGGCAGTAACCGGCATGCTCACCGCAGCGCCCGCGGTCAGGCTGGGCAATGCCGCGGCTGTTTTTCGCAGCGGGGGAATAACCAGGGTCGCTTCCGGGTTGTTTTGCAGCCAGGCATTGATATCGTTCTTATCCATGCGGCCAGCCACTGGCGCCAGGGCCGGGTCGTACACGCTGCCTGTCTCCCCCGCCACCAAATCGACCTGCCCGCTTTCATTTTTTACACTGCAAGCCCCTTCCAGGCAGGTCAAACGCGTCAGCCGGGTTTCGGGATAATATTCCACATGCAAAAAGGAACCGCGCACAGCCGCCAACCCTGAAGGCGTCTCCACCTCCAGGCTGCCATCGCGTAGGATGATCCATATCTCGCCAATGCCCAGGTTCACCCGGTAACGCGCCCCCCCTTTCTCTTGTTGCTCATCCTGCAGCACAAAGAGAGTATTTTCTCCCAGGCGCACAATCGATTGGTTGGATAAATCCAGCCGCACCCGGCTCTGCCGTGCCGTCTTCACCGACGACTGGATGGTGATGATTTGGTCTGGCAGCACCGGCAGGAACTCGGTCCGGCCGGCCGGGCGATAGGTGACCGTGCCGCTGATTTCACGCAGGTTGGCAGTCAGGGCCGCCGGTGTCGGACCGGGCAGGGTGGGGATGGATTGCTCTGGGCGGACATTGGAGGAGGTTGTTCGAAATAAGGCGAAACCAATCATCAGCAATATGGCAACTGCCAGCAGCAGTATATAGACCCCTTTACGGCGAACGGATTGCGGCTGCACAAGCCCGCTCTCCCCCGCAACGCCTCGAGCAAGCGCGGGAGTACTCTCCGCAGGATTGATATCCTTGAAGAGATTGCCAATCCTGTCATCAACTTCATACTGTTTTGGCACCGATCACTCCTGCATGGGTGGTTTGTAGCACTGCTCGCTTCACGCTGCTGGCTGGGACGTTGTCAGAAAATGGGTGGGGCAATTCGTTTATAACCATTCGGGGAGTTCTCCCCAAGATTCATTAGCGCCACTAATAACAAGATTATACAATGAGCGCGAGCAATCTTCACCCAACAAAAATAACAACTGCCTTGCCATTTAAGATATTTCCTTGGCCTTTGCCATCATAACCTTTCTCGTTCCATAAAATCTCTTAAAAACCTTCCCTATCACCGTATTGACCCTGTCTTTGTCAGTTATAATCGTTTCATATCGCATGTCACATCCAGGCACAGGAGAGCCATGCCGCCACTGCTGCAATATATCGTCAAACGTTTACTGGCCATCATCATCACACTGTTGGTGATCACTTCCATTTTATATGGTGTCATCATGTTGACACCCCCCGAAACCCGCGCGACCCTCTACATGCCCAAGGGCGGCAAGATGACCGAGGAACAATACGCCAATATGATCCAGCTGATCATCAGGCGTAAGCACCTGGCCGATCCTTACCCGGTCCAATATTATTACTACCTCTCCAGCCTGGTGGAGGGAAATTGGGGCTACAGCCCGGTCTTGCAGAAAGACGTGCTGTCCGCCATCAATGAAAAAGCCCCTGTTACCGCCGAACTGACCCTCTATTCCATCCTCGTTTTCATCCCCCTCGGTCTAATCAGCGGTGTGATGGCTGGCTCAAAACCAGGCCACGCCGCCGACAACTCCTTTCGGTTGGCAGCCTTCGTCGCCGCCACCTTCCCATCCTTCATCCTCGCCCTGATCCTGATGTCCATTTTTTACATCCAGCTGTACTGGTTCGCACCAGAACGGCTGAGCACCTCATTTAACATTTTGGTCAATTCAGATAAATTTATCAAATACAGCGGTCTGCTGACCCTGGATGGCCTGCTCAACGGCCGCCCAGATGTCAGCCTGGACGCACTCAGGCACCTGGTCATGCCAGTATTCACCCTGGCCATCAGCCATTGGTCCACCCTTGGCCGCATCACCCGCATCAGCATGATGACAGAGTTGCAGAAGGAATACATCACAGCCGCAAGAGCACGCGGCATCCCAGCCCAACGCATCACCTGGCGACACGCCCTTCGCAACGCCATCCCCCCGGCCCTGACGAACAGCATGCTTTCGGCCGCCGCCTTAATCAGTGGTGTCTTCGTGGTTGAGGTGATTTTCAACCTGCACGGCATTTCAGAAATCGCCGTAAAAGGCATGCAAGATGTCCCCGATGCACCTGCGGCCCTCGGCTTTGCCATCTACAGCGTCATCATCGTGCTGCTGCTGATGAGCTCGCTGGACCTGATCCTATATGCCCTCGATCCACGCATTCGCAAGGGGCTCTAAAATGCGATCAACCCGTCGTCTTGCCGCTCAATTACAGTACTGGCTGGGGCTGCTGATTGTCCTGGGCTTTATTTTTGTTGCAATCGCTGCCCCGCTGCTCTCACCCAATGACACCAAGAACCCCGGACCGATGAAGATCGTCGGCCGGGCCATTGATTTCACCCCGCGCCCACCCAAACCCGGCGCTCCTTTGGGCACCCTGCCCGGGCAGGCCAGCGTTTATCACATCCTGGTCTGGGGCACACGCTCGGCACTGATCTTTGGGGTAACCGCCGCCTTCTTTACCGCCGTCCTGGGGGTGGTGATCGGTGCAACCAGCGCCTATTTTGGCGGCACGGCCAACCGCATAACCATGCAGGTCACCGATGCCTTCCTGGCCTTCCCGGTCATCGCCGGTGTCGTCCTCATCCACCAGGTCCTCGCCATCATCCTCGATTCCGCCGGCGTGGTCACACTCATTGGGGGTGGCACCAGCGGCATGCCCAACCCCAGCTTCGCCACCACCCTGGCCTTCCCCGATAACATTTCTGCCTGGTATGTCTTGTTGAGCAAGCTCAACCCGGTCCTGATCGCCTTCGTCGTCTTTTCCTGGCCTTCCTATGCGCGTGTGATGAACGCCACCACCCAGACCATTATGCAGATGGAATACATCCAGGCCGTCAGGGCCCTTGGCGCCGGTCATTCTACCGTCATCTTCCGCCACCTCATCCCCAACGGCATCGCCCCCATGATCATCCTGGCAGCCCGCGACGTGGGCGGCATGGTCCTCATGCAAGCCACCTTCACCTTTATTGGGCTGGGCGGCGATTCACTGTGGGGCAAGCTGCTGGTGCTCGGCCGCAACTGGATCATCGGCCCGGGCGGCAACATCCTGACCTACTGGTGGTTGTTCGTCCCGGTCACAATCGCCCTGGTCCTCTTCGGCATCGCCTGGAACCTGC
>CAIVSQ010000413.1 GCA_903908605.1 uncultured Anaerolineae bacterium
AACCGGGGCTGGCAAGACCACCCTGGTAAAGCTGCTCTCGCGCTTCTACGACCCGACCGAAGGTTCACTGCGGGTGGATGGTATTGATTTGCGTTCCATCAAACAATCTTCGTTGCGCTCGCAAATGGGGATTGTGCTGCAGGATCCCTTCCTGTTTAATGGCACGGTCCGTGAAAATATCAAGTTTGGCCGGTTGGAGGCCAGTGATGCCGAAATAATCGCTGCGGCTGAGGCGGTTGGTGCCCATGACTTTATCACCAACTTGCGCGAAGGGTACGACACGATTGTCCACGAGGGCGGGGTGGTGCTGAGCGTGGGCCAGCGCCAGCTGATTTCATTTGCCAGGGCCCTGTTGGCCGATCCACGCATCCTGATCCTGGATGAAGCCACCTCATCGGTCGACACCCAGACTGAGCAAGTTATTCAAAAAGCGTTGATCCGCTTGCTGCAGAACCGGACTTCCTTCGTAATCGCACACCGTCTGTCCACCATTACCAATGCCGACTTGATTGTGGTCGTGCATGATGGACACATTATTGAAAAAGGCAACCACCAGGAGCTGTTGGATCAGAAGGGTTATTATTTTGACCTGTATCGCACAGGTTTCCAGGATTAACCCGGGCTGGCGGTTGGAAAGGCTTGCAGCATGGCGATTCAATATACAAGCATCTACGCGGATCAGCAAGGCGTATCGCACTTCAGGGATCTTGAAATTGAGGTTATTGAAACCATCCTCGGGCCGTTGATCCCGCCGCTGGGGGCAAGTGCGCACCAAACGGCGCTGGAAACCTATTTTCTGACGTTTCCAGCGGGTATCGCGATGGACTGGCACCCGGCACCGCGCCGACTGTTTCACTTTTTTCTCTCCGGCAGCTGTGAAGTGACGGTGAGTGATGGCAGCGTGCGTACTTTTCAGCAGGGCGATATTGTTCTGGCCGAGGACACAGTGGGTAAAGGGCATATCACTAAAAACCCTGGTGAAGGCATAACCCTGATGGCGGTGGTTGCAGTTCCCTGAAATCACCTAGAAGGGCGCCGGATGGGTTAAAATCGGGGACATTAAGTTCAGAGAGAGAGAAACCGAACAAAATGACATCCACCAGCACACGTCGCCAGGCAGTACTATTTTTGGTCTTAACGGCCACACTATGGAGCACCAGCGGTTTATGGATCAAGGTGATCAGTTGGTCGCCCCTGGCCATTTTGGGGGGGCGCAGCCTGGTGGCAATGATTGTGATGTGGGTCTATTTACGCAAGCCAAACTTCAGGGTGACTGGTTTGCAGTTGTTGGGTGCGGTGTGTTATGTGCTGACCCAGGTTAGCTTTGTGTGGGCGACAAAACTGACCACGGCTGCCAATGCTATTTTCCTGCAGTATGCCTCACCGGTGTATGTCGTCATCCTGGGTTACTTTTTCCTGAAGGAGAGACCGCATAAATCGGATTGGGTTGCCATGGGTGTGATCTTCTCTGGCTTGTTCCTGTTTTTTGGAGATCAACTTAGCCTGGATGGCTTTTGGGGCAACATCCTGGCAATTGTCAGCGGGATGACTTTTTCGGTGGTGATGCTGATTATGCGCGGGCAACGCGATAACAGCCCGGCCAACATCATCTTTATCGGGAATATCATCGGTTTACTGGTCGGCATGCCCTTTGTGTTGAAGGAAACCATCAACCTGCCCAACCTGGGGATTATCCTGTACCTGGGCACCTTCCAGATTGGGTTATCCTTCATCCTGTATTCGATTGCGGTCCGGCATGTGCGCGCGCTCGAATCGAACCTGATCCTGACACTTGAGCCGATCCTCAACCCGGTTTGGGTTTTCCTGGTGATTGGGGAAAGACCAGGCCCGCTGGCATTGATTGGATCGGCACTGGTGATTGGGGCGGTGACGTATCGGGCGTATGTAAGCGCCAGCACACCTGAATTTGAAGCCGCCCATGGTTGAACAATGTTAGGTCCGCCCGGGCGTTTTGCCGGGATGATAGGCGAGAATAATTGAGAACCGGGCGCCGGCTGTGGCGGCAATGAGATTAAAAAAATCCCAATTAATGTATTATTATCCATGTTTATGTATGGTTATCCATGGTTTTTAAGGAAAAACTCGCCGGGTACCAGTGGAATGAAGGTGAGAAGCTGGTTGGGTGTATGCATGTTACTGATAGTGTACTCCGTTTACCCGGGTAGCAATAGTCAGTAGATTCATCTACAGATGGCAGACGGGGAGGCAGAATAATTGTTGAAAGTAGCATTTACCGGAAATTTGCTCGGCTTGGTTGATGCCTGGAAAAGGGCGGTAGGTGCAAAGTCACCATGGT
>CAIVSQ010000414.1 GCA_903908605.1 uncultured Anaerolineae bacterium
AATAAGAGTTTTGATCATTCCATCATCAGAATTGAACGATGCAGAACGTCAATTTCAGGAAGCAGAAACTCTTTCCAAGGAATTATTAACATTGCAAGATGGATTATTGAATGCAAGGCAATTTCTTCAAAAAGGAGATAGTTGTTCTGCGGTCGGTATTTTGTTTAGAATTACCAAGGAGAAACCACGGGGTAAGAAAGCATTATCAGTTTTTGAGGATGCGGAAAAACTTCAAAAAGACGCTATGATCCTTTGCGCTGAGAGGATTGCAGAAGAAGGTTACTATCAAAGAGCACGAACGATGTTACAACCCTATGCTAGCAATAATGAACCTGCCCAAAGGGCAATAAAAGAGTTCTCAGAACTCCAACACGAAGAAAGGTCTGACAGGGTACGAGAAAAGAAAGAAGCCATGGTTGACCTAAAAAAAGAAGACCGAAGATGGAGCCTGATTGGAGTTGTAGCCAGTATCCTGGTTGGAATTCTACTTCTGCTCGGTGTGGGGATTGCATTCTTTGGGCAGATTTCAACTGCCATTTTTTCATCCTTAAGTTCAATCATCCCTGGAATAGTAGTTTTACTTTATTACAATCGGTCTGACAAAATTAGAACCGAGCGTATCAAATTGATCCAAAAAAACCCTGCTGAATTGGAAATGGAACTGGAAGTGATGAGGCAAGCGACCGGACTAACGGATAAATCAAAAGAAAATTCAATTATCCAAAAACCAAAGTCATAATATGAATACACAACCTCCGCTGTTTAACCCCGATAAACCGCCAATTCCTTCGCCTGCCGAACAGGTCGATCAATCCATTGAGCCTATCCAAATCATCAAGGATACTCCTGGCCTGACTCTGCAAAACATCATTCCGGAAGAAGCCGCGCTGGAAGTGCTCAAACATTATGAGCCGCGCGCCATGCACATCGGGCGCTTTTTGGCCAGCCTGGAAGAGATCAACCCGCAGGGAAAACGCGTCAGCCGCAGTGAAATCGGGCGGCAGTTGGGCGTCAATGAAGCCATGGCCGAAGGCACCTTCAACGCCATGCGCTTTATGCTGATGATCGATACGCGCACACACCTGACCGCCTTTGGTTCCCTGGTCAAAGCGCGCTCGCCCTATCTCGATAACCAGGGGCTGCTCTGGTTCCTGCATTACCTGCTGGCTTCCAATGCGCAGCTGGTTTTGTGGAGCAATCTGTTTAACTTTGTTTTTGCCCAAAAAGAGGAAGTCTCCAACCAGGAAATCCTGGAGGCTTTTCGCGTCTTGCAGGGCCGCTGGTCAGATCAAACTCTGAGCAAAAAGCTAAGGATGGAAGCGAATGCAATCCTAAAGACCTATACCGAGGCGCTTTTCAGCCCTTTGGGGTTGCTGGTCAAGGAAGACAAAGCGCTTTACAGCGGGTACTGGAACACCGCCATCATCCCGGCCCCGGTCTGGCTGGCCTGTATTCTGGTTTATCGTGACCGCTATTATCCCGGAGCGGTTTCTTTGGAAATACCGCTACTGATCAATGCCCATTACAGCCCGGGGCGCATCCTGCGTCAAAAAGAAATCTATCTTCGCCAGGCCCTGGATGAACTCCACAACAGCGGTTTGATCACCGTCGAAACACGTTCCGGCCTGGACCAGGTGCGCTTCAAACGGGAAGTGACCTGGTTCTCTGTCATCAGTCGCTATCTTTCGGGAGCTGCGGCGTGAACTTTAATACCTATCTAAGTCATCAAATGGCCGAAGACCGCCGGGCGTTTATTGTGCACTTCCCAGCAATTGGCGGCAAAACCCAATTTGCGCGCCGGGTATGCCAGTTGCGCGCGGACACATACTACCTGGACCTGCAGGCAAATTTTCTGGAAAATCACCAGTTGCCACCCATCGCAGATTGTGATCCTACGCTGCTCAAGAAACTGCTTCTGGGTCTGAAAGTCCCCGCGCCTGTGGTACTGGTGGACAACCCGGATTTTCTTTTCAACACCTGGGATACCGGGCAAAAGAGTGAATTTCTGAATATGGTCAACCGCGCGCTGCGTTCCCCCAGCATTACGCCCAAAACCTTTGTCTTTTTCTTTCAAGATGACTCTGCCATCCTTTCGGCGCGATTTGAGCCCAACATCCACGGCGAGGCGCGCATCCTACCACTAGACTTTTTTGATGCACTGTAAGGGGTTCTTCCATGACGAAAATTGCTGACATCGTTGAGTTCCATGCCGGTTATGGCAACCAGGTTCGCCTGGTGGCTTCATTTTACAATGAGCAAAATGAAGATGACAATGCGGAACACATCCGAGGCTATGTCCCGATCCGTTCGCACCGCGAGGCGTTTCTGCAACTGGCCCAGTCTCAGATTCCCAGCCTGGAAAACAAAGAAAAAGTATTCATGCTGACCGGCAGCTTCGGGACTGGTAAATCGCACCTGTGCCTGATGCTGGCAAATTATTTTTCGCGCAAAACCACTTCGTTGGAAATGACGGAGTTCTTTGATAACTGGAAAAAACGCGATAGCAGCGGCGCTGAAAAAGTGCGTAACTGGCGTGGCGATGGCCGCTATCTGGTGGTGCCCTGCGATTTTCTGGAGCAGCGCCAGTTTGAAGATATCTTGCTTACCGCCATTGAAACTGCCCTTGAAAAAGATGGTGCCAACAGCATCATTTTGGATACCAAATTCAAAAGTGCTGTCAACCAAATGCTGGATTGGGAAACCCGCCAGGCAAATGGTCAACCAATTGGCGTGCTAAACGACTTTCTTGCGTTTTTAGGCGGGGACGACCCGCGCAGCGAATTTCAAAAATTGAAGCGCGATCTGGCGCAGAATAAATCCACAGCCATGGATTTGTTTCAAAAGACTTACCAGCAAGCTACCGGCCACCCGCTCAGTCTGCGCGTTGATACGTTACGGGTTGTGCTTGAAGATCTGCTTTCGAATTCCGAATTCAAGAAACGCTATAAAGGTCTGGTGATCCTGGCCGATGAATTTGGCTACGCTCTTTCGGAAGGCCGGGTCGCCATGAGCGTTTTCCAGGGTTTTGCCGAAATGTCAAAAGATGGCGTGGCCGGTGAGCAGTTGATTTTCATCGGTACCGGTCACCGCCGTTTCGCAGCCTATGGCGCGAACACACCCGTCCAGGTGGATTTCCGGGTGGTGCAGGATCGCGTTACCGAAGTCAGTCTTCAGGCAGAAGAGTTGG
>CAIVSQ010000415.1 GCA_903908605.1 uncultured Anaerolineae bacterium
AACTGCATATAGATGATAACACTGAAAAGCACCCTGTCATAAAGCCGAAATGTTACAAATTCGTAAAGGTATGTGAAGCGAATGTACCAACTTTCCCCTGGCGACCAAACTCAGGGGGCAATGGGAGGCGCATTCACATCGATGATTTCGCTATCAATCTTGTATATGATTATGATATCAACCCGGGCATTCAAGGCGCGATGTTCAGGAGTGTCGTTAGGAAAAATTGGAGAATATTCGCCCTGACCAGAAATAATAAATCTTTCAGGGGCGATGCCAGAGTTGATTAAATATTCGGCCACAGTGGTGGCCCGCGCCAATGAAAGCTCCCAATTGCTTGGATAACGCGGATTGGAGGAAGGTGTGTTGTCGGTATGCCCGACAACACGAATCTTGTTATTAATCGGACGGAGCATTTCTGCAATGGTATCTAAGATCTGCAAAGATTCGGGTGGAAGCTGGGTGTCACCAGGAGCAAAAACCAGGCGTTCACTGAGTGAGATTAGAACACCCTCAATATTGGTCTGAACACTGACCTGGTTGCCAAGGTTCTGCGTAGACAACATATTGGTCAATTGACCAGCAACCTCCTCAGATTGGGTTGGGCCTTCAGGGATGCCTGGAACTACAATGGGCTTGGCAGAACCATCTTCGGATGTTCCGCCAGCTTGGTTAATCTGTTTGTCAACCACATCAGCTGCGCCACCAAGCGAAAAGGCAGTGCGCATCGATTCGGCCAGGCGTTTGTATTTTTCAACATTGACCTGGCCCATGGAATAGAGAACAACGAACAACACCATGAGTAGAGTAATGAAGTCGGCATAACTGACCAGCCAACGCTCGTCATGTCCTTCGTGTTCCTCAGCGTGCTTTTTACGATGTGCCATAATCAGGCTTGAACTCTCTCAGCCTGACCGGCTGTCTTTTTGTCAGCGCCTTTGGACTGATCATCACCCTTCACTTCGGATGGCGGCAAGAAGGCTGTCAATTTGTCACGAACAATACGCGGATTTTCACCGGCCTGGATAGAGAGAATACCCTCGAGCATCATATAGCGATCACGGGCTTCTTCTTCATCCTTGGTCTTGAGTTTGCCCGAGATTGGCAGATAAATGAGGTTAGCGCTGAGCAAGCCCCAAAGGGTGGCCAAAAAGGCCGAGGCGATGGCTTCACCCAAGGCACTGGGGTTATCAAGCTGCTTCAACACATTGATCAGACCCATAACGGTACCGATAATACCGAATGTGGGGGCAAACCCACCTGCCGCAGCAAAGAAGCCAATGCCAATCTTATGGCGGGCGCGCATCTGTTCGATACTGGTATCCATAATGGCAGCAACCTGTTCAGGGTCAACGCCATCCACGACCATCATGATTCCTTTTTGGAGAAATTTATCTTCGATCTTGCGACTGTCCTCTTCCAGGCCAAGAAGACCATCACGACGAGCCTTATCTGCCAAGCGAGCCAACAAATCGATGGTACCTGCGGCGTCGAATTTGCGAAGGGTAAACGCAACCATGAAAAACTTTGGCAGCTGCATGACCGTTTTCATCGAAGATGTGATGATTGTTGCAGACAGCGAACCACTAAAGATGAGAAGAATAGCCGCAGGCGCGGCGAATAATTCTGCCGGTGATCCGCCATCGAGGATCATTACCACCACAACCGTGGCAAGGGCTGCGACTAATCCTATGATTGTTGTTAGATCCATTGCACACTCCAGTACTTCCCAATATTTAACAAGAAAGACCTTGCTTTAACTCTGTGCGTATTTATCTTTTTGTTCAAGGACGAGGGATGACACAATTCTTCGACGGTATTGAATGAAGCGCGATACCACTTCGTCAGGGGATTCTTTGACAATAAACTTTGTATTATTAACAAGGGTAATAATCGTATC
Organism: uncultured Anaerolineae bacterium; assembly: GCA_903908605.1. Classification (GTDB taxonomy): domain Bacteria; phylum Chloroflexota; class Anaerolineae; order Anaerolineales; family Villigracilaceae; genus UBA5195. Next base: position 1,901 of record CAIVSQ010000415.1, read on the forward strand.
CGGGGTACCCTCCACACTCTGGATTAGCTCCGGGTTGAGAAAAAAAGTCTTGCCATTCATCCTGGTTACTTCAATCACCGCTCACATCCTTCTTGACGAATAAAGCCGAGGTAGGGTTTTCATCAAGGATAACTCTAACATATCCACATACGTTTTCCTGTAAATTGACCGTGAAAGGGATATAAAGATTGGCTAAAAAAACGACACTGGGTTTGTTTGGGCGCAACAAGGTAAAGTTGATCGCTATTTTTGTGACAAATCGCTCATTTTACTTGTTTTTTATTTCGATTTTGGAGCATT
>CAIVSQ010000416.1 GCA_903908605.1 uncultured Anaerolineae bacterium
TCCATTCCTGGTAATAGTAACGCCAAAATCTTTCATAACACCGATGGTCATGTCTACATATGGTTTGGAGTTTAACCCTTGCATGACATTAATTTCCACCGGAGACATAGCATATGGAGCTACCATTAATAGACCAGAAAGAAATTGACTTGAGATATTCCCAGAAATCGAAGTTATTCCTCCGGGCAAGCCACTCGCGAGTATTTTTACAGGTGGACAGGTCTCGCTCAATTTTGCTTCGCTATTGCCAAACGCAGGCTGAATATTTGCACCCAGTTGGGTAAGCGCAGAAATTAAATCGCCAATCGGACGCTCTCTCATTCTCGAATCGCCATCCAAAATGTATTCTCCGCTTCCAAGTGTTAAAAATGCACTCAAAAACCGAGCTGCAGTTCCTGCATTACCTATAAACAGTGTTGCAGAAGCAGATGGTATTCGCCCACTCTGTCCTCTCATCCTAATTTCTCGTGCCAACTGGTTGTGCTCTAGCTCAAATCCTAGCGTTTTCAACGCTTCAGCAAAATAACGTGAATCGTCTGAAAACAGGGCGTTTGTTAACCGAGTAGAACCGTCAGCAAGCGCAGCAATCAACATAGCCCTATTGGTTAATGATTTTGATCCGGGTATATCAACAGTATCATTCAACGTATGAGAAAAAGGTTCGATCGAAATACTTTCCAAATCACTTACTCCCAATGATTTTGATATACGCAGCCTGGGCTGCCTGCAGAGTAGAATTCAAAGCTTCGGCATCTTTATCGGCTAACGCCGAGGTAATTACTGCAAGCTCATCCTGAATATTCTCGAGAGCCACCAATAAATTTTCCCGATTTGAAAGGATAACGCCGAGCATCATGCTTGTCGATGTACCTGCAAGTCGGCTTGCAGATCGAAACCCTGGTCCAATATAGGGGGCCACACTGCCTGGGGTAGTTAACGCCAATACCGAAGACAATAGATAGGGAAGGTGACTCGTTAATGCCAAAATCCGATCATGCTCTGTCGCATCAAGGATGTCCAACTTCGCCCCAATAGCATCGATTATTTGGGTAATCGCCGAGAGGGCCTTTTTCGTCGTCCTCCCAATGGGCGTCACTAAAAATGGGGCCGCGTAATATAAGGTTCTATCGGCATTTTCAAGCGATAACCGTTCTTTCCCACATATTGGATGCCCGCCAATTGGGTCAAACCTTGCTGGCAGCTCTTCCATTTTTCGAACAATTTCCACCTTTGTCGAACCTAAATCCATTACGATACATGAGTTTGGCATGATCTCAGGAAGGGTGGATAATATCGAAAAAATCGCAAGAACTGGGGCAGCCAAAACTATTACATCGGCCTGTGAAATAATTTCTGCTGGGTCTTCGAATACCTGGTCAACAATATTTTGACTGATAGCCAATTGGCGTGTATTTGGATCGGGATCAATCCCATAAATAGCAGAACACTTGCCTCTTAATGCCAAGGCAAGCGAACCGCCCATCAAACCCAACCCAATAATCGCTATTTTTGCTAAAGAGAGATTAAACCCATCGTCGTCATTCATTTCATCCACAGTCCGTGTTCAAGATAGAGATGACTCAGGCGACTGAATTAATCGGTGCCAGTTTGCGATCAACAGCTTCAGCGACTGCTTTGATCTGTCGCACCAATTTGGCGAAATTTTCAGGCGTAAGCGATTGGCGCCCATCAGAAAGCGCATGAGCCGGATCGTTATGAACTTCAATAATCAAACCATCAGCTCCCGCTGCAATCGCCGCTTTTGAAATCGCCGCGACATAGGCAGAATCGCCGGTTGAATGACTGGGGTCAAGAATGACTGGCAAGTGAGTTAGCGATTTTAAGACGGGTATAGCATTGATATCAGTCGTATTCCTGGTAGCCGTTTCAAAAGTACGAATACCCCGCTCGCACAACATTACCCGTGTATTTCCACCCGAAAGGATATATTCCGAGGCCATCAACAGCTCTTCAATTGTTGCCGAAAGACCACGCTTCAGTAATACCGCAGAACGGGTTTCTCCGACAGCTCGCAGCAGGTTGTAATTTTGCATATTTCGTGCACCTATCTGCAGTACATCGACGTATTTCACCATAATATCAACTTGAGCGACAGCCATAATTTCGGCAACGATTGGCATGCCAGTTAGCGCTTTTGCTTCTGCCAAATATTCAAGACCTTCTTCACCGAGACCTTGAAAAACATAAGGAGAAGTTCGCGGTTTGAAAACACCACCACGCAACGCATGCGCTCCAGCTTCTCTCACAGCCTGGGCAATTTCCAATAACTGCGAACGGCTTTCCACAGAACAAGGTCCAGCAATAATCGCAATTTCATTTCCACCGACAGAAAAACCATCCAGAGGAACAACCGAATTTTCTGTATGAAATTGTTTGGATCCCAA
>CAIVSQ010000417.1 GCA_903908605.1 uncultured Anaerolineae bacterium
GGGCATATGATATCGACTTTGGCGGACTGGATCACGTGCTGGCGTCTGGAGCCAATGTCAATGTGCTGGTGATGGACACACAGGTATATTCCAACACGGGCGGGCAGGCCTCAAAAGCCACGCCTCGCGCAGCAGTGGCAAAATTTGCAGCCAGTGGTAAGAGCGGCGCGAAAAAAGATATTGGGATGATTGCCATGGGTTACGGAAACATCTATGTGGCGCAGGTGGCAATGGGTGCCAGCGACCAGCAAACGCTGCGCGCCATTTTGGAAGCAGAAGCCTATGATGGTCCATCTCTTATCATCGCGTATACCCATTGTATTGCCCACGGTTATGACATGAGAAATGGGTTGGAACAACAACGTCTTGCCGCCCAGGCGGGAGTCTGGCCTCTCTATCGTTACAACCCGGCTTTGATCGCCCAGGGGAAAAACCCGATGATCATTGACAGCAAGGAGCCTTCCATTCCCGTTGAGCAGTATGCTTACAACGAAGAACGCTATAGAGTACTGACACAGAATAATGAACCCCGTGCTGAAGAGCTGATGAAATTAGCCAATGAGGATGCCCGGAAGAATTGGCAAAAACTCAAGCAAATTGCGGCCAGCTGGGAATAGTTTCAACTTCGAGCGCAGACCTCATTCACCGATGATCCAATAAACACTTTTCCATTTAACCATATCATCCTGAATCTCTTACAGGAATCCAGCCACAAAAAAGGAAGCACCTGCCCATGAACGCGCCTCTCTTTTCTTCCGCAAAACCTTATACACGCTGGTGGTGGTTTTCAGGGCCACTCAACCTGGCTGATATCCATGCCCAGTTGGATTGGGTAAAAGCCAACCAATTCGGCGGTGTCGAGATTGCCTGGCTTTACCCGTTGAACAATGGTCCGTTGGGAGCAGCCTGGCTCAGCCAAGAGTGGGCCGAGCCAATTTTGGCAGCCGCTCAATATGCCGCTGAATTGGGTCTGGGTTGCGATTTCACGATGGGCAGCGCCTGGCCTTTCGGCGGATTTCACGTGTCCCCCGAAGACGCCAGCCAGACCTTCGCAGGGCCATCCCCTCAATGTCTTGAAAAATCGTGGGAAACCCCGATGGGCGATGATGGCGGACCAATTCTGAACCACCTGGACCGTGAGGCTGTGCTGCGCTACGGGCGCAAGTTCGGCGCTGCCCTGCAGCTTCCCGCTCGCGCAGCCGGCTTGAATACGCCTGGTTTCTTCTGCGACTCATGGGAAGTGCTATCCGAAGGGCTGTGGACTGGGGGTTTCGATGCTGCTTTCCTGGCGCGCTTTGGCTATGACATCACGCCATTCATGCCCGCGCTCAATGAGCACCCGGACGAGCGTTATGACTACCGGCGCCTGCTAGCAGCCTATGCGCTGGATGAATTTTACGCGCCATATACTGAACTCTGTCATGAACTGGGCGGCTTCTCCCGGGTGCAATGCCACGGCTCACCCACCGACCTGGTGGCCGCTTATGCCCTGGCCGATGTGCCCGAGACGGAAGCGATCCTGTTTGACCTCGACTTCGCCTCTTTTGCTGCTGCAGCCGCAGCCCTTACCGGCAAGCCGATCGTTTCCGTCGAGGCGTTCACCTGCATGTATGGCTGGAATCCATATCCCGGTCCAGGTCCATATCAAAAACAGGAAGTGCTGGCTGATCTAAAACTGGTCGCCGATGGGCTGATGGCCAATGGGGTCAACCAATTTTTCTGGCACGGCATGCCCTACAACCCACCCGGCGGGGACCAACGCTTCTACGCGACCACGCACGTTGGTCCCGACAGCGCATTTGCACCCCAAATTCCCGCCTTCAACACGTACATGGAAAGCATTTGTACAACCATGCGCCAGGGAAAGCCCTACACGGATGTAGCGGTTTATCTGCCATTGGAGGATGTTCGGATGGATGACGAGCTGCCGCTCGACTTGCAGAAAGTCAGTTCCAAATACGTTTATGAACTTCAAGAAACCAAGCTGCCGCGCTTTTTGAAAGGTCACCATCCTTTGTGGGTCTCCACGCCTTTTCTCAATGACGCCCAGTACACAGATGGACAATTACATTGTGGACCAGCTCAATTCAATTGGCTTTACGTGGATACCGTCTGGTTGGACCTGGAGATCGTGTCCACACTTCTGCGGTTGGCTCGTCAAGGTCTTCCCATTTGCCTGGTGCGTGCCCCGCAGGAACCGGGCCGCATTAAACATGCTGCTTACGATCAGGTAGTCGCCGAGCTGTTAAAGCTGCCCACTGTCACCGCAGATTGGAATCAATGTGCCGCACAACCGCCACTGGTCGCGGGAGAAAACTTGCCTGACTTCTGGTGCACAGTTAATGGTGACAATCACACCCTGTTTTTTGCAAATCCCGCTTCTCAAACCCTACGCTATCCAATCCGTTATGGGCAGGCGCTTGAAACCACAGCCAGCAAGCGGCCCATCCAGGTAAACATAGACAGCCAGCCATTTAATCTGACTCTTGAATTTGCGCCGCAGCAGTCAATTCTGCTCCAGGTTTCACTTACAGGCGTCAAACAGATTTCAGTTGATTTTGACCCGAACCCAACAGGATATATGAAAAAGGAACAATACCAATGAATTCAAAAGAGCGCGTGAATACCGCCCTGCGCCGCAGCGGGATCCCGGACCGGGTACCGGTGCAGTTCGACTTATGTCGCCCTTTACTGCAGGAATTCAGCGAAAAGTACCACATTCCGATCAAGATGAGTCCATCATATTATGAAGACTTGATGTACCGAACTTCCGCCAATGACCTGCGCACCGCCATGGGCAGCGACTGCGTTATAGTCGGCGGTGGGCTGCCATCCGGATATATTCACCCGACCACCGCCGATGGCTGTATCATCAATGAGTTCGGTATGAAAATGCGCCAGGGTCTTTATTATATGGATGTGGTACAGAGTCCCTTTGCCGAGATCAGCTCTCCCGCTGAGGTGCAGGCATTCCAATTCCCAGATGCATACGCGCCGGGACGTTTTGTGACTGCGGCACGCGATATTGAAACGTATAAGAATGATTATTTCATTATCGGTGATGTGGAATTGACCATGTTTGAAATGGCCTGGCACATGGTCGGCTTGGAGAAGTTTATGCTGGACATGGCCTCACATGTTGCTTACATAGAGCCGCTGCTGGATAAAGCCATGGAGTTTAGCATTGGGATTGCCAAGCAGTTGGCGGGCTTGGGTGTGGATGGGCTGTGGTTTGGGGATGATTTCGGCGCACAGAACGGGATGATGATCTCACCCAAGATGTGGCGTACAATTTTCAAACCACGCTTTGCCGAGGTGTTCCAAGAAGTGCGTTTGGTCAATCCAAATCTTTTGGTGATGTATCACTGTGACGGTGCCATCTCTCCCATCCTGAATGATCTGATCGAGATCGGATTGGATGTATTGAACCCAGTGCAGCCAAATGTCCCCGGTCATGAGCCGCAGGATCTTAAGACGAAATTCGGAGACCGGCTGTCTTTTTGGGGCGCTATCGATCAACAGTATGTTTTGCCACAAGGCACTGCGAATGAAATTGAGCAGGATGTGGCGGAGAAAATTCAGATCCTGGGGGCGAACGGCGGTTACATGTGCAGTCCGGCGCACATCCTTCAAGCTGATACGCCGTTGGAAAATATTGAAACCTTCCTGGGCGCGGTGCTCAAACACGGAGTTTATTAAAGGACTTAAATGAAACGAATCGGGTTCCAGTTCAAAATAAAGCATGATCGCCTCGCGGAGTACAAAGAACATCACCAGCATGTTTGGCCTGAAATGCTTGATGCATTGCGCGAAGCTGGTTGGCACAATTACTCTTTATTCATGCGGGCTGATGGGTTAATTTTTGGCTACTTTGAAAGCGAGGAAAACCTGGCGGTTGCTCTGGCAAAAATGGAGGCCACCGAAATCAACGCGCGTTGGCAGGAGTTTATGACACCTTTCTCCGACTCTAATGCCCGGCCTGATGAAGGTTTTACCGAGTTGGAAGGCTATTTCCACCTGGATTAGTATTTCAAAGCCCAGTTAAGTTTGGCTAAGTTGTGATGCTGGTGACCACAGCCCGTATGCCCGGGAGCTTGATAGCGAGAGCTTCATGTCCAGTTCTGTACCATCGGTGAAATGGGCAACCGCTTCGCGCAGCTGACCAGAATTGGGCGGTTTTTGATATAGCTGCATATCTAAGTCAGTACCATGTTTAAGTGGCAACACAATTTTAGTTTGCCCGATATATTTATTCGCTCTTAATTCTTATGCCATAAATTAACCAGCCAAGCCAGATTACACCAAGCAGAAATGCGACGATTTGTGGAAACCAAAAAGCCATAATGGTCAACAAAGTATAAATGGCTAAAGCAAAATAACTACTTTTCTGACCGGCGCGCACGGTTAAAATCGTCTTCTCATTTTGAGTTAACGGATGATGGTTAATCACCGTATAGCTCAAAAGAATCCAACCGATTGCTTGCAACCCGTTAATCGCCGCGTAAACAACAACTGCGGGGGCAGCGTGATCGGTAAAAAGATGCTCACTCAACAAAGCCGTAGGAAAAGGAAGAACAACAATTGTGAGAAGCAAAAATCCATTGGCATAGATAAAGGCGGGAGATGATTTATGTACTAGCTTTAACACACCATGATGATTGACCCAGGCAATAAAGACAATTGTGAAACTCATAAGAAATGAAAAAATGGCCGGAAGCAGATGTTGAAGCGCAAGCCAAAGATCATTTGCAGTTTTGATCGTTTCGCTAGCCGGAACTTTAATATCAATAATCAACAGGGTTAAGGCGATGGCAAATACTCCATCGCAAAAAGCTTCTAAACGTGA
>CAIVSQ010000418.1 GCA_903908605.1 uncultured Anaerolineae bacterium
ACCGCTGCAAGCTCATGGCGATCTGAAATTCAAAGGGATTCAGTGCAAGAGCAGATCGCCACGCACGCATAACCCAAGAGCGCGTGCTCGCGCATCGTCCCAGTTCTATCGGGAATGACAGTAGCTACGGATGACAGGAGCTCGTGCCCGTCCTCCGTCCTCCGTCCCATGCTGTCATCGCTGGCGTAATGCCCGCGCGCGACCCACCGCTGCAAGCTCATGGCGATCTGAAATTCAAAGGGATTTAGTGCAAGAGCAGATCGCCACGCACGCAACCCTACAAGAGCCAGGGCCTACCTCGGGATCAAGAGCTCGTGCTCGCACCCCGTCCCAAGGTCATCAGGAATGACAATACCTACCCTGTCATTGCGAACCTGGCGCTCTTGCTCTCCGCCAGGTGTGGCAATCTGCTCTTCTGCCATCGCTGGCGTAATGCCCGCGCGCGACCCACCGCTGCAAGCTCATGGCGATCTGAAATTCAAAGGGATTCAGTGCAAGAGCAGATCGCCACGCACGCATAACCCAAGAGCGCGTGCTCGCGCATCGTCCCAGTTCTATCGGGAATGACGGTAGCTACGGATGACAGGAGCTCGTGCCCGTCCTCCGTCCTCCGTCCTCCGTCCCCCGTCCCCCGTCCTCCGTCCCCCGTCCACCGTCCCCCGTCATCCCTTCCCCGGCCATCGCTCCAGGCCGCGCTGTTTTTCGCAGGGGGTGAAACCGGCTGATTCGTAGATGCGAGCGGCGTGGTAGTGTTCATCGGCTACCATCACCAGCCGTTCCAGCAGCATCACGTCCAGTTCGTGGCGGGCGGCCTGGTGGACCAGTGCGCCGCAGATGCCCTGGCGGCGGTAATCGGGGTGCGTGCAGACCGATTGGAAGCGCCCCAGCCGCTCACTGCGGTAGACACCCAGGTCGGCCACCAGTTGATCGCCCAGGAAAGCCCCAAACCACTCGCCCAGCCCGGCGGCTGTCATTGCCTGGTAACGGCGGAATTGGTTGCGCTTGAAGATCAGGTAACCCAGCCGGTCGTGATCCTCGCCGCGGCATTCCACCTGGTTCTCAATGGCGGCTTGCCACTCCCACTCCGCGCGAAGCGGGCGCACGCTGACCTGGGTGTTATAGCGCGGCGGGCGATGCACCTGGCTGGTGGCCAGCACCACACTCTCCTGCAGGGTGAAACCCGCCGCCAAAAATTCATCCACCTGGCCGCACTCCCCGCCGATGCTATCCCAGCCAAAGGTGACGTGCCGCGCACCGCTCGGTTGGGCGATCTCGGCCTCGAACAGGCTCATCCAGCGCGCAAAATCGCCTGCTTCGGGCGGGCGGGCAAACAGCAGGAAGTTGCCCCAGTAGAAGGTTGGGTTGTCCGGCGTCAGGATGGCCAGGTGATCGCCGTGGTCGTGGACGAAGCCGTCAAAACGGGGGAAGATCAGGTCGGTCTGGTTTGCGAGCGAATGGATGTGCATGGGTATAGTCCTCGTGGCAGCGCGCCGGCAGAATACAGCCTGAAGCTGGCAAGCGTGCTATTGCCTGTCAATTGAATCTATCGATCGATCCGTTACCTGTGAATTTTGATCGCTAAGGCCTGTGACGACACCGCAGACCAGGAAAGGGTGTGAAACGGTTAGTTAAGTATACCTTGCATCCCCGCTGACTTGATCATTTTTCCCCCACGCCCGGCTTGCCCAATTGAAATTGTCACCCGACCCTCTAAAGAGAGCGCTGTGCGAAATGCGCCTTCCATCGATCGCGGCAACGGTCATAAAGCGTGAGTGTATTCTCCGCTAACTTGCTCACTTATTTCCACTCGATTGCGGCCGTTTTTCTTGGCCTGGTAAAGGGCATGGTCTGCGAGCGACAATACCTGGAAAATATTGTCATAAACTGGTTTGAAAATTGCGATACCAATGCTGATGGTAATGTGAAGAGGACCACTTTCTGTGATGACCACCAATTTGGCAGTCGATTCGAGTATACGGTTGGCGATCAGTACACATTCCATTTGGTCTGTTTCAGGGAGCAAAGCCGTAAACTCCTCTCCTCCCCAACGTGCAAAAATATCGATTTCGCGAAGCTGCTGCTGGCAGTTTGCTGCGAATGCACATAAGACCTCATCCCCGGCCGAATGGCCATAACCATCGTTGATCTTTTTAAAATAGTCCAGATCAATTAATAGCACCCCCAGTGGACGGCCACTGCGCTTCGCCAGCGCAATCAGTGTCTGGCTGCGGGCGATAAACTCCAACCGATTATAGATTCCGGTCAAATAATCTGTGGTTGCCAATTTGTGCTGTTTACTTTCACCATCTTGCAGCTCAACAATCAAGCGCTGATTGGTCATCATGAAGAAGCCAAAAGTCCACCCGATCATGAACACGTTTGTGATCAGGAAGACCATGGTTTGAACCTGATCAATCCCAAAAGGTCCCGGTGCCTGGGTTAGGTTTCGAATGGTGATCACCCGCACCAAAGAAGTCAGCATCCCAATGAAAAACATGGAGGCTGTGAACCAGAAACTGAGACGAAATTCCTTTGGAACGTCGAACAATAATTCATAGGTGCACTGTCCGGTGAGGATTAATAAATAAATGAAAAATAAGAACATGCGTGCATTTGCATTTGGTTGAATCAGCGCGAAATAATAAAAACTAAAGATGAGTAAGATCAACAGAAAAATGTTTAACTTGTTGCGAGCGGGTTTCCCGCGAAATTTACGAATGCCGGAAAAAATAAATAATATGGGCAGAGCCAGCAAGCCATTTCCTACTATGGCTGAGACCCAGAGCGGGACAATGCCCATCATGCCGACCAGTATCCAGCCTACCAAATTAGGTATTTTGCCATAGGTCCAATCGAGAAACCCCGGATACGTTTTTTGCGACTTGGATGTAACCAGCATGACCAGGAAAAGCATGGCCGAAATGGCGATCTGGATGACCGTTTGAGTTCTGTTGTCGAGGACAATATCCATGGTGCGCCTTATGTATGCAATGCTTGGTAAGCATAGGCCAAAATGGGTGCAACGCTAAAGAGGCCTGGCAGAGTGCCAAACCTGTACGGGTAATTATTTTGTCAATAAAGAGTTTTGGAATTGCCAGAACGGCAAAATAGACGACAATTATGGGTCTAGTACATCTTGGCACAAATAACTATGCAGAAAG
>CAIVSQ010000419.1 GCA_903908605.1 uncultured Anaerolineae bacterium
AAACGAAAAACCATTAGTATGTTTAAAATATTCTAATTCTGATGGAATTGGGACCGAAAACCGCTCCACAAAATCCTTTTTTAGCGATAAGTCGTAAGGATGACCAATTTGATAAAGATCGAATTCATCTTCGAAATCCATTGAAAGGTCATAATAGGAAGCATATTTAATAATCTCATCTTTGTTATCATCTAAACCTCCACCTATGAACGGATAATCTTTCCATTTGAAAAAATATTCATTAGGTATCCGTACAAATAAATCACAATCCAAATAGCCTTCCAATATTAAGTCAATCAGCCTCAAACTATATGGTAATCGCTTTATATCAAGCTCTTTTTCTAAAAGACTTCCAAATCTTCCATCACAGATATTACTTGTACTTTGGCTATTGATACCAATATTAAAATAACGGCAATAATAGTCTTTTGCACTGTATCTAATATGTCTAAACATTGTGATTATTTCGATAACTCAAGATAAGGTACAACCATTTCCAACAGCGAAAGCCCTCCATGCGTCAATGTTGGATAACCTCCTTGGCTTTTCCATTTTTTACGCCCTAATACCAAACTCCATTCACCATGCTGTGATTGGATGGTTTGCGTCAACGGAGGTACCCAGTAATGGCTATTTGATGGGTTCGAGTTGGGTACAGAACGACCACTTTTAAATCTGTCTTTCAAAAATTCCGCCTGATCTTTATGGACGACATCAGGGAAGATTCCTGAATGGGCATAGCCATGATCGGCAGTAATAATGAGTCTTCGACCTGTAGCCAAGCGATCTATGAATAACCAGAAATCATCGGAACTGAGTTGGTGGGCAGCGTTTTGAGAGAGTTTTCGATAGCCATCCCCTTTATCAGCCAGGTCGTGCATTTTGCTGTCAGGCCAATGGTGCCAAAAAATGATATTCGGTTCGGCTTTTATCATTGTGGCGCAATCTGCAAACGGTAGATCGGTAGATTCTGTCCAAGCGTTTAGAAATTCGGTGCTTTTCCCCAAATTATGTTCCAGACTAGAACGCTGTCCAAAACCTAATCCTTTGGCAAAGGGGCTGGTATTGCCGGGTATTTCTGCGCCGGTAATACGGCTTTGATGGAGCGCAAAGCCACGTTTGCTGGCTTGTTCCAGTAACCAAGGCAGTTCGCGTAATGATAAGCCATCTAAAATCAGGATGGCTTTAGCCTCTGGTCGATTTGCCCAAAACCGCTTTAATTGTTGGCTGGTCAGTGGTGCGCTGTGTTCAAATTGTTGCCACAATTCCCATGCACTACCCGATAGGATGTTATCCAATTTTTCAATGCTTTTATCACGCTCAGTGGTGATTGCATCGACTAAATCGCTTGCTATTGATGGAGAGAAGGTATCGAAAAGGTGAGCAAAAATAGCCTGCCATGCGTGTTCGGCTGGCAAGTCAAAGACTTTTGACAACAGACGCTTATCCATTGCCTTATTCCTTTTCTAGGTTTAATGAATAAGTGATTCCATCGGGTAGTTTTTTGAGCAATTCTTGTAGTTGTGCGCCGGTTAATTTGTCTATCGATAATTGACAGCCATGTACTTGGCTAGCTGAAGTGATGCCCCAGCCTTCCAGCTTACCCAGCAGATTAAGCGATGATGTGGCGGGGGCTGTCAGGCGTGTACGTTCTTGGGTGCTTTTGGTTGTTGATCCGCCAAATGGATTAACAATGGGCGGATCAATCGTAGAAACTGGGTCATTGGTCGGCGTGGAAATTGAGGGTGGTTCAGGTGTAGCAACAGGTGGTGTATCCGTTGGTACACTGCCACCACTGCTGACTGTTGTGCCTGGCTCGTGTAAGGTGGTTTCTTCAAGCTGCCGTCCCGTTGGTAATCGCCCTTTCATGCGCTGCCAAGCTTCATTTTCAGTTTCCCCTGGCTTTCTTTCCAGTAGCTCTCGACCTAATAGGTTAATGGCAAGGATACCTTGGGCACATAAGCGGACAAGTTTTTCTTTTGCTTCTACT
>CAIVSQ010000420.1 GCA_903908605.1 uncultured Anaerolineae bacterium
AGTCCTGGAAACCGAAAGATACGAAATGGGGTATTTTGACCAAGAACAAAGATCCTCGATATCATTTCTTAACTGGAAATGCAGAGTTAGCCATAAATGACATGGTTATTGATTTCAAACACTTTTACACGATACCCCGTCTCAAACTTTATCAAGAATATGAGAAGCGCTTTGTTGGAACTATTAACCCATTATTTCGTGAGTTATTAAGTCAACGATTCGCCAACTATTTATCCAGAGTGGGCCTGCCAGAACCAGATTAGGCATTGCACAAATATTGAAAAGCTAATCTGATTGGGGCAAAGTATTAGCCCATGTTAAATATTTATACTAGTTGCTAAGATTTCCTCCGAGGGAAATCATGATGAATTCATGACTTCCCTCATATTCTTATAGGAAGAGAAAACCTTTTCTTCCGCCAGCTTTATCCCTCTGATCGCCTCAATCTCAATAAATCCTTTCATCAGCCTGTATTCAGAACAGGTTGCACTGGCCGGCCCAAAGATTTCAACGCTTCTGTCGGCGTGAATTATTCGCTCGATCACAAATAGGAAATCCCGGTCCCCGGTCATAAATACAAAACGCCTGGCCAACTCATCCTTGAGATCATCCACAACTTCGACTGCGATCTTCATATCCGAATTGTCTTTATACCTGGTGTTGATCGCGTTGATAAAGGCATCCGTAATATGAACGTCGTAACCAACGCCCTTCAATAGTTGGAGAAAGCCATCTCGGGTGTTCCGCGCATTTACAAGAATTGGGGTGAATACTTTTACATTCAGCAGACTGCCAGGAGATTCGCTGCCATATCGGTTTCGCAGATATTCCATTAGCCGCTTATAGTCAATACGCCCAACATTAGCTTTGATGTTTGACGCATCTATGTACACCAGTGTCCTAAAAATCTCTTTAGCCATTATTGTCCATTCCTTCCTTTTAAAGAGTTCAGGTGGAGCAGCTTTTCCTGCTCCACCTGTTTGTTGTTTTACTTCCGGGCGAAAATGCTTTTGACCTCATTCCCTTCAGCATCCACCCAACTTTTTCGGATGAATTCTTCCAGGTCATCGGGTTTGACCCGGACCGATGTGTTGAACTTGACGGATGCGAGTTTACCCTGCTGCACGAGTCGGTAAGCAGCGCCGCGGCTGATATTCAGAATTTGCGCAACTTCAGCGCATTTGAGTAATTGGATTGGCATGGCTTAGGTTCCTTTACCAGGTGAAATAAGAGAAGTAGGTTTCGAGAAATTGGCTCTCGTATTCGTAGTCCATCTGCGCGACAGGGAAAATATTGTGGCGATCCTTGGAGTATACGCGCCGGTCATCATAAAGCTGGGCCTTGGTCAGGATCACCCGTTTGCCCTTAAATGGGTCAAACATGATGAAAACCACAGCATGTACAAGATTCTGAATGAGATCACCAGTCTGTCCACTGACGCCCATGCGTAGATCGCCCGGTTTCTTCAACTTGCCGGTGTTCAGGTGATACTGCGCCTTCTGACCGCCTTCATGGGTGACGAACACAACAGGGATACCGATGCTCAAAATCGCAGTCACTAGCGGACCCATTAGTGAATTGATTGCGCCCCAGTCCTGCAGTTCCATACGAATGGCGTTGTAATTGCCGGCAGCCAGTCCTTGAACCTGGCCTGCAGATCTTGCATTGTCGCCATAACCAACCGTCTTACCGCGAGATGTGTACTGTTCAACCGCGTTCTTCATCAGGATATCCATCGTATCCACCACCAGGTAGCGAATGCGGATTCCTTTCGGTGTGATCAAGTATTGCCCATCGCGCTTATAGGATTTCATCTTGACCACATCGCGCATGATCTTTATCGCCAGTTCTGGGTCACCTGGGTTGTAGGAAAACTTATGGTCGTCATCGAACTCGGAGCCAGCGCCGTCTTCAATATCGAGGCAAAAACCATCATTGGCAGTCCTGGTGAAATGAGTTTTGCCTACGCCGGACTCGCCTGATACAACGATGTGCGGTATGGCGCGGATCAAGTTGGGCATGGGAGTGCCGACCTGTTCCATGACAGCCCCTGACATGGAGGTGGGTGTAACTTCATCAGCAAACTGGCTTTTATCTTGCTCAATTGCGGCGGGGGGGAACATCACGTCAACCGGCAAGGCACTTTCCGTCGGGGTAGTTTCGTAGTCTCTAGTAGTAGAAATCGGGGTAGGAGTCGTAATAGTTTGGTTCGTCATTGATTGTGTGCCTCCTTTGCACAAGAAAAACAGAGTGGATATAGTAGAACTTACGTTCCATTATACAACAACGTTACCAGAAACGGAAGAGAAAGAACCACTATATACGGGATAAAAACATCATATTTCCTAAATAATCCCATATATACGGGTTTATAAAAAAGAGTTCCCGCTCTTTGGGAACTCTTTTTTTGTATATTTTTTCTTCTTCAGTCTAGCTAACAGCAGGCTATTTGAATTTCCCTCAAGGGAAATTCACCAATTTACACCTATATGATTACCGGTTGTTCTCGTACTTTTCCTGCATGATGGTAAGCAGCGGACCAGAAATTTCTTGGGGCTTTACTTCGCGCTTGAACCGCTGTGACAGCTTGACGCAGAACTCTTCAGGTGGCTGAAACGGACTTGAGTCAAGATCGTCCAGGATTTCATTCAACATAATGGCTTTCACGCGCATGGTAGTGGGCCTCAGGGTGTTTTCATTGATGCCTACTATTCCGACTGACGCCAACTGATCCCTGATATCGGTCGGACGGAAGGTCAGAAGATCATACTTGGAGTTTTCTGTGCAAACCGCTTCGATAGCTTGCCGGATGTAGTTTGTGATCTCGCCAGTTGGGCCGCTTGGTTGAATGACTGTTATTGATGGTGAATTCAACTGGGGTACATTCGGCGCTTGCTGGATCATTTTCTTCTGCAGCGCATTGGCTGTGTTTACTCTGGTGGAGACATACGAGCGGAATGCGGATTGGAAATCCTGCATCCATTCATTCTGGATACGGTCATACTCGGCGCTGCGTTTCTTGTTCTCTTTGTAGACCCAGCCGAGATAGTATCCCGAAATACGTGCCGCTGGATACAGAACCAAAACTGGCAGAACAGCGATGGCTAACAGAACGATACTCTTCACAACGGTTTCGATCGTTGTGCCCGGCGGGATGATCTGGAAGTAAAGCAAACCCCGGAAGATACCGGCTGTGGCGGCTGTAATCCCTGCAGCCCAATGGCTCGTGCTGTCGGTATAGGGTTGATTGTCCGTCTCACCCTTGGCCAGGCCGGTGGATGTGAGCGTGAAGTCAATGCCCATTACCGCTGCCAGGGCGAAGATACCCGCTACAAACATTACAGCAGGATTGGTGATAGCAACATGGAATTCTTTTGCGAGGACTTCTAACTCCAGGAAATAAAAGACGGTGCCGGTGGCCCCAGCGGTCGTCATGTTGATCGCCACGGTCGATACGTGCGCGACAATGGCTTTACTGCCGATATCTTTGTTGGTGGCAGGAACATACTGGCGAAGGGGGTGCGTCAATCGGTATTCGTTCTCAAAGGCTTTTACATACTTATCTCGCTGACCGATTTCCAGGTCAGTTGCTTCAAGCAGACTGGTGCCAAAATCTACGGCCATTGTTCTCTCTATGGGGTGGGAGCCAGGGTAGCGTATATTCGGAGTTCGAGTGTCTTATCGTGATTAGTGGTCAATTCGATGCGATCCTTTGTCGGTATTCGGAGACATACTTGCTGCTGTATAATAGAATATATATTCTATTATACAGCAGCAAGTATGTCTCCGAATACCG
>CAIVSQ010000421.1 GCA_903908605.1 uncultured Anaerolineae bacterium
AGGGCAGATAACCCAACTCGTCCAAGATAACCAAATCCATCTGCATCAGACTGAGTGCCAATCGCCCTTGTTTGCCAGCCGCTTTCTCCTGTTCCAGACGATTGACTAATTCGACTGTGGAGTAAAAGCGCACACGTTTACTGTGATGCTGGATGCCAGAGACCCCAAGTGCAGTAGCCAAATGGGTTTTTCCGGTACCCGTCCCACCCACTAGCACCAGGTTCTGTGCGGCATCGGTAAATTTCATCGTCACCAGATTATTAATCAGCTGCTGATCGACTTTGGATTGACCAAAGTCAAAGCCTAACAAATCCCTATGGATGGGAAATTTAGCGGAACTCATCTGATAACGTATAGCCCGGATACTTCGATCCGTGGCTTCTGCGACCAGTAATTGGCTAAGCAACCTGGTCGCCGAAGCAATGGCTTCAGAGGTGTCTGATTGCCCCTGAGCCTGTATTTCTGCGTAGCATTCCGCCATGCCATGCAATTTGAGTGCTTTGAATTGGCTCATGATGTCAGACATGAGACACCTCTTGCTCAGTCAGGCTGTCATAACGAGCCGTATCAGCGAGTGGCTCTTCGTTGAGTTTCAAGCAGGTTTCCACCTGTTCCGGAATGGGTAACTCATTAAGCCGAGACAGTACGTTAAGCACCTGTTCGATACTGATTACCCCGGCATCTAGGACTTGTTTGACCGCCAGCAAAACCGCATCTAAACCGTGAGTCGGTACGGCGGCCAGCACTTTAGCCATAATCCGATCACCTTGTTGCCGTTCTCGGTGTCGTAATGCCGTTTGCAGCTGGGCAAAGAGCAGCGGCAACTCGGCAAACGGTGCCCCGTTGCGTAAGGCGCCCGGTTTTCTTTCAATCAACGGAATATAGTGCTGCCAGTCGTAACTGACTTGATCTCGACTCAGTAACCGCTGATGTCGGGCAATGAGGGTATTCTCGGTACAGACATCAACCCTATCGGCATAAAGATGAATGGTCGCTTTGCTGTTGGCTAAATGACAAGGAACCGAGTATTGGTTACGCTCCACCGTCACCAGGCAGGTACTGGATACCCGCGCTATGACTTCAACGTAGCCATCGAAAGGGGTTGGCATCGGCATCAAATAGATTTGCTCCTGCTCAAGCGCATCGGCGAGGGTAACCCCGGTATAATCAGGATGCGCTATTTCGAGCCAGAGGGTCCGGCAGCGGGCGTCAAGCCAGGCATTCAGTTCAGCAAATGAACCAAAGATTTGGGTTTTTGCTTCTATCCAGACTCTACGTCTGGAATCCTGCACATTCTTTTCAACAATGCCTTTTTCCCAACCGGATGCCACATTGCAGAAATCAGGTTCAAACAAATAGTGCGCCGTCATCGCGAAAAAACGCGCATTGACGACACGACCATTCCTTTTGGTCACCTTGTCGACGGCTGTTTTCATATTGTCATAGATGCCGCGCTTGGTAATGCCACCCAATGCAGTGAATGCTTTGGTGTGCGCGTCATACAGCATTTCCTGAGTTTGCGTTGGATAGGCGGAAAGATAGAAGGCCCGACTAGCGCACAACTTGGTATGAGCCACTTGGATTTTACGATGAATACCACCGATCATCAGCGACTCTTCGCTCCAATCAAATTGGAAGGCTTCGCCAAGTTGAAACTTAAGTGGCACAAAAGCAGATTTTCCTGAGCTCGGAGTCAACCCATTACGCCAATTACGGACATAATCAGTCAGGATGGAGTAACCGCCCGTATAGCCATCCTTCTTAATCGCCTCAAACAACATCAAGGCGGTGCGTCGATCCCGCTTAGGACGCCGTGAGTCAACCTCCAACGCCAATAACAGGGCGGGGATAAACGGCGTCAGCTTGCCATTAACCTGGGGCCTTTTTGGGTACTTGTAGCCATCAGGGCTGGTTTCTTTAAGCCATGCTTTGATGGTATTGCGCGACAGGCTTGTCCGTCGTTGTATTTCACTGATGGATAGGTGGTCACGATGAAACAACCGTCGAACTTTTGCGAACGTAGACATGTAATACACTCTTGATTTACTCCTGCTTAAAAACTAAGCAGGATACATGGATTACCTGGTCAAAATTCGATCGGTACAAACCCCTCTAAATGGTCAATTTTCAATCGGCGCCAACATGCTGGATCAATTTGATCGGTTCATCC
>CAIVSQ010000422.1 GCA_903908605.1 uncultured Anaerolineae bacterium
ATCACCATTTAAACTTATTTGAACAGCCGCTGCCACACCACCTTCAACCAATGGAGCAGGGCAAAATCGGATTCTTGATTTCATCTCGTCGGGCAGAAATTCGAGCGCCATCTCAGCACTGAGCACTGCACTGCCCAGATCCATTAATACCAGGACGCCATCTTCGGAGTAAACCGATTGAATTGCTTCCATGATTTCAACAGCATCGGTACCAAATTCATGGCGATCATCGCCA
Source organism: uncultured Anaerolineae bacterium (assembly GCA_903908605.1). Taxonomy (GTDB): domain Bacteria; phylum Chloroflexota; class Anaerolineae; order Anaerolineales; family Villigracilaceae; genus UBA5195. The sequence goes on from CAIVSQ010000422.1 coordinate 236, forward strand.
ATGCCCGCAGCAATTGCAACAGAAATACTGTTAGGTGTTACCTGGCGAAGCAATCCTGACAAGGCTTCAGCCAATGCCCGACTATGAGATACAATCACCAATCCAACCATTATATTAGGTCCCTTGTGAAGCAATAGCTAGCGCCAACCAGATACCATAAACGATGGTGGAAACGCCAACCAAAGTTAATACCCAATTTATCACGGTCATACTCAAGCGAGATGGCTTGAGGTCAAGGAATATTCCCCGAAGACCAATCAGGGAATGAGTTACCACTGTTATAAGAAACAAGATTTCCACAGCAGGGACAATCGGGTTCTTGAAATAGGTTATTACATCGGTGTAAGTCATTAGGCCCGAGGCCGTGCTGCCCATATAATGATTAACCGCAAAATGGAGGATGATCACGAGAACCAGCAAAGGACCAGTGGCTATCTTAATCAACCAGAGAGTGGAGTTTTCTTCAGGACGTGAGCCTGATATTGGTTTTAGGGGAGAAGAGTTATTCATACGCTATCCCAAATACATACGAGCCGCAAAAAATAAGATTGCCACAAGCGAAAGCGCCATGAAGCCATAAAAAAGCTGCTTCTGCACGGATACACCGATCCCAAAACTGGTCAGAATAATCCGAATGCCATTCAAGCCATGCAGGATGGCGGCGGCAACGACGGCCAACTCACCCAGTTTTACAACCGGGCTTTCAGTTAATTTCAAAAAGCCATCATAAGCGCCTGGCCCTTGTGCAAGCTGGTTTAGAACGAGTAAATGTAAAAAGAGGTATAACGTCAGACCAATCGCAGTAATGCGATTTAGAATGAAGGCCAATCCGCCTGTTTGGCGGCCAAGAGGGTTGAACCAGGCCCAAAATTTTGTTGCTGATGGTTGGTTATTCATGGTTATGGCTCCAGTATCAGGCTTTGCCAAAGAGACTGCGGAATTTCAAACTGATCACCTGCCCGCGCAGATTCATAATTCGCCGGCCAGGATCAACAAATGAAGGGCAGACGGCTGTGCATTCAAAAGCATTATGACAGCGCCATACACCATCCTCACAATCCACCAGGGAGAGCAATTCTGGTTTCCGTTGTAGATTAATATCCTGTGCCGCTGCCAGCGGGGCTGGGCCAAGATAATCGGCATTGGTAAGCGCTACAGGGCAGGCGCTAATGCAAAGGCCACATTCAAGACAATCACTAAGTCTAGTGTATTCCGATTGGTCTTTATTCCAGGTTGATGGCGGATTTTCAATTTCCGCTTCGGTAACGGGCTGAACTGCCCGGGCACCAATCGCTTCCATATTGCGGTACAAGGAACCCATATCCACGGCAAGATCGCTCACTACAGGGAAGTTTCGCAGAGGCTCTACTTTTAACGTAGCACCGTCACTGGTGACAGCGCGGATGGGTGTAATACAAGTCAACTTCTCGACACCATTTATCCGCATCCCACAAGCACCACAGGTTGAATGGTGACAGGCGTGACGATAGCATAAGGTTCGATCCATGAAAGCCCACACCCGCTCGACAGCATCAAGAACATATTCGTCCGGATTGACTTCCATCTTATATTCATCAAAGTGATGGGGCTCGTTCGTCTTTTGGCGCGAAACCCGCAAGGTGATATTCCATTTTTCTGTCATGCTGGCTTCTCCTTAGTTTGGGTTTGTGTAATACTGGCGATAAGAGAGAAGCAGAGTCTCTTTGGTAACACAGGGTGTGGAGACCCCTAATTTTGAGCAAACCATATCGGCGGTTTTTTCAGCCATGGCGCGCAATGTAGTGGCCTTTCCACCAGTGATCGTAACAAACCCATCAATTCCATGAGATTCTTTATGGTCGTAACACTTGAATGTCCTGGCAATGCTGCGTCCTGAACCACCCCCAACCAGGGGCCTGGTTGCCATGTAGATTCCACGCGGTTTGGCATTACGGATCGCTGGAATAAGATCGCTGCCCCGATCGAGCATGATTTTAATTTGGTCTTCTGTCACAGGGATATAGTCTGGATTTTCAGCATCGAAAGAAGTCGTCCCCACAACAACCATTCGCCGTTGTGGCAAAACAATATCTCCGTCGCCAGGCACATTCAGCCGGTTAACCGCACGCTGAACAAATCGTTGATCATAAGCAACCATAATCCCGGGGGTAGGCTTTACGGGTGCATCCAGCCCAGCCATGCCAGTGATTTGGCCGGCCCATGCACCTGTGGCATTGACAACAACATCCGCATAGAGTTCATGCCGAGAATTGGATGCCCTATCAAGGGTTTTCAGGCCAATAACACTGCCTTTTCCATCCATCAACAAACCTTCGACTTCCGTATACATACAGAATTGGGCTCCGTTATGCCTGGCCGTGGCAGCAAAAGCCAGGGCAAGGCGCAGGGGATCAAATGTCCCATCAGGAATGATCAAAGCACGTAACACGTTGGGGTTGATATTCGGCTCAAGTTGTAGTGCTTTTTGCGGGGTTAATTCATGAAGACTGATATGACACTCTTCGCAGCTGGCGATGAATTGGTCAGCGTAAGCCAGGTCACCCTCATCGATTGCAATAAACAGACCCCCATTGGGTTCGATTACCTGAGGCACAATTTTTCGCAAAATGGTGTTTTCATCAATGCATTCAATCGCTGATTCTTTGTCTTTGACTGCATATCGTCCACCGCTGTGAAGCAGACCATGGGTTCTGCCAGAGGTGCCATTACAAATATCACCCCGTTCAACAACGGTCACATCACATCCACGTAAGGCCAGGTCGTGTGCTGTTGCCACACCTGTAAACCCTGCTCCGATTATGAGGACTTTTGGTTTCGTCATAAGAACTCCGGTTGGTTGGTTGGTTGGTTTTATGAAAATTGTTTTAAGTAAAAATACATTTCAAATTACAAAACGGGTATACAAACCGTATATCATCAAAGTAAATGACACTTCACATGCATTACGTAAACAGAATATCCTGGATATTACATTGGGACACAATCAGGACATTCGCAGACTTCAAATGTATTTCCTTCCAGATCAGCAGTTAATAGTTCAACAGGACCTGGCTTAAAACCAGTAGCACCACACCAACAGGCATACCAACCAATTGGTAATTGTTCAAATAATACGCGTGATTGAGTGAGGGAAACGCTCTCAACACTCATGCCCCAACGCGCATTGGTAATCAACTTTTTTGCTCCGCATTTCAATAGTTTTTCAGCATAGAGCCGAAAGTGTTGGCAATGCCGCATGAGGAGAATACCTGTCGTGACGTCGGCAGGGAATTCCCATTCGCGGGCATCGCAACAGATGGCTTCAACATTGGCAGGGAGATGTTGCGCAAAGGCGCTTGAAAAAATCTCCGGTGATTGCTCAACTGCGTAAATCTTTCTTACATGATTTGCCGCCATTCTTGCAAAACGCATATCCCCGGCGCCAATATCTATAATTACGTCCCCCGCGCTAAGTTCATTCAAAGCAAGCTGATACGTGGCAGGGTCGTAAGGGGCGTAAAGGAGTTCCCAGTCTGCGTCGGTAAGAATAGGAGGCATCAGGCATAAAAGAGGGGGTAGGCGAGCAGATTGCTCAAGCCCACCCCCTCAAGGTAAATCAGGAAATGCTATTCAACCCAGTCAAAGGTGCGGGTGACGGCTTTCTTCCAACCCTTATAGAGTTTGGCGCGATCATCAGCATCCATGGCAGGAGTCCACTCTTTATCCTTGCCCCAGTTGACGCGCAGATCTTCAACCTTGGCCCAGAAGCCAACGGCCAAGCCAGCGGCATAAGCGGCGCCGAGGGCGGTGGTTTCAGCAACGATCGGGCGGATAACGGGCACGCCGAGGATGTCAGACTGGAATTGCATGAGCAGATCATTGAAGACCATGCCACCATCGACCTTGAGAGCGGTCAGCGGCACGCCGGAGTCGGCGTTCATGGCATCGAGGACTTCGCGGGTCTGGTACGCAGTGGCTTCCAGGGCAGCGCGGGCGATGTGGTTCTTGGTAACGAAGCGGGTCAGGCCAACAATGGCGCCGCGGGCATCGCTCTTCCAATAGGGGGCATACAGGCCAGAAAAAGCCGGTACGAAATAAATACCGCCGCTATCCGGAACAGCCTTCGCGTATTCTTCAACATGCTTGGAGAATTCGAAGAATTTCAGGTTGTCACGCAGCCACTGGATCAGGGCGCCGGTGATGGCGATTGAGCCTTCGAGGGCGTACACGGCGGGTTCGTTGCCGATTTTGTAGCCCAGGGTGGTGAGCAGGCCGTTCTTGGACTGCACGGGCTTGGTGCCGGTGTTGAGGAGCATGAAGCAGCCGGTGCCATAGGTGTTCTTGGCTTCACCAGCGCTGAAGCAGGTCTGGCCAAACAGAGCAGCTTGCTGATCGCCCAAGTCACCAGCGACAGGAATACCACTCAAGGAGCCAATGGCCTTTCCGTATTCTTCTGCAGAAGCGCGAACACGGGGCAACATAGCATTGGGGATACCCATGACCTTGAGCATATCGGGATCCCAGTCAAGGGTCTCGAGGTTCATAAGCATGGTGCGGGAAGCATTGGTAACATCAGTAACATGCACGCCGCCGTTGGGGCCGCCGGTCAGATTCCAGATAACCCAGGAATCGATGTTGCCGAACAGAACTTCACCCTTTTCAGCTTTTTCGCGAGCACCAGGAACATTGTCGAGAATCCACTTGACCTTGGGGCCGGAGAAATAGGTGGCCAGAGGAAGACCGACCTTGGAGCGGAAGCGATCCTGGCCGCCGTCTTTTGCCAGATCATTGCAGATGGCGTCGGTGCGGGTGTCCTGCCAAACGATGGCATTGTAGACGGGCTTGCCGGTGGCGCGTTCCCACACAACAGCGGTTTCGCGCTGATTGGTGATACCGACAGCAGCGAGATCCTTGGGATCAATGCCACTCTTCTTAAGAGCGCCATCAATAACTTCCTGGACGCGTTCCCAAATTTCCAGTGGATTGTGCTCAACCCAACCTGGCTTGGGGAAAATCTGTTCGTGTTCTTTCTGGTCAATGGCAACAACCTTGCCGGCATGATCAAAAATCATGAAGCGAGTGCTGGTGGTGCCCTGGTCAACTGCTCCTACATACTTAGCCATTTTTATTGCCTCCGAAAAGTGTTGAGAATGAAAATTTTGAAGCAAAAGGTTTTTAGTCGATTTGCAGGAAAGTCAAAGTCCGAAACTTGTGTTTATTAATTACTTTACGAAACGTTCTTCCAGGTTTCTGCAGCGGCATTCAAAATCAAATACATGGATGTTGAACCAGGGTCTTGGTGACCGGCGCTACGTTCGCCCAGGTAACTGGCACGACCCTTGCGTGCCACCAATGGAATGGTACCTTCCATGCCAGCTTTTGCTGCTTCGGCTGACAGGCTGAGAGCCGGATTGA
>CAIVSQ010000423.1 GCA_903908605.1 uncultured Anaerolineae bacterium
GTCATCCCCGATAATGCTGGGGCAATGTGCGAGCACGCGCTCTTGCTTCTCGCGTGCGTGGCAATCTGCTCTTCGCCCATTTGCTGTCATCGCGAGCTGGCGCTCTTGATCCATGCCAGCGTGGCGATCTGCTCTTCGCCCCTTTGCTGTCATTCCCGATGGAGCTGGGGCGATGCGCGAGCACGCGCTCCTGCTTCTCGCGTGCGTGGCGATCTGCCCTTCGCCCCTTTGCTGTCATTCCCGATGGAGCTGGGGCGATGCGCGAGCACGCGCTCTTGCTTCTCGCGTGCGTGGCAATCTGCTCTTCGAACTGAATCGCTTTACCCACCATCGGAGAGCAGATCGCCACGTCGGGAAGAGCACCCTCCTCGCGATGACAGCCGAGCCGCGTGCGTGGCGATCTGCCCTTTGCACGTGATCGCTCATCACTCCATCGGAGAGCAGATCGCCACGTCGGGCCCTACAAGAGCCAGGGCCTACCTCGGAGGGCACCCTCCTCGCGATGACAGCAACCTACCTTGTCATCCCCGATAATGCTGGGGCAATGTGCGAGCACGCGCTCTTGCTTCTCGCGTGCGTGGCGATCTGCTCTTCGCACGGAAGCGCTCTTCAGTCCAGCGGGAATGACGGTTAGCGGGCGGGCAGGGTTTGGGCCCAGGCGCTGATGGCGCGGATGTGGTCGGGGGTGGTGCGGCAGCAGCCGCCCAGCAGGCGGGCGCCGGCCTGGTACCAGTCTTTGGCCTGTTCACCAAAGGCGGCACAATCGGTTTCACCCGTCCAACTGTTATTTGCCGGGTTGTAGATTTCGCCCGAGTTGGGGTAGACCAGGATGGGTTTGCTGGTGGCTGCGCGCAGGTTGGCCACCAGGCCAGGGATATATTTGGGCGCGCTGCAGTTGATGCCAATGGCCAGCACCTGCGGGCAGGCCTCGAGCACGGCGGCACATTCGGCCATGGTTTCACCGTGGCAGGTGTGGGCCTCGTCACGCGCGCTAAAGCTGAACCAGGCCCGCGCGGCGGGGAACTCGCTCAGCAGGCTGACCAACGCGCGGGCTTCCAGCAGGCAGGGGATGGTCTCGCAGGCCAGCAGGTCCGGCCCGGCGGCCAACAGGGCAGCCATGCGCGGGCGGTGAAACTCCATCAGCCCGGCCAGGTCCAGGTCGTAGTCGCCGCGGTATTCCGAGCCATCGGCCAGGAAGGCGCCATAGGGCCCCACCGAAGCCGCCACCAGTGGCTGCGGCCGCCCCAGCCCGGCCGTCTCGGCCAGGTACTGCGCGCGGGCCTCCAACGCCAGCTGCACCGAGGCCTGGATGAGGCCGGTGGACTGCTCGGCGGTGTAACCGCGGCGGGCGAAGCCTTCGTAGCTGGCCTGGTAGCTGGCGGTGATGGCGCAATCGGCCCCGGCCCGGAAGTAGTCCAGGTGCACCGCGCGGATCGTCTCGGGTGCCTCGATCAGCACCCTGGCCGACCAGAGCGGGTCATCCAGGTCAGCGCCAGATCGTTCCAGCTCGGTGGCCAGGGCGCCATCCAGGATGATGACCGGTTTTTGCGCAAGAAGACGGGCGATTGGGTCGCCGGAGGGGTTGGTGGGCATGGGCGAAGGCGTCCTTTCAGGGGGCGGGTTGGGGGGGGACAGGTTCAGCTGCGCGCGGGCTGGTAGCGCATCAGCACCACGCCGGAGGGCAAGGGTCGTGATTCGACCAACGTCAGGTTGACGCGCAGGTCGGCCGGGAAGAGGCGTTTGCCGCTGCCCAGCACCAGCGGGTAGACCGCCAGGCTGTATTCATCCACCAGGTCGTGCTGAGCGAGGGTCGCAACCAGTTGGGCGCTGCCATCCAGGAAGATATCCTTGCCGGGCTGCTGCTTGAGCGCGCGCACCTGTTCGACCACATCCTGGCGGATGATGGTGGAATTGCGCCAGGCATCGGCGTTGGCCAGAGTGGAGGAAACCACGTACTTGGGCATACTGTTCATCAAATCCATAAAGACATCCCCGGCTGGCGCCGGGTTAAAGGCGGCCCCATGGATCTGCCAGGTCTTGCGCCCGAGCAGGAAGGCATCCGCCTGGCTGAAACCATTGAAGAAATTCATGCCAATATCATTATGCCAGTACGGATGGGTCCAACCACCATGGCGGAAATCGCCCTCAGTATCCTCCTGCGAGGCACCCGGGGCCTGCATGACCATATCCAACGAAACGAACTCAGAAACGATTAGTTTACGCATAACTCGCTCCTTACCAATAAAATAGATGGATCGAACAGTACAAGCCGCGCCCTGCCAGGGTTGCCGGCAAGGCGCGATTGATCTCAGTGACACTCTCAAAAAACTAACTGGCCGGTGGCAGTCGATCCTCTTCGGGGATGACGGCGGCGGGCGGGGCGGGCGGGGCGGGCGGCAGGGGCACGCCCAGGCGCTCGTCGCGCTCGCGGATGGCCCCCAGCAAGCGGGCCTGCTCAGCCTTTAGCTCACGGTTCTCCTGCTCGGCCTGGGCCAGGCGCATTGCCCCGGTGCGGCCGAGCGAACGCCCGCCCACCAGGTCCAGCAGCAGGGCCAGCAGGTAACCGCTGACACCCACCAGCACAATCCACCACAACCCGGTCACCCAGGCGGTGACAGCGCCCATACCCAGCACCACCCAGCCGTACATATCCAGCAAAAACCAAAACGGACGTGGCTGCTGCATGGCTTACTGCTCCGCCGAAATGGCGTTGTAAATCGCCTCAATGCTGGCCGGGTCACCGGTAAAGGTCTTGCCATTGGTTCTATTGGCTATGCGCAGCATAAGGTCCTTCTCGGCATCCTCGCCATAGGCAATGGTGAAGACCTTGGTGCCTTCGGCGTTCTCGCCGGTCGGCAGGCAGCCAAACATCTGGTTCTCTGAAAAATTGCTGGCGGTATCCATACCATCTGAGAGCAGCACCACCCCGTACAGGCGGCGCTCTTCATTCTTAACGTGGGCAGCCTGCAGGCTGTTGACCTTGTCCATCGCTGAGCAGACCGAGTCATACAGCGGGGTCTTGCCAGAGGCGTACAGACCGTTCAGGCTCTTGGCCAGCATTTCGGCTACATCGCCGGCCCGTCCACCGCCCAGGTCCACCACCCCGGCCGTACCGCCGAAGCCGAGCACGTAGATCTCATCATTCGGGTCCAGGCGCTGAACGAAATTGACCGAGCTGGCGACCGCGTTGCGGATCTTGTCACCTTCCATGCTGCCGGAGGTATCCAGCACCATCACGATGGTGGCTTTTTTCTTGGTCTGGTGGAAGACGTCTTTAACCGCCGAGGCCACATCGGCCGAGGGGCTTTGCAGGGCCGGCACGGTGGCGCGCGTCACGCGCGGGTCGGTGCCATCGGCCAGGCTGATTGGGGCGTGCAGGGTGACGCTCTCATCGACGGGGCGCAGATAATACTGAATGGCCATTTCCTGGCGGGCGGGTGCCAGCAGGTAATCACGGAAGAGCTGGGCGGCCTGCTTCTGCTGCGGGCTGACCCAATCGGCATCCAGGATGCAGTAAGGCTGCTCGGTCCAGAAGGTGCCCTGCGAGGGGAAGATAAAGACCAGCTGGTAACGCAGCTTATCGGCGAAATCCTTGTTGGTCTTGAGCACATCCGCCTCGGTGGTGGTGACGGCGTGCAGGTAGTCGGGCCCGCGCTGGGCCAGCAGCTGCATGAGCGGGCGGCTCTGGATGCCGTAATGATAGGTGTTCTGCTCCACGCCGCGGAAAGCCGAGACCACGTTTTCGGCGTAGACTTGCTGGGCGGTCACCCCGCTGGTCTGCCCGATGGTGGCGTAGGCCAGGGTGGTCAGGCTGAGCAGCCCGGTATTGGCGAAATCGGGATGGGTGTGACCGAATTTGAACTGACCCCATTCCGGGTGCCCGAGCGTCTTCCAACCCTCGGGGTCGGCCGAGAGCTTGACGATATCATCCCAGCTGATCGGTTTATCCGGCCAGCCGAGCGCCTCGGCCATCGGCCGCCACATGGCAAAACCGATCGGCGCCAGCACGGTGGGCGGGCAGGTTTCGCTGACCAGCACACGGCCGTTGCGATCCTTCCAGACCTGGTTGGCACCATCCACCCAGGATTGGTCGCCCGGGCTCCACACAACCGGCTGGCTCTTGCCATCCAGGATATCCTTTTGTGAGCCGCCCGAGGTGACGTGCTTGACCTTGACCTGCACGATCTCACCGCTGGCGAGCTTGTTTTGCTCCTGGTTAAACTGGGCCGCCACCGCGTTCATCCAATCTTCCTTGGTGTTGGCGGAGGAAATATCGATCACGATCGAGCCGGGCGGGGGGGCCGCGGTGGGCGGCACGCCGGGCACGGCTGTATTCTGCGGCTGGGCCGGGCCTGGTTCGCTGGTGGCCGCCGCAGTGCTCTGCAGCAGGCGGGGAATGGTCAGCGCGCCGAGGATGATGCAGCCAAACAAGAGCACGGCTGCCACAACCACCACGGCGCCCAGGGGACCTTGGGTTTCTCTGAGTATGACATATAAGCCTCCCGAAAAATTTAAAACAAAAAAATAAAGGGACTGGTGTGTTAGCGCCCGCCGAGTGCCAGGCGAAACCCCAGGAAGGGATAGAAAAAACCGGCCGCGTGCACATGCCGGTAGGATGTGCGCGCACCGAAGATGGTGTCATTGAATGAGCCGCCGCGGGCCACACGCAGCGGGCCAGGTGGCAGCGATTCGATCGGGGCCGGGCTGTAGTTGCTGCTGGTCCACTGCTGGACGTTGCCACACATATCCAGCACGCCAAATGGGCTGGCGTCGGCTGGCAGGCTGCCAGCATCGAGCGTATCGAGCACTTCATTCTCAGCCGTGTTGGCCAGGCCAGGTTGAAACTCCTCGCCCCACGGGAAGGGCCGGCCATCATCCCCACGCGCGGCGTATTCCCACTCGGCTTCGCTTGGCAGACGCAGGGCGCGATTTTTTAAGGCGCCCAACCAGGTGCAGTAGGCTTCGGCTTCGTAGGCACAGACACCCACCACCGGGCGGAAGGGCCGGGCCAGTTGGGCCTGCCAGCCATCCGGGCAAGAGCGATCCTCGCGGCCCCAGCCATCGGCCCGGCCCTGGCGCCATTCCCAACCAGAACCGCCCCAGTAACGTTGTTCATCCTGTCCGCCGCTCTCGAGAAAGACGGCGTACTGGCTGACGGTGACGGGGGCGTTGGCGATCTGAAATTCGGCTACGTAGACCGGTCTGGCGGGGGCTTCACGCAGGTGAAAGCGGCTGCCCATCCGAAACGTACCGGCGGGGATACTTTTGAGCAGTCCAATGGAGGCCTTTGATGCGTAATCGATCATGCGGTTTCACCTTGTTATTGTCGGTTATTTCATTTTATCATACGCATAACAGGCGCGCCGGTTGCAAATTGGGCAGGTGAAAAGGGGTTTTATATGAATTTTTGGGTGCCAATTCAGGCTGGCCGCGCGCGCATAATATTTTTTTGTGTGTATTTTTTCGAGGGAATTCGCCTCGAAAAAATACACTTGCGGGGGGACGCCCGGCCGCTGCGCGGCGGGCTAGGGCGAGCGCGGCAATCTCACCCATAAAAGCTTGTCATTGCGAGCGAGCGCTCTTCAGCGAGCGTGGCAATCTCCCCCTCTGGGCGCAACGAACACCAAGAGCGAGATTGCACGCACGCGAAAAGCAAGAGCGCGTGCTCGCACACCGTCCCGGGGTCATCGGGAATGATGGATGCTTGTAGGGCTGCTAGCGCGGCAAACTGCTCTTTGCGCTAAATCTCTTTGAATTTCATGCGTTCACCGCAAGTGATTTTTTTTCGCGCGCGGA
>CAIVSQ010000424.1 GCA_903908605.1 uncultured Anaerolineae bacterium
CACCTGTGCCGATAAGGAAATGAAGGCAGAATGAAAAATCGGATGAAGAGAGCTTAATCAAGCAATTATTTTAAAGCCTTGCGTTACATTGGGTAATAAAAGCACAATGTAGCCAGCAAACAGTTAGATAGAAAAAAGCAGTAACCTGAAATTACAACCGTGTCAATGGAATAATATTTAAGCATGGTTTTAGCAGCAAAAAGATCAACAAGGGCTTAGTTCATTTATTCATGCTGCCAGCAGGTCTGAGAGAAAATCCATGGATGGATACTGCCATCCATGACTAGATTAGTTTGGAAAAAATTCCAGCAAGTCTGTCGGAATGCCGGGTATACTTTGTTTTAATGGATAAATTATCCGGCTCAGTTGAACGAATCACATATTACAACGCAGAGAATGGTTATTCTGTGCTGCGTTTACGCCCGGATATTGCCCGCAACCAACGCATGCCCGGCATGGCGCATGATGGGTTGGTGACGGTGGTAGGCAACCTGCCGGAATTATCTCCTGGTGAACACCTCAAGCTGCAAGGTGAATGGGATTCGCACCCCAAACATGGCTCCCAGTTCAAGGCAGAGATGTGTGAGCAGAGCCTGCCTGCGAGCGTGGCAGGCATAGAAAGTTACCTGGGCTCAGGAATGATCAAGGGCATCGGCCCAAGGCTGGCGGAGCGAATTGTGGCCTGTTTTCAAGAAGACACCTTCAATGTCATCGAAGAAACACCGCAGCGGTTGCTGGAAGTTCCTGGCATCGGGCATGATCGCACAGAAAAAATTATTGCCGCTTGGGAAGAACAAAAGCATATCAAAGAAATCATGGTCTTCCTGCATGCGCACGGGGTCAGTACCAACCTGGCAGTAAAAATCTACAAGACTTATGGCGACCAGTCCTTACCAGTCGTGCAGAACAACCCGTACCAGCTCGAGCGAGATATTTTCGGGATCGGCTTTAAGACGGCCGACCGCATTGCACAGGCACTGGGACTGCCTACCGACCACCCTTCACGGATTGAAGCCGGGCTGGTTTTTGCTCTCAATGAATTAATTAACGCAGGCCATGTTTATTCACCTCGTGAAATGCTGGCAAACCGCGCGCTTGAATTACTAGGTGTTGCCGAAGACCTGATAAGCCCAGCAATCGAACGCCTGGCCCAAGAGGACCGCGTCAAACTTGAAACGGTTCCTGACCCAGGCCGCCAGCCCCACCCGGCAGGCAAAACACTGGCGGAAAACCGGGCTCCCTATGCCAACATGCCAGTTGTGTACCTGACCCCCCTATATTTCGGCGAAAAAGGGGTCGCCGAGCGGCTGAAAGCCCTGGCAGGGTCGGCACGGCCAACCGGGTCTGGGGTGCAACTCACATTCCCCGATGCAAACCTATCTGCCGAACAGCAGGCAGGGGTGCAAATGGCACTTTCCTCAACGGTGAGTATCCTGACCGGTGGCCCCGGCACTGGCAAAACAACATGCCTGAAAGCCCTGATCAACGCCCTGGAAAGCCAGGGAAAACGCTATGCGCTGGCCTCGCCTACCGGCAGGGCTGCCAAACGATTAGCGGATGCCAGTGGACATTCCGCCAGTACAATTCATCGTTTATTAGAATTTTCTCCCGTGGAAGGCTTTAAACGTAACGCAGAGAATCCACTTACCCTGGATTTTTTGGTGGTTGATGAAGCCTCCATGCTCGACCTACTATTAACCAACAATCTGCTGAAAGCCTTGCGCCCGGGCACCCACGTCCTGTTTGTTGGAGATATCGATCAACTTCCTTCGGTTGGGGCGGGCGATGTACTGCGCGACATGATCGAAAGCGGGCTTGTACCGGTCACACGCCTGCAAACCATTTTTCGGCAGGCAGCTGGTTCGCATATCATCACCAACGCGCATCGCATCAACCACGGAGAATTGCCCTTATTTGAAAAAGACAGCCGGGATTTCTTCCTCTTCCCAGCTGAAGATGCGGAAGCCAGCGCCGATTGGGTCATCAGCCTGGTAGCAGAACGCATTCCACAAAAATTCGGCTTTGATGCACTCAACGATATTCAGGTTCTCTCGCCTGTATATCGCGGGCAGGCAGGAGTAAGCGCGCTAAATGAACGGCTGCAGGAAAAGCTAAACCCACCCGCACCTTCCAAAGTGGAACGAAGGATTTTTGGGATCACCTTCCGGACGGGCGACAAGGTCATGCAAACCCAAAATAACTATGACAAGGATGTCTATAACGGCGATATCGGTTTTATCCGCGCGATGGATACGGTTGAGCATACGCTGAGAATAGATTTCGAAGGCCGCAGCGTAACTTATGATTGGACTGACGCCGATCAGCTCAACCTGGCTTACGCCATTTCCGTTCACAAGGCCCAGGGATCAGAATTCCGCGCTGTCGTGATCCCGATTACCACCCAGCACTACATGATGCTGCAGCGCAACCTGTTATACACCGCCATTACCCGCGCCCGCAGCCTGTGTGTGCTGGCAGGCAGCCGGACTGCAATCAGCATGGCTGTGCGCAATCACAAGACCACTCAACGCTTCAGCGCCCTCGAATGGCGCCTATCCCAGGGCTGACGAACTCTTGAAACGGCAAACCCTGGGACAACCAACCTGGTCAAGCTAATTAGGTGTCAAGCCATTTGAATTCACTTACTTGAGCAAAAATCTACGCTTGATTGCGATAAACAGGCTGTTTTATACCCACTAAAGGGCACCACCTAGCCACTCGTCACACACAAACAACGCGAAATTGGCTAGCGCAGGATAATCCACGCATAATTTCAAGAATATTCCAACCGGCGGCGCATTATCAGCCAACCTGGCAATAGGAAATCTTCGCTGAATCCACGATTAATACAAGATAATTGAAAATGTCATATTGCGCCCACAACAGGCTTATGTTAAACTATGGTAGGTATTAAGTTTTTCCTTAATGGATAAAACCATGAAAAAAATTGAACCACTGCACGCGTTTGAACAGATCAAGCTGCTCTCGGATTCAAATCGAATGAGCATTCTACGATTATTGATGGCTGAACCCGCCACGCTGAC
>CAIVSQ010000425.1 GCA_903908605.1 uncultured Anaerolineae bacterium
ATAATTTTCAAGGGTAAATTCACCCAAAATAACAAAGACAAAACCACCATCAGGGTATTTCCCAATAAAGTGGTGATTGTAGGCCCATAAAAAAGAGGAGAGCCGCTTTTGGCTCTCCTCTTTTTTACCTTATTGTTCCACTTCACGTGTGATGCGCGCACCAAGCGAACGCAGCTTACCATCCACATTTTCATAACCGCGATCGATTTGGCCAACATTACGGATAGTGGAAGTTCCCTGGGCCGCCAGAGCTGCCAACACGAGAGTCATACCAGCCCGAATATCTGGGCTTTCCACCTTTTCACCAGACAGCCTGGCAGGGCCGGTGACGATACAGCGGTGCGGATCGCAGAGCACAATTTGCGCACCCATGCTGACCAGCTTATCCACAAAGAACATCCTGCTAGGGTACATCCAGTCGTGAAAAAGCACACTCCCTTTTGCCTGGGTCGCAATCGCAATCGCGATGCTCATTAAATCGGTCGGGAAAGCTGGCCATATATTCGTTTTTATCTCCGGGATGGCATTCCCCAGGTCGGGCTCTATTTCCAATTTTTGGTCTGCGGGCACAATAATATCCTGTCCATCCACCACCCAGTTGACGCCCAGCCGGTTTAGAACGATCAGGATCATACCGAGGTGTTCCGGTCCTGCGTTTCGAATACGGAGTGTGCCATGCGTGACAACCGCTGCACCCACAAAGCTGACAACCTCGAGGTAATCTGGACCTATGGTGAATTCGCCACCATGCAACCGCTCAACCCCCTCGATATGCAGGGTATTTGAGCCAATCCCTTCAATTTTTGCACCCAGGATGTTCAACAAGGCGCACAACTCCTGTACATGTGGCTCTGAGGCCGCATTGTGCAGAATGGTTTTTCCGCGCGCTAGCGAAGCTGCCATGATCGCATTTTCGGTCCCGGTCACACTGGCTTCATCCAACAGGATATTGGCCCCGTGCAAACCGTTGGGAGCTTTAAATTCAAATGTACGATCATAATTGACTTGTGCACCCAACTGACGTAAGGCCCAGATATGGGTGTCCACTCGGCGACGGCCAATCACATCGCCACCGGGCGGGGGTAACTTAACGTCGCCGGTCCTGGCTGTCATTGGGCCTGCCAATAAGATGGATGCGCGGATTCTTTTGGAGAGGTCCGGATCCAAGTCAGCTGGCCGTACGTTGGCGGCAGTAATCTTCCAGGAGCGATCGCCGAGGTCCTCAACCAGGACACCCAGGCTTTCCAGCATCCGGCGCATGTCTTTTACATCTCGAATCTGGGGGACATTGCGAAGGATAACCGGTTCTTCAGTCAGCAGGCAGGCTGCCAGAAGCGGTAATGCGGCATTCTTGTTTCCGGAAGGGGTTATTTCACCGTTGAGCGGAACACCACCTTCAATAATAAATTTTTCCATTTCATCTCCAGTTCGGATTTGTTTCGTATGGGGATAAAAGACGCTTGGTAAATACGGTTCACGCGAATTGATCTGAGATTAGATTATAATCAAATTTATCTCCAGCAAACCTGGTTGACCAAATTGTATTCGGCTTCACACAATCTGTGGGGCAATTCCTCTTGCAAAGGATCATTATTTCAGAACATGCCTACC
>CAIVSQ010000426.1 GCA_903908605.1 uncultured Anaerolineae bacterium
ATTGATGAAACTCGCTTGCCCAATGAAGCGCCGGCGGATTATGTACGTCGTCTTGCCATTGAAAAAGCCCAGGCCGTTCTCCCACGTGCCAGGTTGGATCATGTAATTGTTGGTTCAGATACCTCGGTTGTCATCGATGGAATGGTTTTGGGCAAACCATCTGATGCAGAAGATGCCCGCGAAATGTTGGAGCGATTGCGAGGAAATACACACCAGGTCTATACAGGAATCGCCGTATTACGTGTTGAGGATCAGGCCAGCTGGACCGATGTTGTTGTGACCGATGTTCCAATGCGTTTATTTTCGGATCTGGAAATTGATCGCTATATTAAATCCGGTGATCCAAT
Source organism: uncultured Anaerolineae bacterium (assembly GCA_903908605.1). GTDB lineage: Bacteria > Chloroflexota > Anaerolineae > Anaerolineales > Villigracilaceae > UBA5195. The sequence continues at coordinate 348 of CAIVSQ010000426.1, forward strand.
GGATAAAGCGGGCGCTTATGGCATCCAGCATCCTGAATTTCAGCCAGTGGCTTTTATGGAAGGCTGTTTCGCTTCGGTGATGGGCTTGCCGTTGTGCAGTCTCAGCATGCTGCTTCGCCGGGCAGGGATAAACACACAGGTTAACCTGGCCAAGAATTGCCAGGTCTCGATTCACTATCAATGCCCGGTTTATGAAACTTTTTTACGGGATTAAGATAATTCCAGGTTGCAAACCAATGAAATATGTAAAAATACTCAGTATTGTGATAATTCTCAGCCTGTTGATGGGCTGCAGTGGTCCGGGATCGACTACAGGGACACCAGTGCCCCAGGTAGTTTCTCCTAATCCGACCAATAACCAGGAACTGCCTACCCCGGCGGTATTTGTTACCAATCCGCCTGATCCACAGAGTGGGTTACGCGTTTTCCTGGAAGACTGGAAAATGAACGACTACTCGGCCATGTATGCCGCGCTTACCCAGGAAAACAGGAATAACATCTCCCTGGAGCAGTTTACTGCCAGATACCAGGATTCCTTGGATGCCTTGACACTCAAGGATTTGGTCTACCAGATTGGGGCAGACCAGTTCCTGGCTGATTCAGTCCAGACCAATTTCCATGTGGAATATCAGACCAATTCCTTTGGAAATTTTTCTCGTGATATGACTGCCACCCTTAAGCTGGAAAATGGCAAATGGCGTGTGAGCTGGGATGATGGTTTGATTATGCCTGAGCTTAAGGACGGTAGCGTTCTTAAGGTGGATTACAACATACCCGCACGCGGGAATATTTTTGATCGGAAGGGCAAGCCCTTATCGCAACAAACGGATGCCATCGCCCTGGGCGTGATACCTTCACAGATTTACCCGGAAACTGAGGGCACATTGTTGGGATTGTTGAGTACGCTGACCGGAAAATCAACAACCAATATCATGGCTCAATATGATGATAAGCGTGGTGTCGATTGGTATGTACCAATCGGCGAAGCCAAGCTGGAAGATGTCAACCGTTTCTATACTGCCTTGATAGACCTGGGTGGTGTGGTTATGAGCCAGTACAATTCCCGTTTTTACAATCAGGAAGGTATCGCCCCCCAGACAATAGGTTATGTATCGCCCGTGCCCAAGGAACAGCTCAGCCAATTTCTACGAAATGGCTATTCACCTGCGGGCCGTTTTGGCCAGGCCGGGATTGAAAAATGGGGCGAGCAATACCTCTCGGGTAAAACGGGCGGAACTTTGTATTTAATCGATAAAGATGGCAAAGTAAATGGAACGCTCGGGCAAGTGGATGCAAAACCCGCCTCTTCTATCACCCTGACGATCGATCAGGATCTGCAAATAAAGGCCCAAAAGGCCATTGCCGGTTTCCGCGGTTCCATCGTTGTCATAGAGCGCAATTCCGGTCGTGTGCTAGCGATAGTGTCTTCGCCAACCTACAATCCAAATTTATTTGACCCGAATAATGCCAATAGCGCCTACGCTCTCGGCGAATTGCTTGGTGATCCCGAAACACCGTTGTTGAATCGGGCAGCCCAGGGGCAGTATCCGCTTGGATCGGTTTTCAAGGTAATTACTTTCTCGGCTGCATTAGAGAGCGGGACGTATACACCCAAAACGCCGTTTTATTGTGGCTATGATTTTACCGAGCTACCTGATAGGGTATTGCACGACTGGACTTATGATCATTTTCAGGATGAATTAATTAAAACCGGGGAAGGAAAAACCAGGCCATCGGGTGACTTGGATTTGACCGGTGCATTGATGCGTTCCTGCAATCCTTACTTCTGGCACATTGGGCTGGATCTTTACAACCAGGGACGAGTTTCTGCCATCGCAGATATGGCGCGTGGTTTTGGCCTTGGCTCTCCTACTGGGATTGGGCAAATCGATGAGGCAGGTGGCACTATTATCAATCCGCCTGCCTTGCTGGATGCGGTTAACCAGGCCATTGGCCAAGGCGATGTGTTAGTGACACCACTTCAAGTGGCGAATTTCATGGCCGCGATTGGCAATGGCGGCACGCTCTACCGCCCACAAATCGTTGAAAAGATTACCGATGCAAATGGCGTGGATACTACCGCGTTTAAGCCTGAATCACGCGGTGTGCTCCCGATGCGGCCTGAAACGCTGGCAGCTTTGCGGGCAGCCATGTTATCCGTTATTCGTAACAAGCGGGGCACTGCTTACCAGCGCTTTACCAATCTTACTATTCCAGTCTATGGTAAAACCGGTACCGCCGAAACCAATACGGGCATCCCACATGCCTGGTTTGCTGGCTACACGGATGCAAACAATGCCGGGTTACCTGATATTGCCGTTGCCGTTATTGCTGAAAATGCGGGTGAAGGCTCAGTGATCGCCGCTCCCATTTTCAAACGCATTGTGGAAATCTATTTCTATGGACAGGCGCGAACACCCTATTCATGGGAAACTTCCATTGGTGTAACGCGCACGCCCACCGTACCAGTTACAGATACACCCTCGCCGTAAATCTTCCGGGTGTAGAGCGACCAATAGTCGCTCTACACCCGGTTTTTGTAAGTGCATTATTCGCTTTGCCGAAGTTCCTATGGATAAAAATTGAAACATGTCATCTGCTGAGCTTTCCACCGGGTTAATCATTCGAGCCCAATCTGGTTTTTTCTTTGTCTTAATCGAGGGCAAAACTGTGCCCATAACCTGCCAGTTGCGCGGACGTTTAAAGCAGGGTCGGCGGGAAACGGATATTGCAGCGGTTGGGGACCAGGTTACCATCATGTTGTTGGAAGATGGTTCTGGTTCAATTGAGGAGATATTGCCGCGTAAGAGCGCAATCATCAGGCTTGATCCTCGCCCACAGGGTGAATACCGGCAAATTTTGTTGGCCAACCCAGACCAGGCGGTTTTTGTTTTCGCTTGTGCAAGCCCAGAACCACGTATGCGTATGCTGGACCGGTTCCTGGTGATTTCTGAAAAACAAAATGTTCCGGCTGTCATTGTGGCCAATAAGGTTGATCTTATTGGCTTATCAGCCGCGCAGGAAAAATTTGGGTTTTACCCCGAACTGGGCTACAGAGTTATTTACACATCTATCAAGGATAATACCGGCGTGGATGAACTAAAGGAAACTCTGCATGGCAAGCTTTCTGCTTTTGCAGGTCCTTCGGGAGTGGGTAAATCCAGCTTGATGAATGTCATTCAGCCCGGGTTGGGCCTGGCGGTTGGCGATGTTAGTACCTTCAACGACAAGGGTAAACACACCACAAATTTTCGCCAATTGCACCACCTGGATGATGGCGGATGGGTGGCAGATGCACCGGGGTGGAAGTCACTGGCCTTGTGGGATACCTGGCCCGAGGAAATTGACGCTTATTTTCCAGAGCTTGCTCCATTGGTTCCGGATTGTCAATTTAGTGATTGCGGTCATACCCATGAGCCTGGCTGCGCAGTACTATCAGCCATGAAAGCCGGCCTGGTTCGCCCAGAGCGTTATGATTCTTACTTGCGACTGAAAGCCGGGCAGGAATAACCATGAACACCTGGGATGTTTTTGGCCATGATTGGGCGGTTGAGATGCTGCAGCAGCATGTGGCACATGGAACGCTGCGTCATGCTTACCTGTTCACAGGCCCCGAAGGTGTTGGGCGTAGAACAATTGCCACTCGCCTGGCGCAATCTTTGAACTGCTTGCAACCGACTTCAGCAGGTGTGCCATGCCGTAGCTGCCGCACCTGCCGGCAAATTGAAGCTGGTCAACATCCCGATTTGATGGTGGTTCGCAGGCTAGCTGATAAAAAAGATCTCGCCATAGATCAAATTCGTGAGGTCAGCAAGTTCCTTTCACTTAAGCCCTACATGGCATCCTACAAGATTGTGCTCATCTTGAACTTTGAGGATGCCAATGCCAATTCGCAAAATGCTTTGCTCAAAACGCTCGAGGAAGCTCCATCATTTGCTATTTTGCTGTTGACGGTCAATAATGCGGAACAACTATTGCCAACCATCATCTCGCGCTGTGAGATCATGCGATTGCGTCCGTTATCGACCCTTGCGGTGGATGAGTTCTTGCAGCTGAAGGGTGTTCATGCGGAAAAGGCCAGTTTGCTGGCGCATTTATCGGGTGGGCGTCCCGGGTATGCCTTGCAGTTATCCACCAGTGAACAGGATCTTTCCTTCCGGGCCGAAAAGTTGGATGATTTGCATACGCTCTTATCAGCCAAACTTCCGGACCGATTTCATTATGTTGAAGGCATGATCAAGGATAAGGAAGTTTTCCGGCAAACTTTGACAATTTGGTTATCCTATTGGCGTGATGTGCTTTTGGAAACATCAGGGGCACAAGTTGAGCTGACCAATATTGATCGCAAGGATGAAATAGAAAGCCTGGTATACAGCATAGACCGGCCGCAGGCAAGAGCAATTACCGTTGCTCTTGAAAAAGCTATTGATCGACTTGATCGCAATGTAAATGCAAGGTTGTTGGGTGAGGTAACTTTGTTGGATTGGCCTAGGCTCAAGTAAACAGCCTGGTAGCTTTGGCCGAGTTAAGGAAAATAGGTTTGCCTTATTCTCATGAGAAGGAGTCGAAATGGGTTTTTCTTCTGCCCCCAATCCAAAGCAATTTCAGGCGGTTGTTTGGGAGATAACCAGGCAAATCCCGCCTGGTAAGGTTGGAACCTATGGCCAAATTGCATCCATGATCCCGCCGCCGGGTTCGTTAAACCTGAAGGATTATGAGGCTTTTGGCGCACGCTGGGTGGGTGGAGCGATGGCTAACTGTCCCACAGGGGTGCCATGGCAGCGAGTAATCAATGCCCAGGGCCGGATTAGTGTACGTCCCGGCGCTGCTCTACAACAGGAATTGTTGACGGGCGAAGGTGTAAAGTTTGATGAACGCGGTAGAATTGATCTGGATTATTTCGGTTGGGATGGCCCGGATGCTGAGTGGTGCAAGGTGCATAGCTTGTTTACGCCCAAGGCACTTGGGAAAGCCCAATTATCCCTTTTCTAGTAAACGAACAAAATTTCCTATTCGCTTGGAAATACAGTAAAATCCTAGACGATGACCGAAAAATGGGTTTCGCTGCACGGAGTGATTCGAGAAGGCTACCGGGTTGCCTCCGGGCCATCCAAGGATTATCCATACGGTGCCCTCGATCGGCAGCGTCCTATTTTTAAGCAACGCGGGCTGGATCTAAACGGGTATTTTAATGGAACATTGAATGTTGATATCCGTCCAAATACGTTCGAAATGCTAAAACCTGAACACACTTTCCAGCTGGTGGAGTGGACCGACCTTCACCCACCCGAACACTTTTCCTTCTCACGCTGCAAGGTAGTTCATAACCAAAACGAATATGATGGCTGGGTTTATTATCCCCATCCTGAAACCAAGCTGCGCAATTTTCACAATCCTTCCTTGGTGGAAATTATCGCCATGCCAATACCCGATTTGCGCTATGGC
>CAIVSQ010000427.1 GCA_903908605.1 uncultured Anaerolineae bacterium
CCATGAGCGCATCGGTGCATTTATATTTGGCGAAGTTCTGGTAAACTTCACCTTGGAACTGCTGATATTGGTTGTCCACAACTCCCAATTGTCATGCAGTTCCGCCTTTTTTGACAAGCCTTGGATTTGTCAAAAGTCCAACAAGTTGGTCGGCAAGACCGGCAAAATCATAACTGCTGGTTGGGTAACCGTGGATCAACAAGATTGCAGGCTTGCTGGGGTCTCCCTGGCAAATGCTGAAAATATTTACTGCCTCAAAGGCAGCGTTTTCGGGCAGGGTGGATTTCCAGGTGAAATAGGATCCTGCCTGGCACCAGCTGAGCGCTTCAATAGGTGGGTTTTTCATGGCAGCGTAATATTCCTGGCAAGTTTCGGAACCATCCTGCGCGCGGTGAGCCCTGGCAAAAAGCATGATGCATGCCAGCAGCAATACGGCCACGACCAGTAACAGCCCTTGGCTTTGTTTCGTAATAGCCTTTGTATTGATTCTCACGCAACTATCCTTATACGCCAAATTACCGCCACACCCTTGTGATAAATTAGTATACCGTGTATAATTTATACACTGTAAATATTATACCATAAAGGATAGTAATAATGATTAAATTGATCAAGTGGTTGTTGGCCATTTTGGGCGGCCTGGCAATTTTATTGGCGTTATTTATTTGGGTATTAGCCCCCATGCGTGCACGGAACCTGACGGCGAAGTATGAGCAATTCCGGGTGGAACACCAATCTGAACATGACGCGATTGACGCCCAGTTCAACCAACACGATACGGTCGTGAACGGCCTGAAATGGCACTATGTTGAACAGGGCAACCCTGACGGCGAGGTCATCTTGTTCCTGCACGGCCTGCCCGAAGGCTGGTATTCATGGCGCTATGTCCTGCCACTGGTGGATCAGAACTACCGCCTGATTGCCATTGATATGAAGGGCTACGGGCGTTCTGATATGCAAGACGAGGATTACAACTGGCATACCGTCGCTCAACAGACTCTGGATTTAATGGACAGCCTGGGTGTCGAAAAGTTTTACGTGGTCTCGCATGATTGGGGCACCATAATCGGCAGCGTGATGGTTGGCGATCATCCCGATCGTATTTTGGGTTATGTGCGTATGGAAGCAGACCTGATCATGAAAGGGACTGGCAACACGCCGCCCATGTCGGTCTACCTGACCAAACCGCAGTGGCTGCTCTTTCAGAACAACTGGATTGCTTCATACCTGTATCAAGATGCAGGCTGGTTGATCGGAACCATGTATCCGGCGCGGATGACAACCCCGTTCAAGCAAGTTGACCTCAACTACCTGACCTATGAATATTCCCGCCCCGGTGTGGCGGCGATGAATCCCAAATATTTCCTGACCAAGAATTGGGATTTGAACAGCGCCATCGGAAAGATTTGCAAAAACGATTTCCCCTTCCCGGTGCTGCAACTTCAAGCGGATAGTGACCCGGCTCAACTGCCTGAAATCTTCGCCAATGCGGCCACCGAATGCCCAAACGTGAGCATCGAATGGGTAACAAACGCCAGCAACTTCGACAACTTCGACCAGCCCGAACAGGTGGCTGACGCCATCAATCGCTTTGTCCAGACAACAGATCGCTAAATTTAAAAAAGGAAAAAACATGCAAACGCTGCTTCACAACCGAACTTTTTGGTTCATCGCTACCCCAGTCATTATTCTTGGCTTGCTGGTGGCGAACCTACCAGGGATTCTCAACTCCCTGGGACTTCATCGCCCTTATCCGGGCCGCAGCTTCGACCTGAGCGGCAAACGTGCCCTAATTATTGCCACCAATCATGACACCCTGGGTGAGACGGGCAAGGCAACGGGCGTTTACGCCTCCGAAATGACCGTGCCCTACTACCAGTTCCAGGATGCCAACATGCAAGTGGATGTGGCCAGTATCCAAGGCGGAGAAATCCCGATTGAACCGATGTCCCTGCGCTGGCCGCTGCTCACCCCCGAAGACAAACGCTTCCTGGCTGATAGCGATTACCAGGCCAAA
>CAIVSQ010000428.1 GCA_903908605.1 uncultured Anaerolineae bacterium
TGATAACCCGTGGAGATGTGAAATTCAATGGGATTAAGTGCGAAGGGCAGATTGCCACGTCGCGGAGTGCACGCTCCTCGCAATGACGGACGATTAAATGTCATCGCGGGCGTAATGCCGAGCGCGAAAAAATACACTTGCAGGGCAATCATTGCTGATAACCCGTGGAGATCTGAAATTCAATGGAATTAAGTGCGGAGGGCAGATTGCCACGTCGCGGAGAGCACGCTCCTCGCAATGACGGACAATTGAATGTCATCGCTGGCGTAATACTGCGCGCGAAAAAATACACTTGCAGGGCAATCACTGTTGATAACCCGTGGAGATGTGAAATTCAATGGGATTAAGTGCGAAGGGCAGATTGCCACGTCGCGGAGTGCACGCTCCTCGCAATGACGGACGATTAAATGTCATCGCTGGCGTAATACCGTGCGCGAAAAAATACACTTGCTGGGCAGCCGCTGCTGATAGCCCATGGAGATCTGAAATTCAATGGGATTAAGTGCGAAGGGCAGATTGCCACGTCGCGGAGGGCATACTCCTTGCAATGACAGCTACACGCAAGGTGATTTCGTGCCCGCCAGTAGGGACCAATCTACTACTGCTGAGACAACAAAAAATATCAAAAGGATTTACAATTACCCCATGAATGACACCCTTCTGCTCGGCTTTGGCAACCCGGACCGCCAGGACGATGGGATTGCCTGGCATATACTGCAGGCGCTCTCAACCAAGCTGGGCCTGCCAAGCCCGGACAGCTACGAAGATGAATTCCCAGAAAACGAGCGGCTGGACCTGCTGTTCACCCTGCAGTTGACCCCCGAAATGGCCGAAGACATTAGCCGTTACCGGCGGGTGGTCTTTGTGGATGCTCATACCGGCGAAATCCCCGACCCGATCCGCATGGACGAGGTGCAGAGTGAATTCCAGCGCTCGCCCTTCACCCACCATCTTACGCCCCAATCTCTATTGGCCATGTGCGAGACGCTCTACAAACATCGGCCACTGTGCACATTGCTCTCGGCGCGCGGGTACCGTTTTGGCTTTGCGCGCGAGCTCTCGGCCGAAAGCGACGCACTGGTGCCGATCGCTGTGCGGCTGGTGCAAGACTGGCTGGCAACCACAGCTTGATGCAAAATACCAATAGGAGATGAGCAATGAACCCAGGCAGCACCGGCACATCCCCCTGGCCAAAAAGTATTTTTGCGATCACATTGTTCGTCGAAGAGCTTCCGTTGGCTACACGCTTTTACGGGCAGGTCTTTGGCCTGCCGATCGTCTTTGAAGATGAACATTCGGCCGTATTTCAAATTGGTGAAACGCTGATCAACCTGCTGCACATCAGCCAGGCCCCCGGGCTGGTTGAGCCGGCCCAGGTGGCCGCACCCGAATCGGGTGCGCGCATGATCTTCACCCTGCACGTCGACGATGTGGACCAGATGTGCGCGGACCTGCAGGCGCGGGGCGTGACGTTGATTAACGGCCCGCTCGACCGTCCCTGGGGTGTGCGCACCGCCAGCTTTGCCGATCCGGCCGGGCACATCTGGGAGATTGCCCGCTAAGCACAGACGCACTCGTGAAAAACCCGCTCCGGGCCCAATGGATAACATAAATTGCCAGCCGGGCAGCGTGCACAAAATTAAATTAGCAAGAGGGAAAAAATGAACTCCAAACCAAAAGCATCCATCTGGCGCATCATCCAATCCGATTACGTGGCCCTGATCGGCACAGCCTGGCCGCTGGTCTTCCTGGCGCTGTACCTGGTCGTTACCTACCTGGGCTATATGCCCGGCCTGGGGGGTCGCGCGCCCATCCAGGGCGGCAATGCGAACTCGCTGTTAACCCTGGCGATCCTCGGTTGGCTGATCGGGCCGCCGCTGGTATTCTGGCGGGTGCGGGTCATCCAAAAGGTCTTTGAAAACGGTCAGGAAGTGCAAGGCCAGATCACGGCGATCTCTTTCTTCCGTGACCGAGGGCGGGTGGAGTTTCGCTACACTTTTGAGGGGCAAACCTATTCGCTGGGCTGCGCCATCATGAAAACAAAGCAGACGCGGGCCTTTAAACCTGGGTTATCGATGGTGCTGCTGGTCAACCCCCAAAAACCGGGCAAGCAAGCGCTCATCCGCGATCTGTACATGTAGCCAAAATCGCCTGGCTTTGGGCGAATTTGGCTATAGCAAATCAAACACGGATACAATTCAGTGCCTTCCAATTTTTGGCAAATTTGCGCGGAATGAGGTCTGAAAAATGCTGCCCTGGTTTGATTTTGTTCTGCTCGGATTTGTAGCCGTCATCGCCGGGATGATGAATGCCCTGGCGGGTGGCGGTACTTTGCTGACCTTCCCGATCCTGACGGCCGTGGGGCTTCCGGCCGTGGTGGCCAACGTGACCAACACCCTGGCGCTGCTGCCAGGCACCGTGGGCGGAACCCTGGCCCAGTGGGAGGAGATGAAGACCCAGGCACGCAGCCTGCTGTTTTACCTGCCCTTCGCGATCGCGGGCGGGTTAATCGGCGGCATCCTGTTGCTGAACTCGGGCGAAAAAACCTTTCGCCAAATTGTGCCGTTCCTGATCCTAATGGCCTCCCTGCTGCTGGCGGCCCAGGATCGCCTGCGGGCCTTGCTGGCGCGCCGTTCGGCCAAACATATTAACGGCGGTACATCCTCGCGGGCATGGAGCGCGGCTGCCGTGCTGGTGGCCGCAGTGTATGGCGGTTATTTTGGCGCCGGGCTGGGCGTCATCCTGCTCTCTGTCCTCGGCCTGGCGTTGGATGAAACCCTCACCCGTCTGAATGCCCTCAAGCAAAGCCTGGCCTTCTGCGTCAACGCCACCGCGGCGGTCTTTTTTATCTTCTCAGGCCAGGTGGTTTGGCCGGTGGCATTGGTCATGGCAGCCTGCTCGTTGTTTGGCGGCTGGCTGGGCGGCAAATTGGCCCGCAAGGTCAAACCAGCCAGCTTTCGCTGGATCGTGGTCAGCATCGGGATCGGAGTGGCGATCATTTATTTCATCAAGGGCTGAGGCTCAAAGACTCAAAACAAACAAGGAGCCTCACCGGGCCGCACAACCTGCCCAGGTCGTTGTGACTTTATTGATGTGCAGCACTGTGTAGAAAATCCTGCAACACGCTGACCACGAATTCATGATCTTCCTGCTGCGGCAAGCCCGAAACGGTAATGGTGCCAACCACGCCAACGTTGGCAATCGTCAACGGAAATGCCCCGCCATGCGGTGCGTATTCTGCCTCAGGCAGCAGGGCCTTTTTTTCAATGGTGGTCCCCTTGGATTTGAAATTTAGGCCCATATAAAACGAACTGTGAAAAAACCGGCCGACAACCCGGTTTTTTCTTTTAATCCACTCGTCATTATCCAGCGAAGTACCTGGCATGGCATAATGAAATAACTGCTGACCATTACGGCAGATATCGATGGTGACTTTCTTATTTTCCTTCTGGGCCTTGGCGACCATTTTTTGGCCCAAATCCCAGGCGGTTTCGTTGGTAAATTGCGAAAATTTGTAATCATCAGAAAAAGCTTGAACAATAGAGTACTATATAGGTATGAAAGCAACTCATGTGTACTTTCCACCGACTACACCGCAACAGCGGAAATTGCTATTTGAAACTTGGGAACAGACCAATAATGTTACAAGGGCCTGCCAAAAAGCTCACGTTGGACGTACGACATTTTACTATTGGAAGCATCGCTTCGACAAAGATGGGTATGCTGGATTGGTAAGCTATGAGAAGACCGGCGTACCAAAAGGAACAGGATGTGTAGCGGCCGAGGTTGAAGCCAAAGTATTGGAACTGCATGCCCAACATGCTGACTGGGGCAAACATCGGCTGGCCCATGAAATAGCCAAAACCAACAACTGGGTTCCACTGCTCAGCCCAAACACCGTGCGTCGTGTGTTGGAAGATGCTGGGATGTGGAAGCCGGACGAAAACAGAGTAAAAAAAAAGCGGCTTTGATCCGGTAAGCCGGACAGCGGATCTGCCAGGCCAGGCGCTCAATGTTGACCTATGTTTTGTACCTGTCAGTCACGCGGCAGATGTCAAATTGCCAGCCGTAAGCGGCTCATCCGGTCATCTGGTAGTTGAACGATTAAAAGAGCCAGGTCAGGAGCCGGACTATCCCGGCAAGGTATTTGCGGATCCCGAACTGGATTACGCCGAAGCAGTCCAGGCTTTTGTAAAAGCATCTCAACCGCTTTCTGGGCCAAGAATCAAGGCTGCTGCAGTTGAGAACCCGTCTCAACGGGTCCAAATCCAGCAATTACGCCTGGAAGAAGCTCAATTACGCACCGAGCGACGTAACACCCGCAAAAGCCGTGAGTTGGAAGATGCGGCCTGGCAAGCGACTTGGCACCAGCAGCGCTGCGAAAAACCGTCTGAAGATGCGCTCTCACAACCGAAACAGCGTGCCCGCTGGGGTTCCCGCAAGACCCAAGAACAACAGCGGAAAAACCTACGAAAACAACATCGTCAACAATCGGTTCTGCGCCACCAGGAAGATGCACAATGGCGATTGAACAGAATAAATTTGCGAGAACAAATAACCTTGCTCCCAATTGTCACGGCCTGGATCGCCATTCTGATGATTACCGATAATTGCACTCGACAGTGTTTGGGCTTGCCGCTTTTCATAGCTGGCTCGCATGTTACTGCCGATATGGTCGTAGCGGCCTTGCGAGTATTGTTACCAGCCAATTTGCAATTTCTGATTTCCGATCGTGGCATACACTTTACTGCTGATGTATTTAAGCAGTTGGCCAAAGATGCCAAATTCGTTCATGTTGTCATCGCTCGCCACCGGCCACAATCAAATGGGATCGCGGAGCGTTTTGTTCGCTCTCTCAAGGAGTGGCTGGCAGACAAAGTCTGGAATTCGGACAACGAATTGCTGGAATTTCTGAGCCATTTTTTGCTGGAGTACAATGACCGTCCGCATCAAGGGTTGCCGATTCCGGGTTTGTCTCCCAACGAATATGCTAATCGTATCTGGCTTATGTAACCCGTAGTGTTCAACCGCTATCTGATGAATACAAATTACTGCTAAATGGGGTGGATAAAAATGAAAAACGGGGATGGATGGGTGACCTGAAAAATGGTTTGCGAGTACAGTACCTCCTTGCTGGGCGACGACAGCTGGTCGTTAACAATAAAAAGCCGCCGAAGAATGTTACCTTCGGCAGCCTGGCGATCTGCTTAGACAGACCCATGACTTTGCGCGCCAACCTCACGGTTGGTTTGCCATTTCGAGTATGCTACTATCTTAACAATTTTGTAAGGTTATTGCAAGTCCCAATTGGTCCAATATTGAAAATTGATTTAATCCCCTATGGTTTTGGTGGTTTTTAGTGCAAATGGGCCAATCCGCTGTAGAGCAACCAACTGGCCAGGCTGGCGAGGATGGCGATGGTAATGTAGGCGCTGCCGCTGTTATCGCGCTGGCTGGCAGGAAGCAAGAGCGTGCCCAGGCAATAGATGAACAAGATCAGGGCGCTGAGTATTTTTAACAGGCGTTGGGTATCGAAGTGCAGGTTGATTTTCATGATTTCTCCCTGGTTGCAGCGGGCAGCCTGCGAAAGAGGCAGGCAAGGTTTACGCCGTCAGCCATAACCCGGGCTTAGGTAGAGCGGCACGGGGAACGAGCGTGGTTCAATTTAATTGTACATTTATTTGAGGGAGAATTTCAGGCAAGTCGGACGGCGCTATTAAATGTAGTGATAGTTGAAGGGGGTATAGATAAGTGCGGGAAGGGATTCATTAATTTATCAGCCGGGCCTGGGCGAGCAGCCACTTTTCCAGTTCGAAGATGTTTTCGCTCAGGCGAGCGCCAGCAATAACGGGCAGCCAGCGCTGGTAGCTTTGCTGCCCGCCAGGGTTGAGCCTGAAGTAGGCGCGCAGGTAGGCGGCATGGAAAGTGTGCAGGAAGCCGCGCAGTTGTGGTCCGCCGGGCTGGGTTTCGGCAGCGCCCAACAGGATGATGGAGGTGCGCGCCAGGTCGGCCAGCGGGCTGCCACGGGTGGCGTCGATCCAATCGATGACACGTTCACCAAGCGGGCCGGTGAGGATGTTTTCGGGGTGAAAATCACCGTGGCAGAGGCGGTCTTCGCTGGGGAGCTGAGCCAGGGAGGCCAGCAGCCTGTCACGCAGTTCGGTTGGCAGGGCGCTGGCTTGCTGAATTTTATTTTCAAGGCGTGTATGCTGGGATGGCAGATCGACGTTGAGCTGGCTGGCATGCATGGCGGTGTGCAGTTCGGCCATGCGCCGGGCCAGGCTTGGGCCAAGCTCAGGCCTGGCAGAAAGTGCCTGCCAGATGGTTTGGCCCGGTATACGTTCGTAAATCAGGCCTGTGCGGTTGTTGATTTCGATCATTTCGCCAACAGCCGGGGTGCTCAGCCCGGCGAAGTGCAAGGCGCGCCCGATGCGGGCTTCGTACTCGATGTTTTCGCGGCTGAACCAATTGAAATAAAGCTTGACGACCCAGCCGGGTTGCCAGGCGTAGATTTCGGCGGTGCGGCCGAGGGCGATGGGGGTGCCAAGATCAAGGTTCATCGTCAAGTGCGGACTGGGTGTAGAGGTGGCGGGTAAAGAAGAGCAGGCCAAAAATGATCAGGTGCAGCATCATGGTGAGGGCGTCGATCCAGCCGAACTGGTCGGTAACGCTGAGCAGAATGTTGGCCAGCAGGATGATCTGGGTGAAATAAAAAGCCCAGCTACGCTTGGGTTGCAGCAGGTAAGCGGCTGAAAAGAAGGCGGCGGCGTTGGCGAATAATAGCAGAGCCAGGACCCAGTTGGGGCCGGTGGAGCGCAGCAAGTGGGCGATGCCTAGGCCGAGCCAGGTGAGGGCATTGAGTAAGAGCAGAGCCCGGGCCAGGCGGTAGCGGTTGTCGTGATGGTGGAGTGGTGTGGTCAATGGGGCTCAGTTCCTGTGTGGGCGTAGGTATGAGATGATCGAGCAGGCTGCGTCCTGGTGGCCTAGTTCGAGCTGACGTAGGGGTGGGGATTCCTGATCAAACGGCGGGGTCGGTTGGAAAAACTGTTTTGCACTCTGCGCTGATGTTACGCTTGGTGAAGGATGATCGTTCAACGGGGTGATTATTGCACAGGGGCTGATGTTTGACAAGATGTCACTTATTTTTACAACAAGCTGCCCGGTGGAGTTAACCCTTGGGGGATATTTAGCCTGGGCTTTGGCGGAGACAAGCGATGGTTTGCTCTGCAAGGTTGCCGTAAGGCTGAAAAACGGAAATATGACTATAATGAAATTACCAATTTTCACCTTACCAGTCATATTTTATATCTTTGCACGCAATTCGATCTGGTTGCTTTGCGTTCAGGTCACCGACCATGGAATGGGAGTTAATGGCATTGGATATTACTACGCTGGCAATTGTGTTGTTTATTTGTAATATTCTTCAGATCGCGGCATTGTTTGTGCAGGTAAAACTGGCTACCCGCTTCTATGGCACTGGGTGGTGGACGGTGGGTATTGGTTTGCTTGCGCTGGGGTTTCTGGCTTTGAACTTGCGGAGGGTACCCGGGTTTATTACGATTGGGGTTTTTTCCAATAACTTGCTTTTTGTGAGCGGACAAGTCTTGCTATACGTTGGTGTGCTGCGTTTTTTTGAGCGGCGCGAACGCGGCA
>CAIVSQ010000429.1 GCA_903908605.1 uncultured Anaerolineae bacterium
GACGGGTGCGGGTGCGTTCAGCGATGTAGAACGGATCGACGTTATCGGTTTTATCGTCCGGTGGCAAGCTTTTCTTGAACCAGAAGACCTGGCGCGGATTGAGCAGGAACAAGCTGATGTCGCAAGCGCTCAGTTCACTGTCATGCGCCATTTGCCAAAAGTAAGGCAGCCAGTAGTAACTGGTGGCTTCCCCAGAAACATCCAGACCATCGAATGACTGGGTGCGCAAGCTGTCGAGTAACAATCGGCGGGCTTTCTGGTAACCAGGTAGCGAATTGGGAAAAGCTTGATGGGCGACAAGCGGTTGACCGTCTGGAAAAAGTAGACAGAAATCCGCTCGCTTTTGGCTGAAGTCGATCCCGACCTGCAAACGATTGAGGCTCATAGGAAACGCTCCTGAACAAAAAAAGAGGCGTGCAAACCAACGGGTGTCCCGGCATACTCTCTGGAGCGTCATCCTTGCGGCAAATCAGCCCTCATGCCTGACAAGGTGCGCCCTGCGAGCTGCTACCCTCGCAGACCTGCCAGGTTAGGGGCATAGTGCGAGGTCAGACGTAATCCCCAGAAAGACCGGGTAGCAGACTTTTGTAGACGTGGTTGGGGATACCAACCCGGCTAGGAGAAAAAGCTTCCCGGTTTGCTCGCAGTCAGAACTCTCTGACCAGTTCTATTCTATCCGGGACACCCATTGATATCTATTTTATACAAGGAGAAAGCCCATGGCTGCAGCGTTGATTGTGTTCATCCTGGCCTATGTTGCCATCGCTAGCGAGAAGTTTCCCCGCCACTGGGTGGCCCTTTTGGGTGGTGGGCTGTTGATTGTGGGTGGCGTGATGACGCTTGATGAGGCCCTAAATTACATCAACTGGGATACGCTCGGGCTGCTGGCGGGCATGTTTTTCCTGGTTTCCATCCTGCAGGAAGCGGGCTTCTTTGCATGGCTGGCCATGAACGCCGTCCGGCGGGTGAATTACCATCCCGGCGCGCTCTCTGCCATCCTGATTTTGCTGGCGGCCTTTTTATCGATGTGGATGGACAGCATCACCGTCATGCTTTTCCTGACTGCCCTGACCATCCAGCTTTGCCGGCTGCTCAAACTCGACCCGATCCCGCTCATTATCGCCGAGGTGTGCGCCGCCAACACCGGTGGAGCCGGCAGCATGGTGGGTGACCCACCCAACGTCATCTTGGGCACCACACTTGGCTTCAATTTTATGGATTTTTTAACCCACACCGGGCCAATTTCCCTGGTCGGCGCACTGGTGCTGCTGGGTGTCTTTTTCCTTGTCAACCGCCGTGCGCTCAAAGAAGCGCACGCCGTGCTGACCCCTGAAATAATCAACGAGATCGAACAACTACACACCGAACCGATCCACGCCCATCTCACCCGTACCGGGCTGAGCGGCTTCCTGATGGCGGTTTTCTTGCTGGTTTTCCACCTGCCGCTTTCAGAAGCCAGCGGCCTGCCAATCACAGCCGCCCTGGCCGCCCTGATCCCGGCCGGTATCGCGCTGATCGCCCTGCGCGACGACCAACGCAAAAAAGCCTTCTTAAGGGTGGATGGCGAAAGCATCCTCTTCTTTGCCGGTCTGTTTATTTTGATCGGCGGCCTGGAAAAAGTGCGCCTCTTCGAGAGCATGGCCACCTTGCTATCTAACGTGGCGCGCACCAATGCCAACTTGCTGGTGGTCAGCCTGCACTGGATCCCCGGTCTGTTGAGCGGTGTCTTGGATAATGTGCCCCTGGCCCTGGCCATGAGCTATGTGCTGAAAGACCTCACCCGCCTGCCCGGCATGCCCGCCCTGGGACTGATGGTCTGGGCAGCCGCCCTCGGGCTGGATATTGGCGGCAACCTGACCCCCATCGGTGCCTCGGCCAACGTGGTGGCCTATGCCTATACTGAGCAACATTACGCCAGCATCGGTTGGAAGCGCTGGCTGGCCGCAGCCGTTCCGGCCACCCTGTTGGTGATGTTGGTAGCCACCGGGTTGATCTTGCTGAAAAGCGCCATTGGTTGGTATTAATTTTTGAAAGGCAGGTGACCCATGCACGAAGCTCCCACCACTGGTCTGCTCTCGCCCCCTGTACTGGTATATCTCGGCATAGGGTTGGCTTCGGCCAAAATTTTACTGGAAGGTCAGCAGCTGCGCGGCATTGGCACCCTGCAGTGGCTGCAGTTTTTTGTGCGCGCTGCCAGCATCGTGCTGCTCTGGCCATTGGTGCTGTTTATTGATAAGTTTGAAGTTTGGATGAAATCAACCACTGAAGGAAGCCCACATGACAACACCAAGCACACTCCCGCCCCGTAAAACGCTCGGGATCACTGGCATCACCATCCACGCCATGGCGCTGGTGGCACCCGGTACCTTTGCCTGGATGCTTTACCAGGCCCAGGCAGCCGGTGCCCAGAGTGGCATGGGCGCTATCTGGCCTGGTGTTCTGGCTGCCCTGGGCGCTGCTCTGCTCTCCGCCCTTTCTTTTAGCGAGCTTGCCAGGCGCTACGCCAATACCAATTTACGCAGCGCTTATCACTTCGCCGAGCAGGTCTTTCGTGAAGCAGGCAGCGGCCGCCCGCGATCGCAGCAATCCAGCCTGCCTGTCCGCCTGGCAAAATTTGCCACAGGTTGGGCTGCGCACCTGTATTACTGGGTTTACCCGGGCGTCATGGTCGCCTTCACTGGCATCCTGGTTGATTACCTGCTGCGCCAATTAGGTTACAGTCCCAAGCCGCTCGGGCAGGTCATCCTGGCGCTATCTTTTGCCGCTTTCATCGGTTTCCTGGCGCTGCGCGGGATCACCGGCACCATGCCCTCCAGCATCATTCTCAACACCATCCAGCTGACCACCCTGATCGGCTTTAGCATCCTGGCCCTTGTTTTCCGCTTTAGCAACCCGATGGCCCTGGCTCCCAATCAGTGGCAGCATGGCACCCTCACCAATGCCTTGCTGCCCGGCGGGGTGCCGGGCGTGATCTTCCAGGCCGCACTGGCCATGTTCCTGATGGTCGGTTTTGAGGGAGTCACCTCGCTGCGAGCCCAGTCTGCCAACCCGGTCAAAGACCTGCCACGCGCGGCAATCCTGGCACTGGTCCTGCAGGGTGTCTTTGCATACCTGCTGGTCTACCTGGCCACCGGCCTGGCCATGAACAACCAAATTGACGCCGTCAAATCCACCGCCCCATTGGGCGATCTGGCCCTGCAGATTGGTGACAGCCTGCTGCGTGGAAACGGTTTTTCGCTCATGTTTGTGGTCGCCTTTGCCGCCATCGTTGCCCTGCTGGGCGCCTTGCTAACCGCTCTGAATAATGCCGTACGCATCAGTTTTGCAATGGCCCTGGATGCGGAAATGCCCGACCTTCTGGGGGTGATCAACCCCAGCTACATCACCCCTGTCACCATCGTGGTTGCACTTTGTGTCACTTCGGCAGTCCTGGGCGCCCTGGGCATACTCGGCGGGCTGCCGGTATTGATTGGCCTGATCCTGGCCTCCAACCTGGGTGCCTTTATACTCTATGCCTTGCTGTGCATCCTGACCATATCAGCCTTTCGAGGGACACCCGAATTCAACCCACTGCGCCACCTGCTTTTACCCTTGCTTGGGTTGGCCCTCAACCTGCTGCTGGCGATCGCCGCACCCATCATCGCCATTGCGGCCGGAGGCCTGCTGGCCACAGCTGCCTGGGTGGCACTCAGTATTGCCGCCATTTGGCTGCTGGTGAGTATGCTATATTATTTTTTGCGCCAGGTCCGGTAAACCAGCCATGCCAACGGACAAACAATTTTGAGCGCTTCTCCCAGGTTATCCGAAGTGGACTTTGCCGGGTTAAGCGCCACCGGCCCGGTACGCACAGAAAACCAGGATGCCATCCTGGTCCCTGAAACCACCCTGCCCGGCACCCCGCACTTCCTGGCGGCCCTGGCAGATGGCATGGGCGGCTATGCCTGGGGCGATGTTGCCAGCAAGCTGGCGATTTCTGTTTTCCAACAGACCTTGATCGATCTGCGCGGCGAAACCCTGGAAAAAAGCATGCGGCGTGCCATCGAACTTGCCAACCTGCAGGTCCTGAAAACCGGCCGCGAATTGGAAGTGGGACGCATGGGCACCACCCTGACCTGCGCCTGTATTGCCGGTGACCAGCTTTATATTGCCCACCTGGGTGACAGCCGGGCCTATCTCTTTCACCAGGACAGGCTCCAATGCCTGACCAACGACCACACCCTGGTGGGAGACATGCTGCGTGCCCGTGTGATTGGGCCCGATAAAGTGCGTACCCATGAACAACGCTCCATCCTGACCAAGGCGGTTGGATTGGAAATTTTTGTTAACGCCGATATCAGCCGGCACAAATTAGCGGCTGGCGACCGCCTGATCCTGTGCAGTGACGGTCTTTGGTCGGTGATCGAAGATCATGAAATCGCTCAGCTGGCCAGCGCCGGGCAGTCCACCCAGGCCCTTGCCCAGGACCTGCTGGACCTTTCCCTTTCCCGTGCCAGCGACGATAATTGCTCCGTGGTGGTAGCCGATATCCGCATGGTGCGCAGCAATCCGGCATCAACTCAACAAACCACCCGCCGTGGTTGGTTGGGATTCTTTGAAAGGTAGTGAGAGCAGCATGACAGCCTCCGAATTCACCATCCAGGTCGGCGACCAATTCGACCGCTACCAGATCACCAGCTACCTTGCCCGCGGCGGAATGAGCGATATTTACCGCGCTTATGACCTGGTCGGGCGGCGCGAGGTGGTCATCAAGGTCCCCGACCGCAACCTGATCGCCGACCCTGCTCAATACGAGCGATTTCAACGTGAATTGGAAGTGCTCAAGATTCTCGACCACCCGGCCATTCTCAAAGGTCTCGGTTCCGGGTTGCATAACCGGGTCCCTTACCTGGTCACCGATTTTATCGATGGCACCTCGCTGCGCAGCCTGCTGGCAGATGCACCCTTCCCGGTCGAACGGGCAATCGCCTTGGTGAAAAAAATTGCCGCCGGTTTGGAAAGCTGTCATACCGCCGGGATCATCCACCGTGACCTGAAACCTGAAAACATCCTGGTCTCAGAGGATGACCAACCTGTCATCATGGATTTTGGCCTGGCACTGACAAAAAACGCGCATCGGGTCACCTATTCCAACCTGACCAGCGCAATGGGCACACCCGATTACATGGCTCCCGAACAGATTGAAGGCGGGCGCGGAGACGCGCGAACAGACATCTACGCCCTCGGCACCATCTTTTTTGAAATGCTTGCCGGGCGGCTCCCCTTCGATGGCGAAAGCCCCATGGCGGTCCTGCACCAACATTTGCACGCCAACGCACCCCGCTTGGATAGCCTCAACCCGAACGTCTCACCCCAATTGGCGGCCTTGGTGGCGAAATGCATGGCCCGCAACCCGGCCCAACGCTACGCCGACATCCCCAGCCTGCTGGCAGCCCTGGCCAACCCAGACCAGGCCGATCTCAGCTTCCTCCAGGTCGAGCCCGCCCCACGCGCCAGCCAGGAAATCTTTCAATCCCTCAAGTATGTCGCCATGGCGCTCGTCATCCTCTTATTGGTAGTCCTGCTGGCCATCGCCTTGCAGGCCTTGCGCTGATCCTTCCACCTCAAATTTTTAGCTCGCCCATAAGGTGCCCACATGAACCGCTCCCCCGCCGAAATCATATCGCTGGTTGAACAAAACCAGATCCGTTATATCGACTTGCAATTCACCGATGTGGTCGGGGTGGTTAAAAACGTCACCATCCCCGCCGGGCAGCTGCCCGACGCGCTCGAAGAAGGTGTCTGGTTTGATGGGTCCGCCATTGAAGGCTATGCACGCATCGCTGAGAGCGATATGCACCTGCGCCCAGACCTCTCCACTTTTGTAATCATCCCCTGGTTAAGCGCAGAAGACGCCAGCGCGCGCCTGATTTGTGATATCTACACCCCCGATGGACAGCCCTTCGCTGCCGACCCACGCGCGGTATTACGCCGTTTGTCAGACGAGGCCGGCGAGATGGGCTTTTGTTACAACACCGGCCCTGAATTGGAATTTTTTCTGCTTCGTCCACACGCCGATGGTGGGCTGATCCCGCCTGTGCCACACGATTCAGCCAGTTATTTTGACGCCCCTTCAGATATGGCCACAGGCTTACGCCGCCAGATGGCCTCCTCACTAATGGCACTTGGTTTGGAAGTGGTCAGCATGCACCATGAAGGCGCACCTGGTCAGCACGAGATCGATTTCCGCTTTTCGAATGCCCTGGCCACCGCCGATCATACCGTCACCATGAAGGTTGCCCTCAAAATAATCGCCCGCCAAAACGGGTTATATTGCACCTTCCTGCCCAAACCGCTGCGCGGCCTGCCCGGCTCCGGAATGCACGTCCACCAAAGCCTTTCCTACCTGTCCAATGGGAAAAACGCCTTTTCTGACCCCGGTGACCCACACGGGCTTTCCCAAATTGCCCGCCAGTTTATCGCCGGTCAGCTTGCCCACGCACGCGGCATGTGCGCGGTGCTGGCCCCGCTGGTAAATTCATACAAACGCCTGTCCTCGGGGTATGAAGCACCAGTCTCAATCAGTTGGGCGCGCATCAACCGCTCAGCCCTCATCCGGGTGCCGCGCGCCTCTGGCCCAGATTCGGCCCGCATCGAACTGCGCTGCCCAGACCCAAGCTGCAACCCCTACCTGGCATTTGCCGTGATGCTGGCAGCCGGGTTGGATGGCATCAAGCGCCAGTTGAGCGTTCCCGAAGCCATTGAAGAGAATATTTACCAGCCCGACCAGCGCAAACAGGCCACCCCCAGCCTGCTGCCCGGCTCTCTCAACCAGGCCGTGACCGCCATGGAGCAGGATGAGGTCGTTTGCGGCGCGCTTGGGCCCTACCTGGCTGAACGCTACCTGCGCGCTAAACGCATGGAATGGGACGATTTTCGGCTGGAAGTCACCCCATGGGAACTAAACAACTACCTATCCATTTACTAGCCTGGTGTTGCTGTAACCAGAATGTTCAACCCCATCCAATTCTTATGGATTTCATATGCGCATCCTGAAAGAAAAGCAATATTGACTTTACAAATTATTCTAGCCACCTGACAGTTTCACAGGTAAGTGCAAAGCGAGATGTGAATTGAAAAATTGTTGACAAGGCGTCTTTCGATAAAACGTAAACCGATCTGAAAGATACTCAAATCGCGACGGTCTTTACGATCAACCAGGTGGCGCAAGCCTTCATGAATGGTGCGGCTACCAGATGAAACCAACCAGACGTAAAGGAAAGCCACAGCCAAAGTTAATCTGGATAACCGTAAAAAGCTGTGAAGCATGGAACACTCCAGGTCAAAACCATGTTTTTTCATGTCGCCGAACATTTCTTCGATCCACATCTTGCGCCGATAAAAAATGAGAGCAGTTTGTAAATCGGGCAAATTGGTCGCCAGGCACCAAGCTTCTTTTTCACCAATTTTCCAATGTGCCAATAGGTTGACTGGATAAATATGTGCCTGCGAGAACTCTCTTTGTCCTAGCCAGATACTTTCGCCAGCTTTCTGGATAAAACTGCCAAAGGGTTTCCACAAGTTTTCGGCTTGCGACCAGACCAAAGTATCGGATTCTTGGCGTAGAACATAGTACCAATACCATTTATCCAGTTGTTTGAGTACTTTTACAGGCCCAAATTCGGTATCGCCCACCAGAAAAACGGATGCTCCGTGCGGAATGAGCGTCTTCACGTATGCAAGTAGGGCAATTTGCTTGTCGCCTGTGCTGTGTCCGCGAACATGGTTGACCCACGTCCAGGCAATCGGAATAGCACGCTTGCGATAGGCCATGCTTATCATCAATAATTGATGGCCAAAGCCGATTTTGGTACCATCCACGATTAAAAGTATCTCTCCAGTTTTGGCATGCTGTTCTGCAAGCCACTGAATAGCTATCGGCTTATACCACTCACGAACACGAATGGCTGGATTGTCTAGAAAACGATCAAGACGGCTGACGGTACTTTGCAGTTTTGCTTTACCTGGTATCTGTCCAGCAATCCGGCTCAAGTACACCGAGCGACTCTGGTAGATCCCGTACACTAGCAAAGTAAAGTTGCGAATTCGGGTAATTCTTTGCCCGGGTCGCAACTCGCTAATTTTCCGAATCAAGGTATGATACAGGTCGTTGGTCGGCATGGTATCTCCTGGCAATATGTTTTCTCGCAAAAACAACTTTACCCGGTTTTCATGCCGATCAACCTTTTCGTTTATAAAAGTGTCAGGTGGCTAGAAATTATTCGATATAATTTAAAGACATCTTTCTATTGGGTTAAGTGGTCAAGGTTCTGTGAAACCAAGAATGCAAACCCGGATTTACGGGCTGGCCTCTTCAAAAACCTGAATCACATCCCAAATGGGCAATTTCACCGGCGGAGAAACCCGCCCCACCAGCTAGCGGCAGTTAATAATTACTTATTGGCCAACCTCAGCGTTACTCTAGCCATAACGAGCAACCCCATCCAATTCTTATGGATATCTTATGCGCCTGTCTTGACAGTATGGCAGGGTCTTGATATGATTAACTTACCGACCGGTCAGTAAGTTAATCTTCACAAAGGAAACTAACATGGATGAAAAAACTCGAAACAAACTATTGCTTGTACTTTTCCTAGGCGTCCTGATGGGCGCGCTGGATATTGCCATCGTCGCCCCTGCTCTTCCATCAATTCAGTCCTTCTTCCAGGTTGGAGATCGCATCCTGGCCTGGACGTTCACCATTTACGTGCTCTTTAACTTGATCTCCACTCCGCTGATGGCGAAATTATCCGACACCTTTGGGCGCCGCTCAATATATACCCTGGATGTCACCCTGTTCGCTGTTGGGTCGCTGGTCGTGGCCCTCTCGCCTGCAAATCTTTTCCCTATGCTCTTGTTTGGGCGCGCTCTGCAAGGCTTCGGCGCTGGCGGTATATTCCCCGTGGCGAGCGCTGTGATCGGTGACACCTTCCCACCCGAAAAACGCGGCGGTGCCCTGGGACTGATCGGCGCGGTCTTTGGGCTGGCTTTCCTGGTCGGTCCCATCCTGGGTGGCATTATTTTGACAATCACCGGCTGGGAATGGCTGTTCATCATCAACCTGCCCATCGCGGTTATCGTCATCATCATGGGCTGGCGTTTACTGCCTGTCACCCACCCCGAGACCAGCCGGCCTTTCGACTGGGCAGGCATGCTTGTCCTCAGCATCATGCTGGCTTGCCTGGCTTTTGGCCTCAATCAAATTGATACCCAGAATTTTTTCAGCAGCCTGGCTTCCCTTAACGTGTGGCCCTTCCTGCTGACAGGTTTCGTGCTGCTCTTTGTCTTCCCGGCAGTCGAAAAGAAAGCCGCAGATCCCATCCTCAATTTACGCCTGTTCGAAAGCCGCCAAACCGTCCTGACCAGCATCTTATCTGCTGGCGCCGGTCTGGGCGAATCGGGCATGGTTTTCATCCCTGCGCTGGCAGTGGCGGCCTTGCCGACCATCATCAATACACACAATGCCAGTTATCTGCTAATGCCGGTGGTCCTGGCCATGGCAGTTGGCTCGCCGCTGGTGGGTCGCCTGTTGGATAAATTTGGGTCCAAGGTCATGGTTTTCGGCGGTACGCTCTTGCTGGCCCTTGGCATGCTGATGCTGAGCAACAGCAGCTTAATTTCCATGTTGTGGGGCTTTATCGCCGCAGCCGCCGTCATCGGGTTGGGTCTATCCTCCTTGTTGGGTGCCCCTATGCGCTACATTATGCTCAATGAAGCCTCAGCCGCTGACCGTACCTCAGCCCAGGGCATGATCTCACTGTCCACCAGTGTTGGTCAATTAACCAGCAGCGCCCTGGTTGGCGCAGTGGCTGCCTCGATGGGCGGCGGTGTAAAAGGATATGGCACCGCTTACATGGTCATCGGCATTGTCGCAGGCATCATGGTCATCCTGACCCTGGGATTGAAAAATCGCAAACAGGAACAAGACACGGTTGCGAAGAACGCCCAATCCATGCCGACCTCCCACTGAACCAAAAAACCCTAACCTCCCGGGCAACTCGAAAAAATGAGCCCCGGGAGATTACAATATACCTATGACGACCCTAGAGTTCAGTCTGCGCGAACAAATCCTGGCAACAGCAAGAAGCCTGTTTATTCAACATGGCTATCATGGCCTGGCCATGCGCCAGATATCAGAGGCAGTTGGCGTTTCAAAAGCAGCCTTGTATTACCATTTCAAAGATAAGGAAGAACTTTTTGTCGCGATCATCAGCGGTAACCTGGATAAAATCGAACAACGTATCGACTTGATCCAGGCTTGCCCGGTTTCTTGTGGCAAAAAAATTGGCCTGTTTATTGAATATGTATTAAGTCAACCCGCCGAACAACGCGCCATTATTCGCCTGGCGAGCCAGGAGATTGTTCAACTCAATGAAGCTACACGAAAAAACTTTGATGAGTCCTATCAGCGCCAGTTTATTGGGAAACTCCAAAAAATCTTCCAGGATGGCATCGATGCCGGTGAAATCCGCCCGATGGATGCCATGGTTGCCACCTGGGCATTGCTCGGAATCATGTATCCATATTTTTACCCGGCCAACAGCGGGGCCAAGCCAATTAACTCCGAAACCATCCGCCAGATTGTCAGTATTTTCATGAGTGGGATTCTCCAGGCAGGCTGATCCTGTCAGTGCCGTTCATTCCGCGCCCGGATCCAGTTGAAACAAAGGCACATCACCGCTTACTTTCAAACCAAACTCGCAGTTCATCGCACAATAAAAATCTCATTACAACAAGGATAGGGAAGAACATGATTAAAAACCAATGGTATGCCATCCTGGAATCCAATGAAGTAAAAAAAGGCAAGCCAGTCGGGGTCACGCGCATGGCCGAAAAGCTGGTCTGCTGGCGCGACCGCAGCGGCAAAGTCACCGTCATGGCCGATAAATGTCCACACCGTGGTGTTGCACTCAGCATTGGAGAGATAAAAGAGGATTGCATCCAATGCCCCTTCCATGGCTTTGAGTTTGACACCTCCGGAGCTTGCACCCTCGTGCCTGCCAACGGCACGAAAGCCCTGCCGCCCAAAAAACTAAAAGTCCAGTCCTATGCCACCGCTGAACAAAACGGGTTTATTTATATCTGGTGGGGTGAAAAACAAGATGCCTATCCGCCCCTGCCCTTTTTTGAAAGCATTGACGAAAAATTCGTCTACAGTACCGTACGCGACCACTGGGCCACACATTATTCACGCGCCATCGAAAACCAGCTGGATGTCGTCCACCTGCCGTTCGTACACCGCACCACCATCGGTGCCGGCAACCGCACCATTGTCCATGGGCCGCTGGTGCAGGTAAAAAGCCATTACCCAAAGGATAACCTGCTGGATTTGTGGGTGAGCAATGAAGTCGATACCGGCCAGACCCCACTCAAACCTTCGCAAATACCCGAACCCACCCGCCGGCCCTTCCTGCAATTCCGCTACCCCAACATCTGGCACAACTGGATAAGCGACACCATCCGCGTCATGGTGGCCTTTGCACCCATCGATGACAACAACACCATGATGTACCTGCGCTATTATCACACGGTCAAGACACCTGTGCTGCAACAGGTCACCGGTTTTCTGGGGGGTATCGCCAACCTGGTGATCGAGCGGCAGGATAAACGGGTCGTCATCACCCAGCAGCCCAAGCGTGCCGACCTGGACATTGGCGAAGTACTCATCCAGGGCGACGGACCGATCATCACCTACCGTAAAATTCGACGGACCTTGATCGAAGGCCGCAGCGGGCAGTCTGAAGACCAAAACGAAACCGCCACCGCAGAATAAAAACATCAGGAATCAGCAACCCTGGTTCACAGCTCACAACGAAACCGACAAGCTCCCTTTTCCAGGGGGCTTGTTTTATTTCATCTCGTCAATTTGAATATTCCCGCGATGCCTGGCCCAGGCCAGTTCAAACTGCACCTCAGATACCCAGCGCCTGGCCAGACGCCATGCGATTTGACCTCCAAACTGGCCTGATGCCCCATTTGGGTCATTTGAAGTCACGGCAGGGCAACCATGCGACCCATTTTTAGCCTATAAAAACCCTAAATATTCTTCTTATGGGTAATTACCAACCGGAATGCCATTGGCTAGAATACTAACATCGCAAGCACCTGAGGGAAACATCCACAGGTTGATTGCCAGAAACCTCAAAACGGTTGTACCAAAGGAGAATGAAAAGAATGAACACTTCGCTGAAAAAAATGTCAAAAGGTCTGCGCTTTACAGCCCCGGCCGCGCTAGTCCTCTCACTGGCCATACCGACCATCATCGCCTATGCCGATGACGGCGGTCCCACCGTCCAGACCCTTAACAGCGCCGTGCAGAGCGTCAACCTTGATCTAAACACCCTCTGGGTTTTTGTGGCGGTCTTCTTAATTTTTTTCATGCAGGCCGGCTTTGCCCTGGTGGAAACCGGTTTCACTCGCTATAAGAACGCTGCCCACACCATGATGATGAACATGATGGTTTTCTGCGTGGGCGCCATTGGTTATTGGGCCACCGGTTTTGCCCTGCAGTTTGGTGGCATTAACTACACCTACCCCGCCCTCAGCGCCAGCCTGCCGGCCTGGTCATTCTCACCGGTGACACTCAGCAGTTGGGCCACCGATGTGCTGGCCAAACCCCTGCTGATCGCCGGCCAAAATGTGATGGGCATGAGTGGTTTTTTCCTGGGCGGGCTGACGCTCAGCAGCGGCATCCTGGTTTTCTTCCTGTTCCAGATGGTCTTCATGGATACCGCCGCAACCATCCCAACCGGCTCAATGGCCGAACGTCTCAAGTTCTCGGGCTTTGTGCTGATGGGTCTGTGGGTCAGCATGGTTATCTACCCGCTGGTGGGTAACTGGGTCTGGGGTGGCGGCTGGCTTGCCAACCTGGGTCGTTCGATGGGCTGGGGCAACGGTGCCGTGGATTTCGCCGGCTCGGGTGTCGTGCACATGATCGGCGGTACGGTTGCCCTGGCGGGTGCCATCGTCATCGGTCCCCGCATTGGTAAATTCAACAAGGATGGTTCGGCCAACAGCATTGCCGGTCACAATATTCCGATGGGTATTCTCGGCACCATCATCCTGTTCTTTGGCTGGTTCGGCTTCAACCCGGGTTCATCGCTGGGCTTCACTGGCGCAGCCCGTAACCTGGCAGTGCTGGCTGCGGTCAATACCCTGCTGGCTGGCGCCGCAGGTGGCATGTCTGCCATGTTCTATATGTGGTGGTTTGGCGCCAGCCGCAAACCAGATCCCTCCATGTCGGTCAATGGCCTGCTGGCTGGCCTGGTGGCAATCACAGCCCCGTGCGCCTTTATCGATGTGTGGGCTTCGGTGGTGATCGGCCTGATCGCAGGGGTATGGGTCTGCATAGCCTCGAGCCTGCTTGAGAAAGCCAAAATTGATGATCCGGTCGGCGCAGTCCCGGTCCACATGGCAAATGGGTTGTTCGGTGTGCTGGCGGTGGGTATCTTTGCCAATGGCAACCCCGATACCGCTGCCTGGAACGGCGTCGCCACCCCGGTCACCGGCCTGTTGTATGGCAATTTCGGGCAGTTCATGGCCCAGGCAGCCGAGGTGGTCAGTGTCCTGGTGGTGGTTGGCGGGCTGTCCTATGTCTTCTTCAAGGTCCTAGCCGCCTTCAAACTGCTGCGTGTCTCCGCTGAAGTTGAACTGGGCGGGTTGGACATGCCCGAAATGGGCGCCCTGGCTTACCCGCAGGATTGGGAGCCATCCGAAGACGTCACCCAGGCCCTGCCACACTATAAGGGTAATATCTCAACGGCTCCAGCCGCCACAGACTAATTCCCAACGCAGTTAACAGAACAGCCCCTGCCCGGTATTGCCTGGCAGGGGCTGTTCGATTCTATTCTCATGTTGAGTCAAGCTGGAATACGTTGCAACACGACCAGGCTTACTTGACTTTTCTCCATCCCACCGGGAGACCGTTGTGCGCTTCGCGAACATGCCTTTCAGTATCGCTGCTAACCACAAAACGACCACATTCCTCACATTTTAGCAGGGGCGCCGGGGTGGTGCTGGGTTGCGGGGCAGTCTTTCGAACCGCAGGGGCGGTTTTTTTAGCGGCAGGAGCGGCGGCAGTGCGGGGTGCGGCCTGGCGGGCTCCAGCTGTGCGGGCGGGCGCTTTCACCGGGGCTTCGTCGGCCGGGCGGTGTTCGAGATACCCCAGCAGGCGCAGAGCTTCGGGGCGGGTGATTGAAAAATTGACCGCTTGTTGAAAGGCTGAGAAAAAGGAAAACAGTTCCAGCCCTGGGATTTTCTTAATCGTGGCAGCTTCCAACAGTGGAATACGCTGATTGATAACGCAGCGAGCCCAATGCGGCGCCAATGGGCTGACGATGCCCAGCGGAACTTCATACCCATCATAAATTTCTTCATTGGATGGCTGGTAAGGGAAAGCATCGACGGTCATGACCGCGCAAATACCGCGCGTGACACCGGCACGCCAGATGAATACAGTATCGTCTTTCTTAATACGTTCCTGGTAACGAGTAACCGCCCACGTGATTGTGGGCTTTGGGTCCAGCATTCGATCATCAATCCGGTAGGTTTCCGGATTGGCTTTAAAAATCCAGTAAGACATTTTTCCTTCCAGGTTGTTTGCCCACCAGGGAACAGGCGGACCTATGAACAGGTGGGGGTTCCTGTTCAGTTCGCCGTACTGGTGTGCCAGCGCGGCGTTGGTTATCCTTTATTTTACCCTGTATATACGCAACATGCACCAGTTACCGGGCAACCCGTTCAGGACTCGCATGTAAAAGTGACCAACAAGACACTCGCCGCCGGCATATCTATATTCAGGCGCTCACCATTCGGGCGTGGGGCCGCTACAGGCCGTGCAGCAATACGCCCAGGATGCCCGAAGCTGTTTACATCCAGGGGCGAATCGGACGCCAGCAACCAGGCCTGCTCAGCGACCAACCCGCGAAATCCGGGCAGGGAGATGTTCACCTTCATCCGTTTGGCGGGGTGACGGTTGACCAGCGCCAACACCAGCCGCCCACCATCCCGCGAGCGTGTGGCGGCCAGGTCCAGGTATGGCACCTCCCGCCGGGCAGGCACGTTCTTGCCCATCGCATCGGCATCAAAACATGGCGATTTGACCTGTGTTCGTAGCGCAACCGGCTGCATATGTTGGTACATCCAGAACGGCCAATACATCGGTGTGGCATAGGCACGCGCAGCATCCGTGACCACCAAGGGCAGTACATTCACCAGTTGTGCCAGGTTGGCCATGCTCAGAACCTGGCTCTGGCGCAAAAAGACGTTTAGCATGCCGGCACAGTACAGCGCATCGCGCATGCTATATTGCACCTGGTGCATCGAGCCAGCTTCGGGCGGGGGTGTCAGCCACAGGTTCCACTCATCAAAAACCACCCCAATACGCCGGCCCGGAGAAAAGCGAGCCAGCTGGGCACCCATGCGCGCAATCATCTGCTCGGCCTCAAGCGGGGCGGCGCAAACCGTGCGGTGCAGGCTGTCCTGGTCGCTTGATTCCTGCCAGCCTTCCTGCCCGGGCTGGTACAGATGAAAAGACAGGTCATCAATTTCGGACCCAGCCTCATGCAGCACAGTTTCGTTCC
The DNA here is from genome assembly GCA_903908605.1 of uncultured Anaerolineae bacterium. Lineage (GTDB taxonomy): Bacteria > Chloroflexota > Anaerolineae > Anaerolineales > Villigracilaceae > UBA5195. Next base: position 15,618 of record CAIVSQ010000429.1, read on the forward strand.
AAAGCAAACCTTCATCCTGCCGATCGTCCGAATAAATGGTGTTGCCGACCGCAACCAGGCGAATACTCGGATCAACCGCCCGCATGGCCACGGCGAAGCGGCGCAGGCGGCTGACGTAGTTTTGAGCATCCGTGCTGCCAATCTGCCATTTTCCCCACACCTCGTTGCCGATCCCCCAGATGCGCACGTTGTGAGGCTGGGGGTGGCCATTGGCGGCACGGCGTTCGGCCTGCGGTCCGCTGGTGGCGTTACAGTATTCCACCCAACGCGCGGCTTCCTCCGGCGTACCGGAGCCATCATTGACCACCAGGAAGGGTTCCGCTCCCAGGCGTCGCATCAGGTCGATATACTCGTCGGTGCCGACCCGGTTGCTCTCCGGCGCGCTCCAGGCGGCATCAAAACGTTCGGGCCGCTGCGAAACTGGCCCAATGCCATCCTCCCAGTGGTAACCAGAGGCAAAGTTGCCGCCGGGGTAACGTATCACCGGCATTTTTAGCGCATCAACCAGCTTAAAAACATCCTCTCGCACTGCGCTGCCATCTTCGTTCCATAGGCCGCCATAGATACAGCGTTCCAGGTGCTCGATAAACTGACCATACACAAATGGGTGCACCTCGCCAATCACATCTCCCGCCCGGATTTCAGCCTCGGCGCGCAAAGCGGGCAGTAACCAACCGGGTAAATGCCAACCAGGCCCAGGTTTTTTTCCGGCCCGTTGGTCTTTCAGGCGCAGCAGGATGGAGACTTCGCCCGCGTCGCGGGTATCCACCCGCAAGGAGATCGATTTAACCGGCAGCGCGCTATTAGCCACATGCACCTGGATGGGCAGGTTGATCGAGAACGGCATGGGTGCCTGGCTCGAAATTTGGTCGCCCTGTAAAAGCGGACGGCCTTGTGCCTCCAATGTCACCCGATCCGGGCTGATCGGGCGATCATCCGCCAGCAGCTCAAAGCGGTAGACCACCACCGGTGCGAAGGAATTATTGAGCGTAAAGACAAACCCTTCGCCATCCTGCTTCAGGCTGCCAGCCACAAACAGCTTGCGCGCAATGAAGTCCGGGAGCTGGTTGGCCATCTTAGCCCTTCTTAACCCAGAAGAGCGGCAGGCCTGCCAACAGGGTCGCCACACCCGCCACCTGGAACACCACTGGCGAAGGGATAAAGCCAGCCTGTCCGTTGATGGTGATCGGTGTGCCAAAATTGGTCGACAACCAGCTGCCAATCAATGGCCCCGGGACCATGGCAAAGGCCACCGTAAAGAGAATCACAAACCCGGCGAACTGTCCACGCATATTCTCAGGGAAAAGGTCCTTGCTCCAGGCGCCCGTGGAAATCAGCCAGGCAGACATGCCTGCGAGAAACATGATACCGGTGACAACCAATGGAACAAAACTGGCCGCCAGCGAGAACAGCACCAGTCCGGCCATCTTCACCACCAAAGCAAGATAAGCCACCTTTTTGCGTCCCCACTTATCGGTCAGGACGCCGATTGGGTAGGCCAGCCCAATACCCCCCACCAGGATGGCCAGGAATATCAAAATGGAAGCCTGCATGGTGGGCAGCTGGATGTGGTGATTAAGATAAATCATCAGGTAGGGGAAGAAGATATTTTCGGCAATGCCATAAACCGCCATGGCAACCAGCAGCAAGAACAGGTTGCCGTTGTCGCGCAGGGTCTTCCACTGGAAGGCTTCCCGGATCTGGCCCCAGTAGCTCCCCACCGGGCGGCTGTTATCCGGCAGTTCCTGCACCATCAGGCTGCCAATCACACCCATCAACAACACCAGGCCGCCAATCGCATAGAAAAAGGTGTAATACCCAAAGACCTGGATGATCGGACCAGCGCCACCGTACACGATCAGGATCGCCACCCAGGTCATGATTTGCATCACCCCCACCACCCGGCCACGGTTCTCATCGCTGGTCACATCGGTAATATAGGCATTCAGCGCAGCATCGTTGGCGGTCGACCCAAAGAAGGTCATCAGGCAGTCGTAAAGGATGGCCATTCCAATCGCCACGCTAATTGGCTTCAGGAAAGCGGCGGTCGGGAACAGGATGGTCAACACCCCCCACATGATATAGCCGAGAATAATCAGCGGTTTACGCTTGCCCCAGCGCGTGCGCAGCCGGTCGCTCAGCGCGCCCATAAAAATGCTGGTAAGTGTGGCTGTAATGGCACTGGCGGCCACCATCCAGGAGATTGGGCGGGGGTCAGGGGTGATATTGTCATACACAAACGTGTTGAAAAATTGATTTTCGACCCCCCAGGCCAGCTGGCCCGAAAAACCCAAAAGGATCAGGGCTATCCAAATTTTGCGCGGCAAAGCTGAATTCGTCATCACAAATCTCCTCATGAATGCGTGTTGCTTACGGGTTCGCCCAGGACTGCAGCTCAATGACATTGCCTTCAATATCGGTGACATAACACCAGGTTACTTTTGCTCCCGTTGCAGTCTCCAGAGTCACAACCTCGCCAACTTGGCTGCCACCCTCAGCGAGGACAGCCTGCCGGGCAGATTGCACATCATCCACCAAAAATGCGATATGCCCAAAACCTGGCCGGTTGACCGCTGTAGCGGCCCTTTTTTCCAACAGGTTGTAATTGAATATTTCGAGCGTGGGTCCATTTTCACCATAACCAGGCAGGCGTAGATGCATGCCGGTCAGGTGAGCGCCGGCAACCCCTGAACCTGCCTCAAGTTTTTCTCCACGGTAATCCCGCTCAGGCGGAACAGGAACGCAACCAAAAAGGCGTTCATAAAAGCTGGCCAGTTTACGCCAATCTTCCGCGATTAGATTCGTATGAACATATTTGGATGGAATGGGCATGTCCAACTCCGGGTGATGGTATTGACTTAATTTACCAGGCCGCCGGTGTCCCCTGTGGACGATGGGTGATCGGCGGTAATTCGGTGAAATTCATAATCGCGTTCGACCTTGCAAACCCTGACCTTGAAGTTTTTATACCACACTTGGTAGCCCATTTTTTGTGCAAATTGATGTTCGATATCAGCATGCCAGGCACGGATCGATTCCAGGGTGGCCCAATAGGAAATGGTGACACCCAGTTCCACGCGCACAGATTCGATCCCCAAATACCCCGCCTGCCGCGAAGCCAGTTGCACCATCTGTTCAGCCATGGCTTCATAACCGTGGTCGCCCGCCGTGCGGGTGGAGGTGAAAATAACAGCATAGTACGGAGGTTTGGGTGTGTTGGCGATCCCTGCCATATGGTTTCTCGTAGGTTCACGGCGTAACGGGCAGCTGCCGTTGAAACTAATTTACGGTTTTTTGCTAACCTTTAGCAGCCCAAACCGCAGCATGCTCTCGGCCGTCGCAATAACCGCATCCTCATTGGATCGAGGTGACCAGCCCAGCATGCGCCTGGCTTTCTCGTTTGACGTATTTTTATATTTCCCCAGGTCGGTAACCACCTGGGCGACAGCCGGATCAAATAATGCGACCAGCTTAATCGTCCAATCCGGCATCTTCCCAGTAGGAACCAGCCTGGCCGAATTACCGAGACGCGCGCGCAGTAGCAGCGCTATGCTGTGCATGGTCATGTAATCGCCCGCCACAGCCAGAAAGCGCTCCCCCTTTGCGGCAGGATGAAGCATCGCTCGCAGGTGTAAATCGGCCACATCACGAACATCGACGATGTTCAAGCACAGGCGCGGGCTGCCTGGCAGAGCACCATTCATCAATCGCAGCACATACTCAATCGAAGCGGAATTGTCTGGCCCCAGTACAGGTCCCATCACCCCAACCGGGTTGACGGTCGTCAGTTCCAACGCTCCACCTTCCCTGGAAAGAAAATCCCAGGCGGCCCGCTCAGCCAACGTTTTCGATTTGATGTAAGCGGTCACATTGGGCTGATCGGGATTCGTCCAGCTTTCTTCGGTATAGGGTTTATCAGTCTGCTCATGTCCATAGCCGATGGCGGCAAAAGAAGAAGTCAATACCACCCGGCGAACACCAGCGTCGCGGGCGGCTTTCAATACACGCAGCGTTCCCTCGCGCGCAGGGATGATCAACTCGTCTTCATGCTTCGGAACCGCAGCCGGGAAAGGCGAGGCAACGTGCAAAACATAATCGCAACCGCTGACCGCTTCCATCCAACCGCCATCCGACATTAAATCCGCTTGGTAAAAAGAAAGGGCATCTGTTTGCCTGGCCCCTCCGGTTTTCAACATGTCAAGCACCTCTGCTTCACGTTTCAGTGAACGCAGCGTCGTCCGCACGCGGTAACCAGCTTCGAGTAATTGCAGAATGCAGTGTGTACCAATAAATCCAGATCCCCCTGTCACCAGTACCGTTTCTTGCTTTTCATTCATTTCAGTCATGCGGTTTCCTTTAACCAAATATGTAAATTTCACAATCAACCCAAGCCACGCTCTACGAAAGTGGCCTTCAACCTGCCAAAAAATCGTCCAAATCAATGGGTTGAATGATTAATTACCCACGGGAAATTTCTGTCGGTTGGCCATCCTCACTTCATCCTTCCACTTTCATGGCAGGGCATGCCAGTATTAATTCAATAAAGTATAGCATTTTGTGCCATAATATGAACATGCTGATGCTATCTTTCAACTCCCCATCGACCAGTTTGGAAATCGCCGGGGGCAAGGGTGCCAACCTGTCCAGCCTGGCAAAAGCAGGCTTTAATGTGCCGCGTGGCATGATCCTGGGCACAGCGGGTTACAAAGAATTTGTGGCTCTCAATCGCTTACAAATCAGTATCCAGGCGGCCCTTCAAAATAAGAATCAACAAGACCCCGAAGCGCTGGAACTGGCCTCGGCCGACATCCGGAACGCATTTGCGGCGGGCCAGCTGCCCCAGGAAATCGAAACAGCGCTCGAAGCACTCATCACCGAATGGGGCGGTCGCCCGCTGGCAGTGCGATCGTCTGCCACCACCGAAGACCTTCCGGACCTTTCGTTTGCCGGGCAGCAAGACACATTTCTAAACGTCCTGGGCGCTGCCCAGCTCAAAAAAGCCGTAATCGACTGCTGGAGCAGTCTGTGGACGGCCCGCGCAATTGGCTACCGGACCCGCAGTGGCATTCCACACGAACAGGCCGCCCTGGCGGTGGTTATCCAGCAAATGATTCAAAGCGAAGTCTCGGGGGTCATGTTCACAGCCAACCCGATCAGCGGACAACGACGCGAAACAGCCATCGACGCCACCTTTGGGTTGGGCGAAGCCTTGGTAGCCGGCAAGGTGGATCCGGATCACTACCTGGTCGATTCATTGACCGGCGAGATACGCCTCGCCAGGCTGGGCGCTAAGCAAGTTGCCATTCGCGCAAAAGATGGCGGGGGCGTGGCAACCACCCAGGAAGACGGAGCACAGCGTCAAAGCCTATCAGCAGAAATGGCCCGCGAGCTGACCAAAACCGGGCAGGCCATCCAACAGCTTTTTGGCGGTCCACAGGATATCGAATGGGCATTTGCAGACGGCCGGTTGCATATTTTGCAAGCCCGGCCGATCACCTCGCTCTTCCCGGTGCCCGAAATCAGCTTTGACCCATTGGAGGCCTGGTTTTCCTTTGGTGCTGTTCAAGGCCTGGTCGGCCCACTCACCCCGCTTGGTCAGGACACCATCCTGTATGTGGCAGCGGCCGGGGGCGGCCTTTTCGGCCAAACCATCAAACCAAATGAGATCAAGTTCTTTCGGCAGGCCGGGGAGCGTTTGTGGATCAAGATGAGCGACCTGCTGCGCAACCCGCTGGGCAGCAGGGTCCTCCCCGGTATATTTGATTTTATTGAACCAAGCGTCGGGCGCATCATTACCGGCCTGGCACTGGAACCAGAAACCCGCTTTGGTTTGGGTGGCTTCAAACTAAGCACCCTGCGCAGCCTGGCCCAGTTTGCCCTGCCTGTGCTAATGCATCTAATCCACAACATGTTGCGTCCTGGCAATGTACAGGCCGGTTTTGACCAATTCATTGATGAACAGCTTGCCAGCGCGCACATCCCTGTGGCAGACAACCCACATGAACAGCTCAGGTTGTCGGTAAAGTTCATGCGTGAACATACCGTCCAAGCCCTGGCATTACTACTTCCAAAATTCATCCCGGTCCTGGGGCCAGCCATGGGCGGGTTGAACGCGTTGAAACACCTGTCTCCAGACCCCGGGTTGGCGCTGGAAGTCACCCGCAGCCTGCCGCGCAATGTCACCACCGAAATGGACCTGTCGCTCTGGCAAACCGCGCGCACCATCCTGGCCGACCCGCATACCTCAGCTTACTTTCAGGCGGCCGCTCCCGGCCAATTGAGCCGGCTGTATCTACAGGGCAGCCTGCCAGGCATAGCCCAGCAAGCAATCGCCCATTTTCTCGATCGCTACGGGATGCGTGGTGTCGGTGAAATCGATATTGGTCAGCCGCGCTGGCGCGACGACCCCACCGCCGTGATGCACACCCTGCAAAGCTACCTGAACACCGCCCCAGAATCCGCCCCTGACCTGACCTTCGCACGCGGTGAGCAGTCCGCCCTGGCAGCCATCGAAAAAATTGCATCAAGTGTCCGCAGCCAACCGGCTGGCTGGTTAAAAGAAAAAATCGTGCGGGCCGCCGCGCGCAGGATCCGCCTGCTGATGGGTGCCCGCGAAAGTCCCAAGTTTTTCATTATCCGACTGATGGGCGTCTCCCGAAAATCACTGTTGCTGGCCGGGCAGGGCCTGGCCCAGGCCGGGCAAATTCAGCAAGCGGACGACCTGGTCTTCCTGACCCTGGATGAACTCGCTCAACTCGCCCAGGAAAAGCCTGGGGCAACCGATTGGAAAACCCTGGTCGCGAGCCGCCGGGCCATATACGCGCGTGAACTGCGCCGCCGGCAGGTGCCGCGCGTGCTGATTAGCGATGGCCGCGCAATGTATGAAGGCCTGGCCCCGGAGGGACAAGGCGAGAATATCATCAGCGGCAGCCCGGTCTCCCCCGGGCAGGTGACGGGTGTCGTCCACATCGTGCTGGACCCACGTGGCACCCATCTGGTACCGGGCGAAATCCTGGTCTGCCCGGGCACCGACCCGGCCTGGACACCACTCTTCCTGGTGGCTGGCGGCTTGATCACCGAGGTGGGCGGCATGATGACCCACGGCTCGGTGGTGGCACGTGAATACGGCATCCCGGCTGTGGTCGGTGTGCACGCTGCCACCACCCGCCTGCGCGATGGTCAGCGCATCAGCATGGACGGCACCAGCGGGAAAATCGTGATCCTCGATCCATAAACCGCTGCACACCGCTGACTGGGTTCAAGAAGATATATAATCATTCGCATCACAGTTGCTCATCACGCTTAAAAATAGCGAGGCCCCGTATGACCAAGGTAAAAAGAACAACCGATACACCTGCTTCTGCAATTGAGCAAGAAGAAGTTCCTCAACTAAATGAACCGGCAGCCACAGAAAATGCAACCCTGGCGGCTGCGCCTGAACCAGCCCCACAGCCAGCCCCACAGCCAGAACCAACGCCAGCCTCAACACCTGCGCCGGCCCCAAAATCCGCCGGATTTTCAATGAAGCGGGTCTTCAGGGGCGTATTGATGTTCCTGCTGCGCCTGCTGATCGCCCTCTTGGTCCTGGGGGCACTGGCCGCCGCTGTATTGATTGGCTGGCCGCTCTTATACGACCGATACCTGCTGCCCGTCGAGAATCACACCGCCCAGATCGTGCTGCTGAAAGCGGAAAATGCCCAACTCACCGCGCAGTTGAACGCTCTGGAAACCCAGATAGCTGTCATCCAAGCTGACCGCACCAACCAGGGCGGTGATATTAATGAACTTGGCAAACGCGCGACCAACCTGGAAAACACCCAGCTGCAAATACAGGCCGCTGCCACCGCCCAAAGCGCCACACTGGCAGAAATGCAGAAAAAACAAGCCGAACTCGAAACCGGCAACCAATCTATGGACGCTGAACTGCAGAGGCAGGTCAAACTGATGCGTGGCATGGAACTGCTCTCCCGCGCCAGGCTTTTCCTGTACCAAAGCAATTTTGGCCTGGCCCAGCAGGATATCCTCGCCGCGCGCGATATCTTTACAGCCCTGCTGCCCGGCGCGCCGCAGACCCTCGGCGCTCAAATCTCCGAAGTCACCCAGCGCCTGGACCTGTGCCTCTCCCGTCTGCCAGACTATCCAGTGCCCGCCAGTTACGATCTGGATATCGCCTGGCAAATCCTGATGGGTATGGCACCACCCGTCATGCCGGTGGAAACCCCTGCGCCCACCCCAACCCCCTAATCCAAAATTGCGGGTCGCCTGTAATTCACGCCACGTGCAATAAAAGAGATGATAGGCCTGTACATCATGCCTGACAAACCAATCAAAACAGACCTGCCAGCCCCCTTCGGTTTTTCGCAGTCCTCGCTGCAAGATTACGAGGACTGTAACCGGCGTTTCCAACTGCGTTACATAGAGCAGCTGCGCTGGCCAGCGGTTGAAACCGCCCCGGTCTTGGAAAATGAACGCCGCCAACTGGAAGGGCAGCAGTTTCACCGCATGGTGCAGCAGTACTTGCTTGGGCTGCCCGTTGAAACCTTAACCCACATGGCGGCCAATTCCAAAAGCCCCAACCTGCCCCGCTGGTGGACCAACTTTCTGGATGCGCGCGAGGACAGCCTTGCCGGGCTGAAAGACCATGTCTTCTTCCCCGAACAGGCACTCTCGGCTCCGCTGGGTGCTCACCGGCTGACGGCCAAGTATGACCTGATCGCGGTAAAAGATGGGTTCGCCACCATTTATGACTGGAAAACCTCGCATAAACGTCCCAAGGATGCCTGGATGGAGCAGCGCTGCCAGACCAGGGTCTACCGCAGCCTGCTAACCAGGGCCGGTGCCCACCTCAACCATGGCAAACCGTTTGAACCTGGGCAGGTCAAAATGGTCTACTGGTACGCTGAATTCCCGGGGGAAACCGCTGAGTTCGCCTATGACAACGCCCGCAGCAACCGTGACTGGGATGGCTTGGCAACCCTGATCAAGGAAATCTCGGCCCGCCAAAGTTTTCCGCTCAGCGAGGATGAGAAAACCTGCGGCTTTTGTCCCTACCGTTCCTACTGCGACCGCGGGAAAATCGCGCTTGAAGCCAGTGACGAGCTGGATGAGATGGCCGAAAGCGGTTGGGAAGTCAACCTGGAGCAAATCCAGGAAATTGAGTTTTAACCACCTGTGCCTGACCCAGGCGCTCTCCCAAAAAACATGATGACCCGTTGGATCGAACCCACCCCCCTTGCCACCAGCTTCCCGCTGCCTAACCTGCACCCGCTGGTTGGGCAGGCGCTGCTCAAGCGCGGGTTCGAAGACCCGCAAGCCGCAGCTGAATTTCTCGACCCACGCGCGGTTCAGCCGCCCTCACCCTACCAACTTCCCGGGATGGAAACCGCTGTCGAGCGCATCCTGGCAGCGATCCGCAGTGCTGAGCAAATCTGCATCTGGGGTGATTTTGACTTGGATGGGCAAACCTCCACCACCGTGCTGGTCGAAAGCCTGCGCGCCATGGGCGCCAGGGTCAGCTACCACATCCCCATCCGGCAACTAGAATCGCATGGGGTCAACATGGAAAACCTGGCGCGCATCATCGCCACCGGTGTCACACTGGTGGTGACCTGCGACACCGGTATTAGCGCTGTTAAAGAAGTAGAGTATGCAAAATCACGCGGCGTGGATATGGTCATCACCGACCATCACGATCTACCCGCCGAATTACCGCGTGCCACAGCACTGGTCAACCCCAAAATGCTGCCTGCCAGCCATCCGTTGGCCAGCCTGGCAGGCGTGGGTGTGGCCTATAAACTGGCCGAGGCTTTATTGGAGCAAGCCCGCCCCGAAGATTACCAGCTCACCAGCCTGCTGGACCTGGCAGCCCTCGGGTTGGTAGCCGACCTGGCCATCCTGCGCGGAGAATCACGCCGCCTGGTCAGCCTTGGGTTAGCGCAACTGCGCGCCCGGCAGCGGCTGGGCCTAAAAATCATGATGGAACTGGCCGAATTATCCTCCACCCACCTGACCGAGGAACACATCGGCTTTGGGCTGGCCCCACGTCTAAACGCCCTCGGCCGCCTGGGAGATGCCAACCCAGCCGTCGAATTACTCACCACCAGCGACCCGATCCGCGCCCGCGTGCTGGCCTCACAGCTGGAAGGCCTGAATGCAGAGCGAAAAATGCGCTGCGACCAGGTCTACCAGGCCGCAGAGGCCCAACTGGCCGCCAACCCCGAGCTACTGAGCCAACCCGCGATCGTCCTTTTCCAACCGCTCTGGCCCGGCGGCATCGTCGGAATTGTCGCCAGCCGGATCGTCGAGCGTTACCACAAGCCCGCCATCCTGCTCAGCGCCCCGGATGGGCAGGCCCTGCGCGGTTCAGCTCGCTCGGTCGATGGGGTCAACATTACCGCCGCCATCGCAGCTCAGCAGGACCTGCTGCTTGGCTTTGGCGGTCACCCCATGGCAGCCGGGCTGGCCCTGCCACCCGAAAACCTGGCCGAATTTCGCAAACGCCTGGGCCGCAATATTTCCGAACAGCTGGGCGAGGCGGGTACCCAGGAAGCGCAAATCGAAATCGACGGCTGGATCGACCTGCCGGATGCCAGTCTTGAACTGGCCGAGACGCTGGAATGCCTGGCGCCCTTTGGCCCAGGCAACCCCAAGCTAACCCTCGCCTGCCGCAACCTGACCCTGGTTACCTCCACCGGGCTGGGCAAGAACAAGGAACACCTCAAACTGACCGTCCGCGATGAAAACGGCACCCAGGCGCAGGTATTGTGGTGGGATGGCGGCGGCACACAACTACCCGAAGGGAAATTTGACCTGGCCCTCTCACTGCGCGCCAGCGATTGGCGCGGGCTGCGGCAGGCCCAACTGGAGCTGGTGGATTTTCGTCTGGTGGAAAGCAGCGGGGTCGACCTGCGCTCCAAACCGCTAGAGGTGCTTGATTACCGCACAAAAGCCAATCCGCTGTCATTATTGGCCCAACCCGACCCGGAAATGGTCTGCTGGGCAGAAGCTGATGATAAGAAACGCACCACCGGGCTGGATCGTACCGAACTACATCCCGCCAAAACCCTGCTGCTTTGGACAGCGCCCGCTTCACGGCAGGATTTGCTCCAGGCACTGCACACGGTCATGCCAGAACGTGTACTGGTCGTGGCGCTTACACCAGGCTTTGACGAACCCAGGACTTTCCTGGAGCGCCTGGCTGGCCTGGCCAAATTTACGCTAAGCAAAAAAGACGGAAAAACAAGCCTTTCCCAACTGGCGGTAGCCACAGGTCAAACCACGGCTGTAATCCGCTTGGGACTGGATTATTTTTCGAAACAGGGCCAATTGACAGCCGGGATTGAAAGCGATGGCAGCCTCAACCTGGCCCCTGGTTCTGGACCTGACCAGAAAACAAACGAAGCCGCCCTGGAACAACTGACAGCCGCGTTGGCAGAAACCCGCGCTTACCGCAAGTTGTTCCGCGAACGTGCCATAATTGATTTGAGCTGAAATATTCACCATTCCTGGGGATGGCAGGTAAACAAATGGAAAAACTTCCTGAACACGGTCCTTGTTTCGTCTGCGGCACGCAAAACCCGCACAGCATGGGGCTTACCTGGTATGAGCGCGAAGAGGGCGGCATCTTCGCCGAAATGATCTTTAGCCTGGCACACCAGGGTCCGCCCGGCTGCGTTCACGGCGGGGCCTCGGCCGCTGTATTGGATGAAGCCATGGGGGCGGCCGTCTGGCGCGCCGGCTTCAGTGTGGTGGCCGTCAACCTGGAGATCAACTATCACAAACCCGTGCCGCAGGGCCAGGTGATCATCATCGAAGCGCGTGTGGGCGAGATCCACCCACGCAAAATATTGACCACCAGCGAAATGCGCCTGCCCGATGGCAGCGTCGCCGTCACCGGTCGCGGCATTTACGTGGAAGCGCCGCACCTGGTCAAGGATATTCAATTTGAGGATAAGTAATGAGGGGGAGGGTCTTCAACCACCAGCCAGGTCATCTTCACCCTGGGTGGTGATGGCAGCAAAACGTGCCCGTGTCAGCGCCGCCAGATCTGCCGGAGCAATCGCCAGGTTAAGACCACGCTGACCGGCGGACACATTAATGGTGGCAAATTGTTGGGCGGATTGATCGATCAACACCTGGAAACCTTTATTAATTAACGCCAGTGGCGAAATGCCGCCCGCCTGCAAACCGGTCAAAGCCTCGGCTTCCTTCTCGGTGGGCAGGCTGACCTTTTTTTCAGCCAGCACAGCTGCAATCAGCTTGAGATCGGCTTGCACCGGCCCAGGGATAACCACCAACAGCGGCTTGCCCGGTTTGGGACGCACCACCACAATGGTCTTAAACACCTGGTAAGGTGGCAAATTCAAGATGCGGGCTGTCTCGAGCGCACCCAGCTTTTCAGTGGGTGTTTCATACAGGATATACCTGATTTTTTTTGCATCCAGGAAGCGCGTGACATTATTGACGATCGCCATACTCGCATTATACAGAAAAATATAAAAATGGGTTTAACAGGTTTTGCCCCTCTTGCTCCGGATCACTTTCTCGGCAAATGCTTGAATTGACCTCGTCAACGCAGCCAAAAAACAAGCCAGGTATTCGGTAATCAACCCAATAATGACTGGCCAATTACATCAAAAACAGCCTGTCCGATTAATTCTTGCAGAACAACGGCACCGACCAGTCTTTTGTCAAAAACGACAAGGTTTTCGGTTTGGATACCGATTGCGTTCATGGAAAACTGTTGACCAGGTTGCTGCTGCCGGCCTTTCAATTCATCACCCTACCAAGCCGGGGCAACCTGGGGGCGCAGGTACCCCGTTAATATCAACGCCCACACGCCATTACTCAGAAACCCGTTTTTTCCTGTTCGGCGCAGGATGATCTATCCCTGATGGGGTTGATTGAACAAGTCAGGCAGATCAACGAAAATCTA
>CAIVSQ010000430.1 GCA_903908605.1 uncultured Anaerolineae bacterium
CGTAGGAGAAGCCGTATTGGCACTTCAGGCCTCTTTTGCGACCACCTGGTTTAATGCCACGAATGAAAATCTGGCTGATCAGATCTACTTTTCGAAGATCAAACCAGATAGTCTGCCGTTTACGCCGATCCATATTACGCAAGGGGGACCGGATTCGCACTGGCAGGCTATCAGGCAGTTGTATTTTTCGATGATCGTGAACGCCACTACCAAAGTGCAGATCCAGTCGCCCTTCTTCATCCCCGATGAAAACCTGTTGGAAGCAATTAAAGCTGCCGCCCTGTCGGGAGTCGAAGTGGAGATCATGTGCTCGATGCATGGGACGGATCTGGAGCTCCCGCATCGCGCCGCCTATACTTATTATGCTGATGTTGCCCAGGCGGGCGCCAAAGTCTACCTGTACAGGGAGGGATATTTCCACTGTAAAACCATAAATATCGATTCGCAAGTCTGTGCCATCGGCACGGCTAATTTTGACATTCGCAGTTTTTATTTAAATTACGAAATAATGGCGGTGATCTATGATGAAGAAAAGGCCAGGGAACTGGCAGAAGACTTCCAGAAGGATATACAAAAATGTGACCGCTTTTCCCTGGCAGACTATCAAAATGCCCCTCTCTGGCGTCGATTGCTGGATGGGTTCTTGCGTCTGGCCTCGCCGTTTTTATAGGGAAGCAATTCGCTCGAATTGGACTGCGCCAGCTGGACCGGCACAGCCAGGGTTGGTTTCATGAAACCTGAGGCAAACCCCAGAACATTTTCATTGCTGTCTCTAAACACCTTTGCCTTGCCATTTTATCTGGGAACATCCCGATTGAAGCGGCTGATGCGCATCCTGTTGCAGCGGCCCGTTGATGTGTTTTGCTTTCAGGAGATTCAGCAAAACACATATATCCCTTTGATATGGCGCGAGATGAAGGACCTATACCCGTTTTTCGCCTTCGGCGCCAGGCAGTTGGTGCCGAAGGGAGGTCTGTTAACTCTGGCAAAGGTACCTGTTGAGAATCAAAGCTTTTTGGCTTATCCAGACCGCGGCTGGCCGTTCAGTATCGGTTTTGCCGATTGGGCTTTGGGAAAAGGTGTGCTGAGAACCGAATTCGTGGTGGATAAGCAGCCCATCGTGGTGATGAACACACATCTTCACGCCAATTACCTGGGAAACTGGTCAAACGCAAACTTCATGGTGCGCATACAAACCAAACAAGTGCAGTACCTGGCCGGTTTGGTGCGGGCCGAAGCTCCGAACGCGTTGGTGATCTTGTGTGGTGATTTTAATTTTCCGCGCCATGCTTTTTTGTATGCAGAGCTCCTGGCCCAGGCGGGACTGGTTGACGTATTAGCCGATGACCCCCGCCCAACCTACATTCCTTTTCCACTGGTGCCTGAAACCTGGAAGACCACCCTGGATTATTTGCTCATCCGTTACCCTGAAAACAACACAATGCAGGTACAACCAGATATTCTACGCCTGGAGGACCGGGCAATGCCCAGGCCTCATCAACGTTTTTTGACCGATCATTGCGCATTAACTTTGCAAGTGACCTGGAAATCCCAAACAGATGCTGTCCAGGATTCTGTTTCCCTCCATAAGCATTAAATTGTAAAAGTATCCGGCACGAAAATAGCCTTTCTCCACCCAAACA
>CAIVSQ010000431.1 GCA_903908605.1 uncultured Anaerolineae bacterium
AAATCTCCGGTGAGGAAACCACGATAAACACCGATAAAAAAAACGGCCCATGGGCCGTTTTTTTTATCGGTGTTTATCGTGGTTTCCTCACCGGAGATTTTCGAACACCAGTGGGTGGTGGTTCTCGCCTGGTTTTTTCGCCAGCAGGGCGCTTGGGACTATGTCGCTTTGCACCTGGGTTTTCAGATCGGTTGCCTCCCGGGTTTTCAGATCGATTGCTACCCGGATTGTCAGATCGATTTTCTCCCGGTCTCGAAGGTCGCCTGGCACTCGGGCTGGCTGGTCGATTTGCGCCCGGGTGTTCAGATCGATTGCTGCCCGAATTGTCAGATCGGTTTTCTCCCGGTCTCGAAGGTCGCCTGGCACTCGGGCTGGCTGGTCGATTTGCGCCCGGGTGTTCAGATCGATTGCTGCCCGAATTGTCAGATCGATTTTCACCCGGTCTCGAAGGTCGCCTGGCACTCGGGCTGGCTGGTCGATTTGCGCTCGGGTTTTCGGATCGATTGTTGCTTGGGTTGTCAGATCGGTTTGCACCCGGTCTCGAAGAACGCCTGGCATTCGGGCTGGCTGGTGGCCTGGCACTCGAGTTGTCAGAAGAATTGGCCTCATCGCTTCCAAATCTCCTGGCACTTGGGCTGGCAGGTGGTCTGGTACGCCCGGTGGGTTTACCAGGTCCTTCCGGAGGCGGAGTTCTGCCCGCATTTCGACGTGGGGCAACAGGTCTCGCTTTTATTGGAGATTTCCGCGTCATGTCGGGGAATGGAGGCAGGCCAGGCCGATCTTCTTGCAAAGCCTTCACCTCAGCAGGTGTCAGGTAGCGCCACTCAGCAGATTTCAGATCACCTAGCAGCAGATTGCCAATTCGAACACGCACAATCCTGACCACTGGCAAACCTAACATGGCAGCAATTTCACGAATTTGACGTTTGCGACCTTCACGCATCACGACGCGTACCCAGGCGCCTTTGCCCGCCAGGGATTCAGTGCGAACTTCTGCACGCTGCGTCCGGTAACCATCCTCAAGGACAACACCTCGCTGCCAGGTGGCAAGCTGTTCTGCATCGGGCTGTCGTCCCAAAAGTACACGGTATTCCTTGGAATGACCATGCGAAGGATGAGTTAGCCTTTGGGCCAGCTCACCATCATTGGTCATCAGTACCAGACCCTCACTCTCAAAATCCAGGCGGCCCACGGGATAAAGGCGTTCACTGACAGACACCAGGCTGCGTACAGTCTGGCGCGAATCACCTTGCTCTGCATCCACCGTGGAAAGCACATAGCGCGGTTTATGCAAGGCAATGTAAACCTTTTGCTCAGCGGGTTTAATCGCCCGACCATCCAGTGTAATGCCATCCGTCTTCGGATCGGCCTTTTGGCCAATTTCAGCAACCGTACCATTGACACGTACTCGACCTGCGACGATATACTCTTCGCAATCGCGCCGGGAACCGAGCCCGGCTTGGGCTAATATTTTCTGTAATCGTTCTTCCATATTATTCATTATAACCGACGCGTGCCAGAAAATGGCCTTCCGGCTATTATCTTTTAAATACACCTTTTATCCAACCTTCGCAATCGATTTTCAATTCCTTTTTACCCGTCAGCCGAGCTGTGTGGTAGGATAGGATGATTTTTACCCACTCTAAGGAAAGCCCGTTTCATGATCAAGTTAATCGCCATCGACCTGGATGGCACAATGTACACTTCAGACCATAGGATCACCCCCAGCGTTCGAAATGCACTCGATGCTGCCATAGAAAATGATATTCAGCCTGTAATTGTCACTGGTCGTGGCCGCAGAGGTGCTGAATATGCCCTGGACCTGCTCGAAAAAGACTTTCCCTATATTTGTTCCGCCGGCGCTTTGCTGCGCTCAGGCAAACAAGGGGAAACCATACATTCGTGGACCTTTCACGAGCATGCTGAAATGCTTCATGTCATTGATTTCACCCGCAAACACGGCACCGGCCTGATCGCCGAACCCGCTGAAAAAGCGCCCTATTGGTTCGGCCCAGACTCCATGCGCGATGTGATGGACCCAATGACAGTCAAGGAAGCCTACCGCAGCCAGCGTACATTTCAGCCTGAAATAGATTTCGATCAACCCTTGCTCAAGGTCACAATTGCTGCCAGCCCTGAGTTACTGCTCGAGGCCGAAAAGGTTGTTCGGAAACGTTGTCCATCCATTCATCTGGTTTTCTCCGGCATTCAATATATAGACCTGACCGCCGATGGCGCTAACAAAGGCAGTGCCTTGAGCGCACTGGCCGACTATCTCCATTTGCGCAGTAAAGAAATCGCTGCCATTGGTGACCAGGGCATCGACTTACAAATGCTCCACTATGCGGGTCTCCCAATTGCAATGGCCAATGCAGTCCCCGCACTAAAAGACATTGCCCATTGGATCGCCCCCTCCAATGACGAAGATGGCGTAGCCTGGGCTATCACAGAAATCATCCGTCAAAATAAATTGGGGTGGCCAAACAACCCCGAGAAAAATAATAATATAAGGACCTCTAATGTTATTTGACCTGCCCCTCGAACAACTAAGAACCTATTTACCCCAGCGAATCGAACCCACTGACTTTGATGACTTCTGGACCAGTACCCTAACCGAAACCCGGGCGTACCCATTGAACGCTACTTTCACACGGGTCAAGACCCCGCTTACACTTATCGAGGTGTACGATGTCACTTTCAATGGTTTCGGCGGTCAACCAATCAAGGGTTGGTTTATCCTGCCCACTGCAGCCTCAACTCCGCTGCCCTGTATAGTCGAATATATTGGTTATGGCGGTGGACGTGGTCTTCCGCACGATTGGTTGACCTGGGCCAATGCAGGTTATGCGCATTTCGTTATGGACACACGCGGGCAGGGCTCCACCTGGCGTGTTGGCGATACGCCCGACCCCGAATTGGAACCAGGCAATCCACAAATCCCTGGCTTCATGACGCGTGGAATCCTGAAGCCAGACACCTATTATTATCGACGCGTGTTTACCGATGCTGTTCGGGCTGTCGAAGCTGCCCGCTCACACCCGGCTGTCAACAGCCACAAAATCGCGGTGACGGGTGGCAGCCAGGGCGGTGGCATCAGCCTGGCCGCAGCCGGTCTCATTCCAGACCTTTCGATCGTCATGCCCGATGTGCCCTTCCTCTGCCACTTCCAACGCGCCGTCACCCTGATCGATACCGAACCTTACGCAGAAATCAGCCGCTACTGCAAGACACACCGCGATAAGATAGAAACCGTCTTCAATACCCTCTCTTATTTCGACGGCATCCACTTCGCCGCGCGCTCCAACGCTCCTGCCCTGTTCTCAGTCGGCTTGATGGACACCGTCTGCCCACCTTCCACAGTCTTCGCTGCCTACAATTATTATGGTGGGCCTAAAGACATTAACATCTGGCAATTCAATAACCACGAAGGTGGCGAATCATTCCAGGTTCTGAATAAAATGCAATTTGCTCAAGAAAGATTGGCATGACCTTACTCACAAAAAAATCCATCTGGCTTCTCACCATTGGAGCCTTCTTCGCCTTCTTTGTCTTTGGCCTGAGCGACAACTTAAAAGGTCCCACCCTACCGGCACTCCTCGCTGACCTGAAAATTAATTACTCCACAGGCGGCACCATCCTGCTCGGGGCTTATCTCGGCTTTATGGTCGCCACCCTGACTACAGGCCTGTTGGCAGACAAAGTTGGACAGAAGACCGTTCTAATCCTGGCCACGTTTTGCATGGCGGGTGGAGTAGCCGGTTTTAGCTCTTTTACAGCCCCACTTTTATTAACAGCCTCCATGTTGTTACTGGGTTTCGGACTGGGTGGTATCGAATTAGGTTGCAACGCCTTAATTGTCGAATTGCACAAATCAGATAAGGGCCGCTACCTCAATCTTATGGCTGTTTTGCACGGCTTGGGATCGATGATTGGCCCACTTTACGCCGGCGCGCTGCTCGCAGGGCACAAATCCTGGCGGGCCGTTTACGCATGGGATCTCGTGCTGATCGGTTTATTGGCCTTTTACTTTAGCATGACTGTATTTCCACCCAAAGCTGAAACGATCAGTGAAAAGCTGGACCTGCTTCATCTGGGTAAAACAGCATTCTCGCTGCCGATGATTCTCTTTTACTGCGCAATCACTGTGTATGTCGCCACCGAAATTGGCATAGCCGCATGGATGGTCGAATTTTTACAAAAGGAACGCCAATTCAGTGTCACCCAAAGCACCCAGGCCCTCTCCCTTTTTTTCGGCCTGATCATGATCGGGCGTTTTGTTGGCAGTTTCCTGGTTGAAAAACTTGGCTATCTTAAATCCATTTTTATTTCTGCCCTGGCGGCCAGTATTTGCATCGCCTTGGCTCTGTTCGGTTCCAACAGTCTTTCCTACCTGCTGCCTGCCAGTGGTTTTTTCCTCTCCATCATTTTTCCAACCATCACTGCCGCAGTTTCTGATGGACACAGCGAGAACATGAATACCATCCTCGGGCTACTATTTACGTTCGCAGGTTTTGGCGGCGTTCTTGGACCGTGGTTAATTGGCATCATCAGTGATCTGGTGGGCCTCAAACTCGGCTTTGCTCTCAACCTGCTTTTTGGCCTTCTGACTGCCCTTTCCGTTTTCCTACTCCTGCGCGTGACATCCATTGATAATAAACACCTGCCCGCAAAAAGCGCCTGACCCCACCTGCCCTGTGCTTTGACAGGCTCTTTCGATCAGAGTAAGATGGAACATATTAACCTGGGAAACAGCGCATTCCCAAGAAAGTGGCAATGATCATGTTCTTTCGCTTTCTCCTCCAGAAACTAAAAAATGTGCTTGCCTATGTTCCTGGCCTGCGTAGAGCCTGGAAGTGGCTTTATCACCGCTTATCCCGTGCCGATCGGGTCCCTGAATTATCCCAGGCGTTGGGCCTGCTGCTAGCTGAATCACGCATCCCAACCATGCCAGGCGATACACCCATCGACATCCTCATCCCGGTCTATAACGGTTTTCAATATTTTGACGCCCTCTTTACAAGTATCCTGCAAAATACCACCATACCCTACCGCTTAATCATAGCCAATGATAAAAGCAGCGACCCACTCGTTTCAGAATACCTGGCGGACCTTGTAAAAAATAATCCTGAGGTCAATATTCAACTGATTCAAAACGAACAAAACCTCGGGTTTGTCCGCACAGTCAACAAGTTGGCTGGCCTTGCCCAAAACCACTTCGTCATCCTCAATACCGATACGGAAGTACCGCCCCATTGGTTGGAAAGGTTGATGGCACCGATCCTCAATAACCCCAAAATCGCCAGCACCACACCCTTCACCAACGCAGGCGCCATCTGCAGCTTCCCCAATTTTCTCGAAGACAATCCCATCTTCCAAAATTTGGATGTTGCTTCGCTCGACTCATTTTTTCAATATGTAAATTTTGATGTAAACGTGCTTGAAATACCCACCGGCGTCGGTTTCTGCATGGGCGTCAACAAGAAAACTTGCGATCAGATCGGCATGTTCAACGAAGTCTTTGGCAAAGGCTATGGCGAGGAAAACGATTGGTGCGTGCGTGCCAGGCATGCCGGCTATAAAAACATCATGGTCCCCAACCTGTTCGTTTATCACAAGCACGGCGGATCTTTCACCAGCGCAGAAAAAAAACAGCTCGGTGAAACCAACCTGAAGTTGATCGAAAAAATGCACCCGGACTACCTGGCAAGAGTCGCGGCTTTTACTCACAAAGACCCACTAAAAAACCTGCGTAATATCTTGAAGGTAAAAATCCTCGCCAGCCTTGCCCCCACCCGGCTGATATTCGATCACTCCCTGGGTGGAGGCGCAAATGAATATTCAAACTCACTGATTGCCGGGGAAAAACTCGCCACAATCGCCACAGTCCAAAGAACCTACCTGCTGCGCTTACGGGGCAGTGAGTTCGAAGAAATCACCTACAGCATGGCACGCATCCAGGAAATTGAACAAGTCATCCAGCTCCTCAACATCCAGGAAATTCTTATTAATGAACTGGTCGGGTTTCCGCGGGTCTTCGAATTGGCAGATTTTTTCCTGGCCCTCAAGAGAAGCTTTGCCGCCCTCAAATTTACCTATCTTGTCCATGATTATTACAGTGTTTGCCCCATCTATATGCTGCTGAATGACCGCACCCAATACTGCGGCGTTCCCTCCAACCTGGATGAATGTTCGCGTTGTTTAAAGAAGAACATATTACTAAAAACCATTATTCCCCATGTACGCAATGATTATCCCAGCCTGGAAATGCCTCAATGGCGTAGCAAATTTGGTGAACTGCTTTCCAGCGCTTCGCGGATCATCTGCTTCTCGCAAAGCTCACGGATGATCCTCCAAAAAGCTTACCCCAAGTTATTAGCTGATAGGATTGAAGTCACTCCTCATCTAACTAACTGGGTACGCCCGGTTCAGATTAATAAAACCAATCAGAGCATCAATATCGCCATTCTCGGAAATTTATCGATCATCAAAGGCGCTGCCATCATTGCTGCACTCGCCACTCATCTCAATACGCATCATCCTGAAATGAAACTTCATATTTTTGGCGAAATCATCTCCCCCTACCCCAGTTTTGACCTGACCAATATCGTCCGGCAGCATGGGAAATACAAAAAAACAGCCCTTCCCGAGCTGATGGAAAAAAACGAAATTGACCTGGTATTTATAGCATCCATCTGTCCCGAAACCTTCTCCTATACCACCGCTGAAGCGGTGAATATGGGCTTGCCTGTCGCCGTGTTCGACCTGGGCGCCCCTGCTGAACGCATCAGGAACTACCCAAAAGGCATCATCCTGGAAAACCAGCAACCAGAATACATCGCCCAGGCCATATCCAGCTATTTCAACCGTTAATCCATTTTTTTCACCATTATGATCACGCACTGCAAACGGTTTTCGCTGTAGAATTACAAAAGTCTGGCAACCAGGAATCATCGCCAGATTTATCAGGAGAGAAGTCTATGAAAATAGTTTACATTGCCGGCATGCACAGGTCCGGAACATCCATGATTGCCCGCCTATTAAACTTGAGTGGTGTCGACCTCGGTCCCGAAATTGACTTGTTACCGGCAAAAAACGAAAACGAAGAAGGCTTCTGGGAAAATCGTAATTTCCTAACCCTGAACACGGAAATGCTCCAGCACTTGGGCGGAAGCTGGGATCGTTTACCCAAATTTGAACCCGGATGGGAAAAATCTGAAGAATTGGCCCATTTTCGTCTGCGCGCCAAAAGGTTGATCAAACTCTTCTCAAAATCAGAGGTTTGGGGCTGGAAAGACCCGCGCAATTCGGTCCTTTTTCCTTTTTGGAAACAATTTTTACCTGCTAGCAAGGTGATTGTTTGTGTTCGCAACCCAATGGATGTATACAAATCGCTTCACAAACGCAACAACTTCTCCCCTCCGGCTGCCTACCAACTATGGGCTGACTACAACCAATCCATCCTGACTTCCTCAGACCAAAACAACCGCATCATCACCCATTACGAAGCCTATTTTCAAAATCCCTACCTTGAATTAAAAAGAATGCTCAAGTTCCTTGAGATTGAAGTGCCTGAAGCTCACTTGCTTCAATCTATCAATTCCATGTCCTTATCCCTGCGCCACCATCAATCCAGGCTGGCCGAAATGCAGATGGATGCCCCGGCCGAAATTGTCGAACTTTACCAGGCAATGTTGGCAGAATCTGGCTCCACCCTCTTGCTGGATGAAAACACAGCCTATGATCGAATTGATACCACCCACCTGGAGCAGGATACGTCGGACAAGCCGGAAGAAGTGATCCGGATCCTGTCGCTCGAATTGCTCCAAAAGAACCAGGCCATCATTGAAAACGCCCAGGAAATCCAGACCCTCAAAATCAAGATCATTGAGATGGAAAACAGCGCTGTCTGGAAATTCGCCATGCTCTTACGGCGATTCCGCATTGCCATCGCGCCCCCCAATAGCAGGCGCTTACAACTGCTGCGCTATGCAACCAGTGCCATTGCTTATCCATTCAAACACTTCAGCCACGCGCGCGAGCTCAAGAACAATACAGCCCTGATCGCAGCCTCTGGCCTGTTCAGCCGCGAATGGTACCTGAGAATATATCCAGATGTCGCCCAATCGGGCCAGGATCCACTTCAACACTTCCTAATCCACGGCGGATTTGAAGGCCGCGCCCCCGGGCCAGATTTTAGCAGTGAGTGGTATCTTGAAACCTACCCCGATGCCAGGCTTCTGGGTATCAACCCATTGGTGCACTACCTGCGCTTCGGCAAACAAGATAACCGTGACATTGCGCCAGCCATGAGTAATAAAAACTTTTCCCAGGTCATGGAACTATTACTCGAACAGCCAGCCACTTCCACCCTGGCAGAACAAACACCCATAGACATCCTTATCCCCATCTACAACGGCAAGCAGTTTCTCACCCCCCTCCTGGAAAGTATCCTTCGCAACACCACCGTACCGTTCAGGTTGATCATCGCCAATGATAAATCCACTGACCCCTTAATTGCCAAACTCCTGTTGGCTTTCAAAACAAATAATCCCAACAACGAAATTATCCTGGTCGAAAATAAGGAAAATCTGGGCTTTGTGCGCACCATAAACAAACTGGTGGCCATGACTCAAAACCACTTCGTCATTCTCAACTCCGATACCGAAGTTCCCCCGAACTGGTTGGAAAGGCTGATGGCTCCCATCCTTGCCGACCCCATGATCGCCTCCACCACCCCATTCACCAACGCGGGCGCAATTTCCAGTTTTCCCAACTTCATCGAAGACAACCCCATTTTTGAAAATCTGGATGTCACCACCCTGGATAGCTTTTTCCAATTTGTAGATTTCGACAAAAACTTTGTCGAGGTACCCACAGGAGTTGGATTTTGCATGGGAATCAATAAAACAGTCCAACAGCAAATTGGAATGTTCGATCAAATCTTTGGAAAAGGCTATGGCGAAGAAAATGATTGGTGCATGCGCGCCATCCATGCCGGCTACAAAAACATCATCGTTCCCAACTTGTTTGTTTACCATAAACACGGCGGATCATTCAACAACAACGAAAAGAAAATCCTGGCTGAACAGAACCTGGACATCTTAAAAAAGATACACCCTGATTATGCCAGCCTGGTGGCCGATTTTGTGCGCAAGGATCCCCTCAGAGATCTCAGGAACATCCTCAAGATAAAAATTCAAGCCAGCCTGCACCCACCCAGGCTCGTCCTGGATCACACTCAAGAAGGCCGGCCCAGTGATTTCATTACAACACTGGTGGAAAATGAAAAACTCACCGTTATCTCCACTACCATGCAGCGAAATTACTTTCTGAAATTCAAGGGACGCAACCTGGAAGAAAGCACTTTCACACTGGATAAGAACAGCCAGGGCATTGAACGTGTCATCCAAATGCTGAACATATCAGAAATTATTATCAATCAGATCGGAGGATTTCCTCGCCCCCTCGAGCTGGTCGATTTCATAGTGAAATTGAAACAAAACAATCAAGCTCTAAAAATTACCTATATTGTGCACGATTACTTCTGTGTATGTCCCATTTATAAATTACTCGATTATCAGGTTAAATTCTGTGACGTACCCGCCGACCTGCAAACCTGCGGCAAATGCCTGGCTAACAACCCACTCATCAAAACCCTGGTCCCCCAGGTACACATCCAACACCCCAACCTGCCAATGTCGCTCTGGCGGGAAAAGTTTGGCGCACTGCTGGCCTGTTCATCCGAGATCATTTGTTTCTCCACCAGCTCCCGGCAAATCCTTCAAAAAGCCTACCCTGGCTTACAGGATGATCTTTTCCAATTTTTAGCTCAAGATACTGCCCTGATCAAACCAGTTGAAATCCATAAATCAACCGAACGCCTCGACATAGCCATCCTGGGCAACCTCACTGTCGCCAAAGGTGCCAATGTCATCACATCCCTGGCCAGTTATATTGATTATCACAACCTGGATATCAAGCTGCACATTTTCGGAGAAACCCCCGAACCTTTTTCCAACTACGAGCTTTTCAAATCGACCCTAAAACACGGTCGTTATATCGAGGCCGAATTATCCGGGTTAATGGAAGAAAACAAAATCGACCTGGTGCTGGTCCCTTCGATATTTCCAGAACCTTATTCATTTACAACCGAAGCAGCCATAAAAATGCACCTTCCTGTGGCGGTTTTTAATATGGGCGCTCAATTGGAACATATTCGGAATTACCCCAGTGGCATCAGCCTAACCAAACAGCAACCGGAATATATTCTGCAAACCATTACCGCTGCCCTCCACAAAAACTTCCCAAGTCTGCCAGCCAGCATTCCCGGTGCGGTGATTGTCTGTGTTTCAAATAATGAACAGATT
>CAIVSQ010000432.1 GCA_903908605.1 uncultured Anaerolineae bacterium
TAGCTAAATGTTAAAGAACTTTTAGACCGGCGTAACCAGTCACCTGCACTGGTTACGCTTTTTCGTATCCAGTGCGTATCCAGTTATCACTGGTCTAACCCTCCCTCAATCGGGGCATGGTAATGCTGGGTGAAGGTGTTCAAGAAGCCAGACCAGGGCAAGTAAGAGTTTCAATCCCCTCAATCGGGGCATGGTAATGCTGGGCTGGGGGTCAGAGTGGTTTGATAAGGGCACATCTCAAAAGTTTCAATCCCCTCAATCGGGGCATGGTAATGCTGGGTTTCAAACTAAAGCCAAATTAGGCCAGTTTGTATAAGTTTCAATCCCCTCAATCGGGGCATGGTAATGCTGGGGGGGGTCGACATCGCGCTGGAGAATACAGGGCTGGCCGGTTTCAATCCCCTCAATCGGGGCATGGTAATGCTGGGTGGACCCAGGTAAACGTTTGGGGTAAGCAGGCGGAAAAGT
Organism: uncultured Anaerolineae bacterium; assembly: GCA_903908605.1. Classification (GTDB taxonomy): domain Bacteria; phylum Chloroflexota; class Anaerolineae; order Anaerolineales; family Villigracilaceae; genus UBA5195. The sequence continues at coordinate 469 of CAIVSQ010000432.1, forward strand.
TTCAATCCCCTCAATCGGGGCATGGTAATGCTGGGTTACCATGAATGATGTAACTAAGTTTTGGGTTGAAAATGTTTCAATCCCCTCAATCGGGGCATGGTAATGCTGGGTCGGCGGCCCCAGTATCTGTTCGAGAAGCCCCATGCTTGTTTCAATCCCCTCAATCGGGGCATGGTAATGCTGGGCTAAGCAGGCACTGGTTAAGGAAGTGGATGCTGCGATTAAAGTTTCAATCCCCTCAATCGGGGCATGGTAATGCTGGGCCTTGGCCTGGCTGTAGGAATTTTTTCAGCAATTTTTGTTTCAATCCCCTCAATCGGGGCATGGTAATGCTGGGTAAAGTCACCGGCAACAAGCTCCCGTGGCGGAACTTCAAGTTTCAATCCCCTCAATCGGGGCATGGTAATGCTGGGAAAAATGCCTATAGCCTCGAAAACGCCGAAGACGCAAGTTTCAATCCCCTCAATCGGGGCATGGTAATGCTGGGTGGGCAACGGCTCCATTAATGGGTTCCCCGTTCAAAGTTTCAATCCCCTCAATCGGGGCATGGTAATGCTGGGCCTTATCACCCCTAACGCGGAGGGGGTCAGTTATATAAGGTTTCAATCCCCTCAATCGGGGCATGGTAATGCTGGGAGTAGAAAAAAAAGCTCTCTAATTCTCACTCTTACGCCATTATACCTCACTTCAGCTCTTGATTGTACCAGCTCTGCGAACAGTTCATGCATGTGCACAAAAATTCGTATAGCAAGCGTTTTAAATTCAATTCATGCATTTTTTTTCTCCATCCAGCTCGCTTCTACTCATCTGTTCTCTACCAATCGCCATTTGCGAACGGTATTCGCTTGTATGTGAACTTCTTCACATGCCGGGCTCTTCCAGCAGGCCGGCCGCATCATTTATTTTACCCCGCTTTTCCCCCAATTCCGCCCCCCCGCCTTCAAGCCGAATCGCCATTTAGGTGTTATTATTAAATTATCCATGAAAAATATTCGCCCCCCTACGGAGATACCCGGTATGACCAATGAACAGGCCATCGAATATTTACGCGAAGCGCTGCGCAACCTTGCCAGCCTGGTGCAGGCCGGCACCCAGCTACAACCCGGTCAGCAGCATACCCTGCAGACTTCGGTCGATGGGTTGATCAGTCTTTTTGCTGAATTAAAATTTGAAGGTGGCCAGCCCACCGAAAAAGACCTGCCCGGCGAGCCGGACGGGCTGCGCCACCTGTGGACCTCCAGCACAGACTATGTCTACACCGTTTACATCAAGGATGGGCGCTCGGTGCGCACCACCCATGGCCCGGGCTGCCTGGCGGTCACCGGCTACACCTCGCGCGAATACGCCAGCGACCAATACCTGTGGTTCCGCATGGTCTTCAAAGATGACCGTAAGAATGTGCTCGAGCAAGCCAACCGCGCCCTGGCGGGCAAGGCCACCGATCCGCTTGAGCACCGCATTTTGCATAAAAACGGCACCATCCGCTGGATCCGCAACTCGCCGGTGCCGCGCTATGATGAAAAAGGCCGCCTGGTGGCCTATGATGGCCTGATCACCGATATCACCCAGCGCAAAATGGCCGAAGACGCCGTCCGCGAAAACGAAGAGAAATATCGCACCCTGTTTGAATCTTCCATGCAGGCCATCTTCCTCGAAAACCTGCAGGGTCACATCCTCGATTGCAATGCCGCCGCCTGCAAGCTGCTAGGCTACAGCAAACCCGAGTTGTTGGACCTGACCGCCCAGGACCTGATGCCGGTCGAAATGGCCCGCCACATGCCCGATCTCACCGCGCAGATCGTCGAGGGCGGTATTTCGCTCGAATCGGTCAACCGCCGCAGCGATGGCACCCTCGTACCGGTTGAGGTCAACACACGCGTCATCACCGTCGGCGGTGAAAAGCGTGTAATCGCCTTTGTGCACGATCTGTCCGAACGTCACCAGGTCGAACGCGAACGTCTCTCGCACCTCGAGGCTGAGACGCGCGCCAGCATGGCCGAATCCGCCCGTCACTCGCTCGAAAACGAGGTCGCCGAGCGCCGCCGGGCCGAGCAGGCCCTCGAGCAGCGCGCCCACCAGCTGGCCCTCATCAACGAGATCGGTGAACGCATCGTGTCTGTCCTCGACCTGGATAGCCTGCTCGCGCGCGCCGTTGACCAGATTCAGCAGCGCTTTGGCTACGAACATGTCGGCATCTTCACCATCGACTTTGAGAACCAGGAGCTATCCATGACCGCCCGCTCCTGGGCCTCCCCACGCATCGTCCACCAGGATCACCGCCTCAAGCTGGGCCAGGGCATTGTCGGCTGGGTGGCCGAAAACCGCGAAAAACTGCTCGCCCCCGATGTCCGCCTGGAGCCGCGCTATATCAACTTTTACCCGCACGAGATCAACTGCCTCTCCGAGCTGGCTGTCCCGCTGCGCGTCGGCGAGGATATTCTGGGGGTGCTGGATGTGCAAAGCCCCAAGGTGAATGCCTTTGACCAGAACGATGTCCTCGTTATGGAGACGCTGGCCGGACTGTTGGTGGTGGCCCTCGAGAACGCCCGCCTGTATGAGGCCACCGAGCGCGAGCTGACCGAGCGCATGCAAGCCGAGGCCGCCCTGCTCGAAAGCGAAAAACGCTACCGCACCCTGGTGGATACCTCGCCCGATGCGATCCTCTACATCAATCTCGAAGGCATTATCCTGCTGGCCAACCAGCGCGCCGCCGTGCTGCACGGCGTCAGCGACCCATCCGAAATGCTCGGGCGCAATGCCTTTGAGCTGTTTGGCCAGCAAAATTTTGAAGAGATCCTGCTGGCCATTGGGCACCTGCCGCGCGGTTGGAGCATCCGTGGCCGCGAGCTGACTCTCTCCCGCCAGGATGGTACCCACTTCCCGGCCGAGGTCGGCGCTTCGCTGGTGGTCAATGAGCAGGACCAGCCCGCCGGCCTGATCTGCATCGCCCGCGATATCACCCAGCGCAAAGAGCTGGACCAGTACCTGGTGCGGACCGAGCGCCTGACCGCCATGGGCAAAATGTCGGCCGAACTGGCCCATGAAATCAAAAACCCGCTCCAATCGATCCAGGCCAACCTTGAGCTGGTGATGGATTTCGATCTGGATCCGCAGGAGACCCAGGCTCACCTGCGCGTCTGCTACCAGGAGCTGGAGCGCCTGGTGGACCTGACCAACCGCCTGCTGCGCCAGGCCAACCCCCCGCGCACCGAGACCGCCCCCATGGCGGTTGCCGGCCTCTTCCAGCGCACCCTCATGATGGTCGATCGTGCCGCGCGCGATGCCGGCGTGGAGATCAACGTTGCCGTCCCCGATGAATTCCCGCTCATCCGTGTGGATGCCGATGAGCTGCTGCAAGTGCTGCTCAACCTGTGCATTAACGCCATCGAGGCCATGCCGCGCGGCGGCCTCATGCGCCTGAGCGCCAGCCAGGACCAGGACTTCGTGCACCTGGGGGTCACCAACGATGGCAGCATCGCCCCCGATACGCGCTTGGAGAATATCTTCGAGCCCTTCTACACCACCAAGACCGGCGGCACCGGGCTGGGCTTGCCCATCAGCTACAACATCGTCCAGAAAATGGGCGGTAGTCTCAATGTGACCAACCTGCACGATCCTGAGCGGGTGGAATTCTGCGTCCGCCTGCCGATTGGGGTTGCCATGCCCGATCTCGAAGGAGCGGAATGACCAACCAGAATATTTTGATCGTGGAGGATGAACTCGGCGTGGCCCAGGCCCTCAAGCGCGCCCTCGAGCTTGGTCCCACCCGTCTGTACCAGGTGGAGGTCTGTTCCTCGGCAGAAGAAGCGCTCGAACGATTGAAAGCCCGGTCCTTCATGCTGCTGGTGACCGATTTTCGCCTGCCCGGTATGGATGGTCTCACCCTGCTGGATGCGGCCCGCGCTCTGCAGCCCGGCTTGCTCAGCGTGCTGATCACCGCCTATGGCAGCAGCGAGCTGGAAGAGCAGGTCCTCAGCAAGGCCAGCGCTTATGTACCCAAACCCTTCCACCTGCGCGACATCATCAAGGTCATCCAGGGTCTGCTGGCCCAAGCGCCTGCCCCGCTGGTTGAGCAGCGCGCGCCAGAAACCGCCTCTGCCGAAAACCAGGGCGCGCAGATCGTCACCCCCGAGGTGGAACGCCGCCGCCATACCTACATCAAAGTACTGGCCACCGATTACGATGGCACCCTGGCCCGCGATGGTCAGGTGCCGGCTGAGACCTGGGACCTGCTACGCCAGGCGCGCAAATCGGGTTTTGTGCTCATCCTGGTCACCGGCCGTGTGCTCGAGACCTTTATTAATGAAGGACCCTTCAGCGAGCTGTTTGAGGTGATCGTGGCCGAAGATGGCGCCGTGATCTACTTCCCCAAGAAAAACACCGTCCGTCAACCCTTTGGGCGGCTCTCCCCGGTCATCACCCAACGGCTCGAGGCTCTGCACGTGCCGCTCGAGCGCGGGCTGAGCATCGTCGCCACGCGCGTGCCCTATGATGAGATCATCATGAACGTGCTGCAAGACCTCAACATGGGCGCAACCGTCGAATATAACAACGGGGCGGTCATGCTGCTGCCACCTGGCGCCACCAAGGGCACCGGGCTGACCCACGCCCTGCAAGAGCTGGGCTATTCGGCCCACAATGTCATCGCCTGCGGCGACGCCGAAAACGATATCAGCTTGCTGCGCGTGGCCGAGCTGGCCGTGGCGGTGCCCAACGCGCTGCCCAAGCTCAAGGCCCTGGCCGATGTGGTCCTGCCGCAAGACCCGCAGGATCATGGCACCGGCATCAACCAGCTGCTGCGCCAGCTGCTCTCACGCCGTGGCCCCGATCACCTGCAGCGTCCCGATCGTCGCCTGGTGCTGGGCTACACCCGCGATGGCGCCCCCATCCACCTCGACCCGGTCAATCTAATCGACAGCCGTATCGGCATCTTTGGCGATAGCCACAGCGGCAAGTCCTGGCTTTCCGGGCTGCTGGTGGAGGAGTTGATGCGTGTCGGTTACCAGGTTTTGGTGATCGACCCGGAGGGTGATTACGCCGGGCTGGCTGCCAGTGGGCGCTGCCTGCACCTCGGCGCGGGCCAGGCCCCGCTGCCCTCCATCCCCGACCTGGTCAACCTGGTCGAGTGGCACGCCATCAACATGTTCCTCGATCTTTCATCGCGTTCACCGGATGAGCGCCAGGCCTACATCACCGCCCTCATGCGCGCCCTGCGCGGCATCCGCTTGCGGCGTGGACGTCCACACTGGATCCTGCTGGATGAAGCCCAGTATTTCTGCCCGGCCGAGGGCGGCGAGCTGACCGATTTGCTGGTGGATGGGCTGCACGAGGGCCTGAGCATCGGTCTGGTCAGCTACCGGCCCAGCCAGCTTTCGCCTGCCCTGGTCAGCATCCTGGATGACTGCCTGCTGACGCGTCTGAGCAGCCCCGAGGAGGTCGACGCCCTGGCACCCTTCCTCGCGCACACGCCCGAGAACCAGTACCTGCTCAGTCAGATCGCCACCCTGCCGGTTGGGCAGGCCTACCTGGTCTCCAACTTTTTCCGCCCGCTGGCCGAAGAGTTGAATTCACCCATCCGCTTCCAGGTTGGTCCGCGCGCCGTGCCGCACATCCGTCACCTGCAGAAGTACCTGCGTGCCCCGCTGCCCTCGCACAAACGCTTTTATTTCTGCGCGCCCGATGGCCGCAGCCTGGGATCCACCGCCGCCAGCCTGTGGGAATTCCGTGAGACCCTGGGTGCCATCCCGGTTGATTCGCTCGTCTACCACCAGGCCCGCGGCGATTTTGAGCAGTGGATTCTGAATGTCCTCGGCGATGGTGAGCTGGCCCGCCAGGTTCACAAGCTGGATGCGCGCTACATGCACAGCGAAACCCTCCGTCACCAGCTAACCGAGCTGATCGTGCGCCGCTACGACGAGCTCGAGCACCTGATGTAAGCCCGCAGCACCCCAGGCAGCCAGAGAACATGCGTTAAATCGGGAGCTTCAATATTTTGAAGCTCTCCGAGGTAGGTTGCCGTCATCGCGAGGAGGGTGCTCTCCGAGGTAGGCCCTGGCTCTTGTAGGGCCCGACGTGGCGATCTGCCCTTCGATAGTGCAAAGAGCAGATCGCCACGCTGGCATGGATCAAGAGCGCCAGCTCGCGATGACAGCCAGAGGCAACCGTCATGCGCGAGGAGGGTGCTTTCCGTTGGTAGGTTGCTGTCATCGCGAGGAGGGTGCTATCCCCGACGTGGCGATCTGCCCTTCGATAGTGCAAAGAGCAGATCGCCACGTTGGCATGGATCAAGAGCGCCAGCTCGCGATGACAGCCAGAGGCATCCGTCTTGCGCGAGGAGGGTGCTTTCCGATGGTAGTTTGCTGTCATGCGCGAGGAGGGTGCTATCCGAGGTAGGCCCTGGCTCTTGTAGGGCCCGACGTGGCGATCAGCCCATCGAGGGTGCAAAGAGCAGATCGCCACGCACGCGAGGACCAAAGGCGCCTGCTAGCCAGCCGCCACTGTTCAATACCGAACAGTGCACTGGTTGATCTGCGCCCTGTTTGTTTGACCCTTCTCATGGTAAAAATCATGTCGAAGAAGTGCGGCGTGGGCTGGAAATAAACGCCACCACTTTTTACAAAAATCAGCCGCCAGGTCTGGCAAGCATAGGACATCATTGAATCTCTATTACGCTACCTCCTTGTTTGTTTCCACCATCGCCTCCCTGTGGGTAGCCGGTGTCGCCTGGCGACGCCGGCACGCCCCGGGCGCCTATGGCCTGTTTGTGATGATGTGCAGTGTCGCCATTTGGACCTTCACTTACGCAATCCGTTGGTTACAATCAAGCCCGCTCTCGTAGCACTTCTGGCTCAGCGCCACCTACCTGGGGGTGGTGATGGTTCCAGTTGGCCTGGTGCTGCTGGCCGCAGCCATCACCAATCACACCTTCCTGCTCAATCGCCGCGCTGTCCTTTTTCTGCTGATCGAACCCATCTTGACCCTGCTGTTGATCTGGACGGATGACTGGCACGGCTTGTTTTTCGGCGGCAGCTTTACCACCGGGCTGATCATCTCTGGCGGGCCCTGGTTTTACCTCAACCTGGTTTATTCTTACGGTTTGGTCCTGGCTGTCACCGTGCTGATCTCCTGGTACCAACACCGAAGCGCCTTGCTGCAGCGCCGCCAGATGGGTATCATCCTGCTCGGTTACCTGCTGCCCTGGCTGGGCAACCTGCTGACCGTCCTGCGCATCAGCCCGTTTACCGGCCTGGACCTGACCCCCTTTCTCTTTATTATCTCCGGTGTCATTTACGCCATCGGCCTGTTTTATTTCCGCCTGCTGGATGTCATCCCGATTGCCCACAACCTGCTGATCACCAGCCTGCCAGACGGGGTGATCGTGCTGGATGCCGACCTGCGCATCCTGGAAGTCAACGCCGCAGCCTGCGAGCTGACCGGTGTTTCGCTCGAGTCGCCGGGCAAGCCAGCCAGGCAGGTCTTTGAGCATTACAGCGAACTGCTGGCCTTGTGCAACGGGCGCGGCCCGGCTCGTTTTGATCTTCAGCTGCTCAGCCAGGCTCCGCGTGTGATTGATGTGCGTTTTAACCCGATCATCGACCAGGGTGGCAAGCTGCGCGGTTACCTGTTTGTGCTGCACGATATTTCGCACCGGGTCGAGCTGGAAGAGCGCCTCAAGGAATTGAGTATACAGGACGGTTTGACCGGCCTGTACAACCGGCGCTTCTTCGATGACGAACTGGCTCGCCTGGAACGCAGCCGCAGGCAGCCGGTCAGCCTGATCATGGTCGATGTGGATTTTCTCAAGCAGGTCAACGATCAATACGGGCATTCGGTCGGGGATGATCTGTTGCTGCGCGCGGCCAATGTGCTCAGGTCCTCCTTCCGCGCCGAGGACCTGATCGTCCGCGTTGGCGGTGATGAATTCGCGGTCATCCTGCCGCGTATTGGGGCAACGGATTCGGCCCGCGTGCTCGACCGGCTGCGTGCCACCATCGCCAGCCATAACGCCAGCCATTCAGACCTGGTGCCGCTCAGCATGGCCATGGGGTCGGCCAGCAGCGAGCAGGCCGGTGATTCCCTGATCGCCACCCTCAAACGGGCCGATGCGGCCATGTACGAAGACAAGCGCTCCAGGCGCAGGCCAGAGGCGGCTGCGGTGCGCCTGCCAGCCCGGGTGGATTGAACGGGCTTTGTAAGCTTTCATTCAACCATTCCTTCGTATAATAAGGGTGAGGTGAGCCATGTCCCGTCTAAAATTCCCTGTCCTTGTTTTTCTGTTTTGCGCGCTGGTCCTTGGGTCGCTTTTCAGCCCCACGCGGGCCGCTGCCGCGCCGATTGAACACTTCCCCGTGCAGGTTAGCCAGCCAGATGGCAGCACCCTGCTGCTGTATGCCAGCGGTGACGAATACCAGCAGCGTCTGACGGATGCGGCTGGTTTCAGCGTCCTGCCAGATCCGTTCAGCGGTTATTACGTCTACGCCGAACTGCGTGATGGCCAGCTGGTGCCCGGTCCATATCGCGTTGGCAGCGTCGACCCGCTTAGCCTGGGCCTGCAGCCCGGGTTGGCGCTGGCAGTCACGGCCCCCACTCCACAGGCTTTGCTCGCCACCACCCCTGCGGTGGTCTATCCACCCGTCGCGGGCACTGTCACCAACCTGGTCATCTTTGTGCGCTTCGCCGGAGAGGCTGAGTTCAGTGCCTCGGCTTCAACCTATGTCAGCCGCTTTAACGAAAATAGCGCCGGGGCCAATTCGCTCTATAACTACTTCAAAGAAGTCTCCTACGGCAGCCTCTCGCTGACCTCCAACCTGTACCCCGCCCCGGCCGGTACCATCAAATCGTACCAGGATACAAAAACGCGTTCTTATTTTGAACCCTACGATGCCGTCAGCAACCCGGGCGGCTATGCGGATATGAACGATCGCACCGCCCGCGAGCAGCTCTTGATTGCACGCGCAGTTGCTTACATCTCCAGCCACGGCGGCTTCCCGGGTGGCAAGGTGATTGACTCGAACCTGGATGGCTTTGTCGACAGCCTGACGATCGTGGTCAAGGGCGGCCCCAGCGGGCGCGGCACCACTTTTTGGCCGCACCAGTGGCCGCTCTATACCCAGAGCGTGCTGATCGGCAGCAAGTCGGTCTACCAATATGCCTTCCACGTGGCCGATATGGCCACCACCGGTGTCCTGGCGCACGAGATGTACCACATCCTGGGCGCGCCGGATCTCTACCGCTACTTTAACACCACCATCGATCCTGTCGGGGGCTGGGACGTGATGGACACGGACGCCGATATCCCCCAGCACATGGGCTGCTACATGAAGTACCGTTACGGTGGCTGGATCGGCACCATTCCCGAGATCACCGCTGCCGGGCAGTACACGCTTAACCCGCTCACTTCACCAACCGGCAACTGTTACCTGATCAAATCGCCCAATTCGAGCGCGGAGTATTTTGTGCTCGAATACCGCCGCGCGCTGGGCACCTTTGAATCCTCGCTGCCCGGCAGCGGGCTGCTGGTCTACCGCATCAACCCGGCCCGCCGTGGCAACGTCACCACGCCCGATGAGGTCTATCTCTTTCGCCCGGATGGCAGCCTGACGGTCAATGGCACCGTCAGCGCGGCCAATTTTAGCAGCGAGGCCGGCCGCACCGCCATTAACGATAGCACCAACCCGGCCACCTTCCTGATGGATGGTTCGGCCGGTGGGCTGCGCCTGTGCAACATCGGTTCAGCCGGGGCCACCATTTCATTTGTATACTGCCCAACCGCCTCCACTCTACAAAATGACGCCATCACCAGTGCCGAGGTCATCCGCGGCCTGTCTTACAGCCTGCAGCAAAACGCCACCACAGCCACCCGCGCCATTGACGACCCGGCTCTGAGCTGCCTGGCGGCTTCCAAAGGATACCACTCGCTCTGGTTCAGCTTTACACCCGCCCTGGCCACCCGCGTGCTGGTGGATACCTTCGGCAGCGCTTACGATACTGCCCTGGCAGTCTACAGCGGCGCCCCGGGCAGCCTGGTTTCAGTGGGCTGTAATGATAATGCCCGCGCAGGTTTGCAATCACGCCTCGAGTTCTCGGCCCAGGCTGGCAAGACCTACACCATTGAAGTGGTCAGCAAGACGACCACCGCCGGCAGCCTGTCCCTGCATGCCTACGCCCTGTTGAGCCGCACCATCATCGTCACCCCCGGGCAGGATGGCGACATCCTTGAGACCAGCGAAACATCCGGCCAGGGTGGGGCAACCCGTCCCGGTGCGCCGGCCTTCCTGCTGGGCGATGATGCCCTCAACCGCCAGTACCGCGCCATTCTGGGCTTCGACACTGCCGTGCTGCCCGATACTGCCGTGCTGACCAGTGCGCAGGTTAAGATCTACATCAAGAATAAAATCGGTACCTATCCCTTTAAGACGCATGGCGCGCTGCTGGCCGATATCCGCAAGCCATACTTTGGCGCCGGGCAAGGCCTGGGCTCGGATGATTTCAGCGCCGCAGCCAACCTGCTGGCGGTGGCATCCTTCCCCAGCACCGACCTGGCTGGCTGGCACATCGCCCCGCTGGCCGCCGGCGCTCTGCCCTATGTCAGCAAGACCGGTCCCACCCAGTTCCGCCTGCGCTTCAGGTTGGATGACGATAATGACTTTATCACCGACCTGGTCAGTTTCTACAGCGGTGACTATTCCGGCTCCGCCTACCACCCGCGCCTGGTGATCTATTATTACATCCCATAGCCCGTATTAAATGAAGGCAGCGCCGCTCGCATCCCTGGCGCATAAAAAAACAGCCGGTCGCACATCTGCGACCGACTGTTTTTGCTGCTTGCTGATATGCACGTCTGAGTAAAAACCAGACTGGTTCTGCCAACCGAATTCCGCCTGGTTTGTCAGGAACTTTTTGAAACCTTGTGGCGTCATATCCATAACCCAGCCCGCCAGGGCTGCCATAAAAATAACAAGGAGACCGTCATGTTCATCAAACCCATTTCAAAATTGCAAATCACACTCTCCGTGCTCGCCCTTGCGCTCTGCCTGCTGCTTGCGGCCTGCTCTGGCACCGAAGCCCCCAACCCTGGCCCCGCCGATGATGCCAGCGCCGCCACCGTCAGCGGCATCGTTACCGATGCCGCCGGAAATCCGCTGGCCGATGTCGGCATCGCCGTCAAGGAAGGCACAGTTGCCACGCCCGAAAAACTGATGCTGACCAGCGCAGATGGCAAATATACCTGGAACCTGCCAGTCGGCACCTTTAAGCTGGCTGCCAACAAAGATGGCTATGCCGGGCAGGTGCTGGATGTGGAAGTGACCACGGCTGGCCAACAGGTTGTACTGAATTTCAAGCTGGATAAAGCGCCCTAAACAGGTTGAGAGCCAGCCCGCCTGACCGCTGGATGGCTCTCAAAAAGAATGACCCGGCCTGGCTGGGTCATTTTGATTCATCACCTTTCTATTTTGATGGTTGTATAACAAAAAAAATTATTGTATACTAACACTTGAAACTTGTGAAATTGCGGTCATTGCATCCACAGGTTTTTTGTTTAATCATGCAATATGGTTCACACAGGAGGCCTCTCCAAAAATAGATTTATCTGGTGTCGATGTGAGAGTTCTGATTACGTTAAACCGGTTTCAGACGGTGTCACCTTTTTTCAACAGGAGTGAGGACATGTTACAGCAACGCAAAAACATTATTGCAGCCTTCAGTATTTTCACCATTGTAACCATTTTGCTCATCAGTGTGCTGGTTGTAAAAACAGCCAATGCCCAAGAAACATACCGCCTGAATCCCAATACGTCCGTCTCTAATACGGGTGAAACGTACCTGGCTCCCCAGGTTGAAAGTGGTCTCGTTCAATCGGCTCCTTCCCGGGGCACCGGCATGTTTGCTGCAAGCAGTGAACGAATAGCTGAGATCCAAGATTTGGCCCCTATTCAAAATGGTATTTCGCCCGGATCAGTCATCGGCGCGGATGGGCGCACAAAGGTCACGACCAACACTACCTATCCCTATCGTGCCATTGCCTACCTGGCGATACGATTCCCGAATGGCGCTACCGGTTCCTGCACCGGCTGGTTTATTGGCCCAAGAACGGTTGTCACTGCCGGGCATTGTGTCCACAGCAAGGCGGATGGCGGTTGGGCGACGATCACCGTCTACCCCGGTCGTAACGGCGCTGCCGTACCATATGGATCCACCAGCTGGCACAAAATCTGGAGCGTAACCGGTTGGACAGTAAATAACGATCCCAACTATGATTACGGTGCCATTCAAACCAATGCGGCCAAGGGCAACACGGTCGGCTATTTTGGCTATTACTGGCAGCTCAGCAATACCTTCCCTGGCGCCTTCACCGTTTCGGGCTACCCGGGTGACAAGCCCTCCGCCACCCAGTGGAAGATGGCTGGCGGTCTCACCGCTGTGACCACCCGGCGTTTGTGGTACGCGATTGATACCTTCGGCGGTCAGAGCGGTTCGCCCCTCTACCAGGCCAGAAGCGGTGTATGCTGCTACGGCTATGGCGTGCATACCTATGGTTTCCCCCTGTTTGGACGGAACTATAATAGCGCCACCCGCATCACCCAGGGCGTTTTTAATAACTTATATGCCTGGAAAAACAGCCCTTACCCCTAAAATTGACTGCCGCTGGGCTAGGTTTGTGGATTGCCTGATCAAAATATAAACAAAACTGCCAGTCTGTCGGTTTGTAGACTGGCAGTTTTCTAATTAGATGAAGGAGTAATTTATGCTTCCAAAAAATCTCAAGCATTGGTTGGTCTATTTTTCAATTCTGCTGGGCGCGCTGCTGATGTTGACGGCTTGCGCCGATAGGGGGGATCAGTCTGTATCGAACCAGGAGCCTGTCAGCCCACCGGCGGCAGGCAGCTCAACCGCGGCGGTGACCGGTATTGTCAGCGATGTCGATGGCAAACCACTGGCAGAAGTCGGCGTCGCTGTTAAAGAAGGCTCGGTTGCCACCCCTGAAAAGCTGGCCCTGACCGGCGCTGATGGCAAGTATATCTGGAACCTGCCAGTCGGTACCTTTAAGCTGGCTGCCAACAAAGATGGCTATGCCGGGCAGGTGTTGGATGTGGAAGTAAAAGCCGGTGACCAGCAGGTTGAACTGAACTTTAAATTGGAAAAAGCGCCCTAATCCACCCGTGCATCTCTGCACAGGGTGCAACAGTCACATCGATCAGATATAACCAGACAGCCAGCAGAATGCGCTGGCTGTTTTGGTTTGGGTTATGTTGGTCACTGCTGCCAGCCAGCCTTACTGGCAGTTCAGAAATATTTGGAAGTTGCCATAAAGCAGCAGCACCTCAATTGCAATGCTCTTCCCCTGGCGATCGACGAGAAAAAAAGCCTGACACAGAGAACACAGAGCAAGAACGGAGATACACCGAGGTTTTTATATCAATGCTTTTCTCCGTGAACCTCCGCGCAATCTCAGCGCTCTCCGTGAAATTGCCCTTCCCGCCCTACGCGCGGCCGCATGGCGGCCGTGCGTTACCGCAAGTGAAATTTTCCCCGGTGCTCTCCCGGGGATTTTCAACAAAAAGCGTTACACCGAGAACACCGAGGAAGAACGGCGCTACACCGAGGTTTTTATATCAATGCTTTTTCTCTGTGAACCTCCGCGCAATCTCAGCGCTCTCCGTGAAATTGCCCTTCGCTGCTTGAACTATTATTCCAGCATGTTGGCCCGCGCGGGGGAGGAATTTTTTTTGTGAATTTTTCCCCGGGAGAGCACCGGGGAAAAATTCACTTGCGGTAACGCACGGCCGCCATGCGGCCGCGCGTAGGGCGGGAAGGGCAATTTCACGGAGAGCGCTGAGATTGCGCGGAGGTTCACAGAGAAAAAGCATTGATATAAAAACCTCGGTGTAGCGCCGTTCTTCCTCGGTGTTCTCTGTGTAACGCTTTTTGTTGAAAATCCCCGGGAGA
>CAIVSQ010000433.1 GCA_903908605.1 uncultured Anaerolineae bacterium
CAAGTTTCAAATAGCAATTTCCGCTGTTGCGGTGTAGTCGGTGGAAAGTACACATGAGTTGCTTTCATACCTATATAGTACTCTATTGTTCAAGCTTTTTCTGATGATTACACATTTAGCAGTAATTACAGGAGAAAATATGAATCGGAATTTGTACCGTATGTTTAGTTTGTTGCTCGTGCTGGCGGTAGCCCTCACCGCTGTAATGCCCGCCGCCGCAGTTGGTGGCCCCAAGACCGGCAAGGTCAACCCCAGCAAAAGCGGCGTTTATCTGGTTGAAATGAGTGACGCCCCGGTTGTCGTCTATGACGGCAGCATTAAGGGTTACCAGGCCACCCGGCCTGGCAAAAACAACAAAATCGACCCCTCCAGCCCGGCCGTTGTCAATTACGCTGGTTATCTGGATGGGAAACACAACGCTGCTCTCAATGCCGTCGGCGGCGGACGCAAGTTGTATGATTACCACATCTCCTTCAACGGCTTTGCCGCTGAGCTGAGCGAAGCACAGGCCAATAAATTGGCCGGTACCGATGGCATTTTAGCCGTCAGCCCGGACACCCTGGTCACCCAGGATACCTCCTCCACTGTGGACTTTCTCGGCCTGCGCGATCCGGGCGGTCTTTGGGACCAGCTCGGTGGCATCAGCGGCGCTGGTGAAGGTGTCATCATTGGTATCATCGACACCGGCATCTGGCCCGAAAGCCTCAGTTTCAGTGATCGCACTGGACAGAATGGCAATGGCAGCCAGGAAGGCAAGCTCGACTTCCATCAGATCCCCGGCTGGCACGGCAAGTGCACCCCTGGTGAAGAATTCAATGCCTCCATGTGTAACCAGAAGCTGATCGGTGCTCAGTGGTTCAACCAGGCCTTCGGCGGCGACGCCGGCGTGGATGCCTCCATGCCCTGGGAATTCAATTCCGCCCGTGACTATGGTGGTCATGGTACCCACACCGCCTCTACCGCGGGTGGTAATGCCAATGTCGCCACCACCGGTGCCGCCGCTGTCTTTGGCAGCATCAACGGCATCGCCCCGCACGCCCGTATCGCCGCCTATAAGGCCCTTTGGGAAATTGCCCCCGGCCAGGGCAGTGGTTTCACCACCGACCTCGTCGCTGCCATTGACCAGGCTGTCGCCGATGGCGTCGACGTGATCAACTACTCCATCAGTGGCACCAGCACCAATTTCCGCGATCCCGTTGAAATTGCCTTTCTCAACGCAGCCGCCGCCGGCATCTTCGTGGCCGAATCGGCTGGCAACAGTGGCCCAACCACCGCCACCGTAGCCCACCCCGGCCCGTGGACCACTACCGTGGCCGCTGGCACCCACAACCGCAATGGCGCTGGCTCCATCACCCTTGGTAACGGCGCCAGCTACAGCGGCGCTTCAGTTGCCACCGCCGTCACCGCCCCCATCATCAGCTCAACTGCCGCGGGCTTGCCCGGCGCAGATGCCACCCAGGTTGCGCTCTGTTACGGTGCCGCTGACGGCGCTGCCGTGCTCGACCCCGCCCTGGTAGCAGGCAAGATCGTTATTTGCCAGCGCGGCGTTACCGCTCGTGTCAACAAAAGCCTGGCTGTACAGCAGGCCGGTGGTGTGGGCATGGTTCTGTTCAACAGCCCCGATGCCTCACTCAACGCCGATTTCCACTTCATCCCCACCCTGCACGTCAACCTGGCCGATGGCCTGGCTCTCAAAGCGTATGCCGCCACACCTGGCGCTACGGCCACCATCAACAAAGCCACCATCGTCTTCAATCTTCCTGCCCCACTCACGGCTTCCTTCTCCTCACGTGGCCCGCTGCGCGCCTCTGAAGACCTGCTCAAGCCTGACCTGATGGCTCCCGGCCAGGATATCCTTGCCGCCGTTGCCCCTCCCGGAAACTCAGGCCGCTCCTTCGACCTGTACAGCGGCACCTCCATGTCCTCCCCGCACATCGCCGGTCTCGCAGCCCTGCTCAAGAGCCTGCACCCCGATTGGTCGCCGATGATGATTAAATCGGCTCTCATGACCACCGCCTATGACGTGCTCGACGGCCCCAACACCAATGCGACCGTCATCTTCCGCCAGGGCGCCGGCCATGTTCGTCCCAATAGAGCTGCCGACCCCGGCATGGTCTTCGACTCCAACGTCAACGACTGGATCGGCTTCCTGTGCGGCACTCAGCTGCCCTCCAGCTACTGCACCACCCGCGGCATCCCGGTCATTGAACCTGCCAACTTCAACAGCCCCTCCATCGCTCTCGGTGGCGGTCTGCCTGGCGCTAAAACCATCGTCCGCACCGTCACCAATGTCGGCATGAAGGGCACCTACTCCTTCTCCTTCTCTGGTGCAGGCATTAGCGCCAGCGTCTCCCCGGCCACCTTTACCCTCAACACCGGCCAAAAGCAGACCCTGCAGATCACCATCACCCGCACCACCGCCGCACTCAACTCCTACACCGGCGGCCAGCTCACCTGGTCTGACCAATTTGGCCATGTGGTACGCATCCCGGTAGTTGCCAAGCCTGTCGCCATGGCGGCCCCTGCTAGCGCATCCGGCAACTTCAACGTTACCTTTGGCTACACCGGCGCTTTCACTGCTTCAGCCCGTGGCCTGATCCCCGCCGCCCTGACAGTTGGCGTCATCAACGATGACCCGACCGACAGCAGCTGCTCGCTGGCCACCCCCAATGCCCGCCTTATCCCGGTCATCATTCCCGCCGGAACAACCTATGCCCGCTTCGAGCTGTTTGATGCGGATGTCAACGCCGGTAGCGATATCGACCTGTGCGTTTTCCGTGGCACAACCCTGGTTGGCTCAAGCGGATCCGGCACCTCGGCTGAACAGGTCAACCTGACCAACCCGGCCGCCGATACCTACACCGTCGTCGTCGACGGTTGGGGCGTGGCAGGTTCCAGTCCCTTCAAGCTGCACAGCTGGGTGCTTGGCAGCACTGCCGCCGGCAACATGGTGGTTTCAGCGCCTGGCTCTGCCACCACCGGCGCCACTGGTGCCATCAACCTGACCCTCAGCGGCCTGGCTGCCAGCACTAAGTACCTCGGCAGCGTAGCCTACAGCGGAATCGCAGGCTTACCCAGCCCCACCATCATCCGGATTGACGTTCCCTAACCAGCGCCAACCATCACAATAAAAGTCCCGGGCCAGTCCATAATGGACTGGCCCGGGATCTATTTTTAAGAAAAACGCCTGCTGCTTATAATTTGAACTGCGCCACCGCCGCCTGCAAATTGCGGGCCATCTCAGACAGCTTGCGTGCCGAGCTGGTCACCTCATCCACCTGCGCGCTAATTTCCTCGGTTGATGCGCTGACCTGTTCCATCGAAGCGCTGTTCTGCTCCGAGACTGCCGCAATATTCTCAATCGAGCGCGTGACTTCATGCGTCCCAGCGGTCAGTTCCTCTGTAGCGGCAGTATTTTCTTCCACCACCGCACTAAAACCATCCACCGCCCCCACCAACTGGGTCGAAGCCGCGCTCATCTGCGCCGCACCCTTGCCAGCCTGTTCAGCCTGGCGGTAAACCTCTTCGGCCGCCTTCAAAATCGCTGCCAACGCCTGGCCTGATTCACTCGCCAGGCGCACGCCATTCTCCACCTCACGGCCGCCTTCCTCCATCGAGTTGACTGCCCCGGCGACCGTCTTCTGAATGTCTTTGATCAACCCGCCGATCTCGCGCGTCGCCCCGGCAGCACGCTCGGCCAGCTTGCGCACTTCATCCGCCACCACCGCGAAACCCTTGCCATGTTCGCCTGCCCGTGCCGCTTCAATCGCCGCGTTCAAGGCCAGCAGGTTGGTCTGGCTGGCAATATCCTCAATCGTTTCCACAATGGTGCCAATCTGGTCGCTGCGCGCGCCCATCTCCGTCACCGCCTGGGCCGAGAGACTGACCTTTTCCTTGATGCGTTCCATACCCTTAACCGTATCAGCCACCGTCCGCGCACCCAGCCTGGCCGCCTCAGCCGCCCCAGCCGAATCACGCGTTACCGATTGCGCATTTCCGGCTACTTGCTCAATCGTCTGGCTCAAGCCATTGGTAATTTCCACTGCCTTGGTTACCGAGCGGGTTTGGTCTTGCGCACCATGCGCCACTCCATCGATCGCCCGCGACATCTGTTCAACCGAATGCGCCGTCTTGCTGATCGAATCCGTCTCCTGGGTAATGCCCTTGGCAACCTGCTGCACTGTCACCGCAATCTGCGAGGTCGCCTGCGCTGCCTGCGCTGCCGTCGTCACCAGCTGGCTCGAAGCCTGGCTCAGGTCGGTCGCGCTCTGAGAAACCTGCCCAATCGAACCGCGCAGGTTCTGAACCATGCGCCTGAAAGCCTGCCCCAGTGTGTCACGCTCAGACTTGGGCTGCGCATCGCGAGTCAGGTCCCCTTCCGAGATCGACACCGCCAGGTCAGTCATTGCCTTCTGATAGGCAATCATGCGCCTGAAGGCATCTGCCAGCAAGCCATATTCATCCCGGCTCTGGTATTCAAAAGTTTGGTTAATATCCCCAATCGCCAGGCGGTTGGCCGATTGGGCAATCAATTTCACCGGGTTGGTAATGGAACGGGCAATCAAAAATGCCAGCACCAGAATCACCACCATCGAAATCAAGATCAAGATCACGCTAAAGACAGCCAAACTCTGGCTGGTAGCCATCACCTCAGAGGATTGCTTTTCAGTAATTAAACCCAGCTTCAAATCGGGCAGCCACTTGTATTGGCCAATCACCTCTTTGCCCAGGTAGTTCAGGTAGGTTCCCGTACCGGTCACACCCTTCTGGATCTCCTGGCTCGCCAGGGTATCCAACTTGGCTTCCAGCTCCGGGCGCACTTTAAACATGCCTGCTTTTTTCATCTCAGCCGAAAATCGTGGGGCAGTCACCACATACCCGCTCGAATTGATCAGGTAGCTATCGGAGGTCTCGCCAGTTTTATTATGTGAGAGCAGCTCCGCAATCTTTTCCAGCGTTACCGTCGCCCCAATCACACCAATCACCTGGTCTTTCGCAATAATTGGTGCCGCAACCACAATCACCACACTCCCAGAAGCCCGTGATACCAATGCTTCAGAAAAAGCAGTCTTGCCCGAAACAGCTTCCTTAAAATACGGCCGGTCGTATACATCCAATGGTTTACCATTGGATGCCACAATCGCTTTACCATCCAGCCCGGTCAGGAAGATGGTTTCATAAACTCCCCACATCTTGTAATACTGCTGAATGGCCACGTCTGCCGTCTCGGGGTTTAATGAAGCAATCCGTGCCACACCCGCCAGGGTCTGGATATCCTGGGTCCGTTCAGCAGCCCAACTTAATAGGAAATCTGATTGATCTTCTTCAAAGATTTCCTGCGACGACACCGCAGCTTCCACCAGGCCCTGTTGAAATTTCATATAACCAATCCCGGCGTTCAATATCACTGGAACCAGGCCAATCAACAACAGAAAGAAGAGTAACTTTCCGAATAAGGACCGCGAAAGTGGGATGTTTACATTAAGATCAGAATTCTGGGTGTTCATGTTATACCTCACAAAAATAATTCCAATTCGTAACCTAGGCTGAAGTCCCCTCAAGGCATTGATGCTCGCCCTGGACAATACTGCTCAATTATTCAAGCTTGAAACGCTCCACGGCTACCAGCAGGGTTTTGGCCTTCTCAGCCATCACACGCGCTGCGTTGGTCACCTCATCGGCTTGCGCGCTGATCTCCTCGGTTGAAGCACTCACTTCCTGCATTGCGGCGCTGTTTTGTTCAGAGACCGCCGCAATATTTTCAATTGAGCGGGTAACTACCTGAGTACCGGCAGTCAGTTCTTCGGTGGCAGCCGTATTTTCTTCCACCACGGCACTAAAGCCATCCACCGCGCCCACCAACTGGGTCGAAGCCGCGCTCATTTGGGCCGCGCCCTTGCCTGCCTGTTCCGCCTGCAGGTGTACTTCTTCGGCCGCCTTCAAAATCGCCGCCAGGGCCTGGCCTGATTCACTTGCCAGGCGCACCCCATTCTCCACCTCCCGACCGCCCTCATCCATCGAAGCGACCGCCCCGGCTACCGTCTTCTGGATGTCTTTGATCAACCCACCGATCTCGCGCGTTGCTCCGGCGGCACGCTCAGCCAGCTTGCGTACTTCATCCGCCACCACCGCAAAACCCTTGCCGTGCTCGCCCGCCCGCGCTGCTTCAATCGCCGCGTTCAATGCCAGTAAGTTGGTCTGGCTGGCAATATCCTCAATCGTCTCCACAATCAGCCCAATCTGGTCACTGCGCGCGCCCATCTCCGTCACCGCCTGGGCCGAGAGGCTCACCTTATCCTTAATGCGCCCCATGCCCTTCACCGTATCCGTGACGGTCTGCGCACCCAGCCTGGCCGCTTCAGCCGCACCAGCCGAATCACGCGTCACCGCCTGGGCGTTCCCCGCCACCTGCTCAATCGTTTTACTGATACCACTGGTGATTTCCACCGCCCTGGTGACCGCCTGGGCCTGGTCCTGCGCCCCACGTGCCACTCCGTCGATCGCCCGCGACATCTGTTCCACCGACCGAGCCGTCTTACTGATTGAATCGGTCTCCTGTGTGATGCCCTTGGCCACCTGCTGCACCGTCAAAGCAATCTGCGCGGTCGCCTGTGCCGACTGCGCTGCCGTCCCCGCCAACCGGCCGCTGGCCGAGTTGACCTGGCTGGCATTGTTATGCACTTCCATCAGTACGCTGCGAAAATTGGAACTCATCAATTTAAACGTATTACTGACCGCATACAGGTTGACAATAATGCTATCCAACGCCAGGGCCACCTGGCCAACTTCATCCTGCCGGTCCAGGTTTAGTTTGCGTGTCCTAATCCAAACCGTGCGAGTCAGGTCACCTTTTGAAACCTGTTCAAGCTCAATGGCAAAGTTTTTCAGATCCTGCTCAGCCAATTGCTGCGAAACAGCCACCAATTGGCTCAACGGTTGAATCACCTGCCGGCGTAATAACAGGTAGGTCCCCACAAACATACCGCCCACCACACCAGCCAGGATCAACAGCCGTACCCAAAAGCCACTCCACGCCTGCGCATCGACTGGTGAAAAAAGCAAAAAAACCAACCCGGAAATTAAGGCGAGTTGAAAGACAAATATGTACTGGAATAATCGCTTTATTGACACGGCATTTGCCTTATGAGTTCAATTTATCAAACAGGCTGACCCTTATTCTCCCCAAAGTGACAGCAGTCCGATAAGTTTATCTTAACGCAATCGAATACGAATGGTGTAAAAGCGGGCTGAAAAACAAGTTAAAATTACGTAAATCTGCTATACGTACTCTTCAAATTTCCCCACTGTTTTATCATTGATTTCGCACGCGAACCAAGGTAAAGATTGCTGCGTTGCCATCCGGTTCCTATTGCAACAAGCGCAGGATGGCAGCCTCCAATTGTTTGCTATTGGTCGGCTTACTCAGGTAATCATTCACCCCGGCCCGCAGGCAGCGTTCGCGATCGCCGGGCATGGTCAGAGCCGTCAGGGCCAGGATCGGCAGCTGAGCAATCTCGGCATCCGGGTGAGACCGAACGCGGCGGGTGGCTTCCAAACCGTCCATACCTGGCATCTGAATATCCATCAGGATAATGTCGGGGCGCACAACAGGCACCATGCTAAGCAGTTCCATGCCGCTGTGCGCCAGCGCCACACGGAAATTCCTGGCCTTCAGAATGGCAGCCGTGGTTTCCAGGTTTACTTCGTGGTCATCCACAACCATCACCAGCGGAACCAGGGCTGCCGGGCTGACAATCAATACCGATTTTATGGCGGGTAAAATGCGCAGCTTTTTCTCCAGTTCGTCCAGCACCAGCGGTTTGGCAATCCAATCTGTTGCGCCTGGCAACCCACCGTCCGCGCATACCAGCACCGGAATGCTGTGTGTGCGCTCATCTGCTTTCAAACGGGCCAACACCTCATAACCCGGCATATCGGCCACATCAGGGTCCAGCAAGATCAAGTCCGGGCTGCTTGCTGCCGCACTTTCCAACGCCGCCTGCCCACTGCCACTCACCCATTCGACGATTCCCTTGCCACGTATTAATTTCACCAAAGAGTCAATATCCAACGTCGGTCCATATCCGTTCAACGCAGGCACATCCAGTTGTGCATCTCCTTTGTTGAAAGAATTCTCCCCAAGAGATGGGTTTGTCAACGGCAGTGTAATGCTAAAACGGCTGCCTTCGCCCAGCGTACTTTCCAACTCAACACTGCCACCGTGCATCTCAACCAACTTGTGCACCAGTGAGAGACCCAACCCGGTGCCTGCATGTTCGCGAGCAAGGTGGCTATCCAACTGCACAAACGGCTGGAAGAGACGTTCCATATCTTCATGCGCAATGCCAATACCTTTATCCCAAACCGCCAGGATTACCTGCCCCATTTCCTTGTCCAACCGCACTTCCAGCCCGAGCGCACCACCTTGCGGGGTAAACTTGATGGCGTTACTTAGCAGGTTGACCAGCACCTGCTTCAACCTGCGCGCATCCGCGTAGATCAGGATTGTATCCGGGGTCATGCTAAAACCAACCTGCTGCTGTTTCTTATTGGCCATCCCCTTGGTTAATTGCACGCTGGAAAGACACACATCCCGCAAGGAACACCTCTCAACTTGCAGGTCATACTTGCCAGCCTCAATTTTGGAAAGATCGAGAATATCATTGATCAGCTCCAGCAAATGCCGCCCGCTGTTCTCAATATGGTTCAATGCCCGCAGCTGACGATCATTCATATCGCCATAAATTTGGCTCTGCAGAGCCTCAGAAAGCCCCAGGATGCCAGTCAGCGGGGTGCGAAGCTCGTGGCTCATACTCGCCAGGAATTCATCTTTCAGGCGCGCGGCCTTCTCCAGCGTTTCGTTAGCCTGGCTCAGGTTATCACGGCTCAAACGTAATTGCGCCTCGCTCTCACGGATAGCCTGCTCCGCCTTCTTGCGCAGGGTGATATCACGCACCACGCTCTGGATATAGTTGGGATTGCCATGATTATCACAGACCAACGACAGGTTGATCTCCGTTTCCACAATCGTCCCATCCTGGCGCACGAAAGTACGCTCATAGGGCGGCACACGTTCGCCTGCCATCACCTGCTGCAGCTTTTGTTTCCCTTCCTGAATTTCACCCCGGCTGAGGAACTTCATCGAATCAGACCCGATCAATTCCTCCGCACTTGCCACTCCAAGCAGCTCGGGGCAGCGTGGATTAACGCGTACATATTTCAACGTCTCAATATCCAGCAGGAAGATGGCGTCGTTGGCACTTTCAAATAACGCCCGGTAGGTCTCTTCGCTGCCCCGCAAAGCATTCTCAATTTTCTTTAGCTCGGTGTTATCAAACACGATGCTGCGAGACATCAAGAATTGACCGTGCTCATCATACAGCGCTGTGGCATTCACCAGCACCGGGAAGGTAGACCCATCCTTGCGCTGAAATTCAAATTCCAGGTTGCGCACCCAGCCACTCTGTTTAAATTCCGGGAACACTGCCAAAAGTCTCTCACGGCTGCCAGCGGCCATAAAGCTGGAGAGCGGGCGGTTCAAAACTTCTTCTCGTGAGTACCCCAACCAGTTTAAATGGGTCTTATTAATCAGCAGGATGTTCCCATTCCCATCGACCGAATGCTGCCCGGTCGGGGCATTGTCATATAAATCCTGGATTTCCGCCGAGCGTTCCTGCACACGGGTTTCCAACTCTGCCGCCAGGCGGCGATATTTTTCCTCACTCTGGCGCAGCGCTTCTTCGGCGTGTTTGCGCAAAATCAGGTCAAAACTCTCATTCGCCAGCAGCCTGGCAGTTTCCAGGTCACGCTGGTTATAGTCGCTGGGCTTGTTAACCAGCAGCATGCACGCCACCACCTGGTCCAGGCGGTGCACCGTGATGGCCAGGGTCCGTTGTACCCTCACCGGGCAGCCAGGCAGCCGCTCCATCCCAGCCATGCTCACAAAGTCATTACAAAGCCAGCTTTCGCCACCCGGTGCAAGTTTATTCCACCAATTGCCATCCCAGTCACCAGCTGCATTCTCATCCGCCGCACTGACCATATCCATACCCTGGCCAAACCAGGTCGGCCTGCCTGGCACAGCCTGTCCATCCTGGAAAAACTGGAAGCAGGCAACAGCACTGTCCGAAAGATCTTCCATCTCGCCCAGCAAACCACAGATCAGCGCCTGCAAATCCACATCCTCCGCAGAGAGATTCGCCAATCGCAGGCGCGCCAGGGTAAACCGCTCCTGCAGCTTGCGCGCAGTAATATCCTGGCTGCTGCCAGTTACCGTCACCGGCTGTCCTTCTACTCCGAATGTCACCTCGGCCAGCTGATGCACCCAGCGCACCTCGCCGCCTGGCAATATAATGCGATGCTCGTGATCAATAATCCCCAACTGAAATCCAACCATCAGGCTACTCTTCAGGTCTGCCAGGTCATTGGGGTGCACGCGCTCATAGAAAGCCGGCAAATCCACGGCAGTCCCCTCCGGGTAATCATAAATCCGGTAAGTCTCAGCCGACCATTCCATCTTCTCGGTCTGCAAGTGCGCCACCCAACTACCCATGTGCGCAATGGTCTGGGCGCGGCTGAGGATCTTCTCACTCCGCCGCAGCGCAAGCTGAGAGCGCATATACACAATGAAATTGCCAATTTCTATTGCGACCATCTCCAACAGGTTACTGGTGATATCGATGCTTTCATTCAAAGAATGCGAACCCAGGTTCAGGCACCCGATCACATTATTTTGATTAATAATCGGAATGACACTCAGCGAGCGTAGACCTTCCGAGACATACAGATCATCATTCATCAATTCTTCAAGCGGGATGCTGTATGTTTTTCCGATCATCATTCTTCTAACCCCAGGCGAATCCAGGGGAATGATCTTAACCTGTTCAACAAACGCCTGGCTCAACCCATGGTGATGAATCAATTCCAGCTGAGGCTGGCCTGCCTCAAGCAGGTAAATCCCGCCACAATCGGCGGCCGAAGTGCCCATCGCCATCGACAGGCACAACTGGAAACCCTCTTCAGTGGAGCCCACCCGGCCAATAGCCAGTGCCAGGTCACGCTGTGCATACACCAATTGTTCAGTTCTTTTGCGCTCCGAAATATCGGTGATGAACCCATGCCACACCAGGCTGCCATCCCGCTCTCGGATGGGCAGGAACTGCCCCTGCAGCCAGACAATCCGGTTGGAGACCCGCCGGTAGCGGAATTCTGTATTCCAACCCGTCATCCTTTCAGCAGATTGGTGAAAAGTTTCGAAAAACATTCCCCAATCTGCCGGGTGAATGCGTGCAATAAACGCTGTCCAATCGCTGGCTACATCCTGGGGGTCAAGTTCCAATTCATCCAGAATCGCCGGACTGGCATACGGCATGCCGATCACCCCCTGCGGGTTCCAGCGGATTGAGCAAATCACCCCGGGCACGGTGATCGCTATTTTCTCCAGCTTCAATTTCTCCAGCAACAGGCTTTCTTCGGCTTGTTGGCGCTCGGTGATATCATAGATCATCGAAAACAACAAAACGCGCTCACTGATTTGAATCGGGTGCGAGTGCACTTCCACCTGGCGCACGCGCCAATCTGCCAGACGGTGGGGGAAGATAAAGAAATTACGTTCCTGTTGCTTTGCCCTCAGGCGCTCTTCGCGGACTTCTTCCGGGCTTAATTGGTTGATGTCACTTATATTCATACCCATGAACTGCTCCAGGCTGTAACCGTAGAAGCGCGCTGCGGCCGGGTTTGCATCCACAATCGCCCCTGAATCAGGTTCAATCACCAGCAGGTTGGCCGTACTGCTCTCAAAGAATTTTCCAAAACGCTCCTCGGACTGGCGCAACCGCAGATCTGATTCCATCTGCCCGGTCATGTCATGCGCAATGCCAACCACCCGTTCCACCTTACCGGTTCCATCGAAGATCGGGAAGCCTTTATCTACCAACCAGCGCACGCGGCCATCCACCCGACGTATACGGTATTTCACCTCGGTGATCAACCCCCGCGCTTGCACCGCACGCGCTTCATGCAAGATATGCTGGTCTTCCGACAGCAGAATATCCAGGTAGCCGCCGGGCAGCTCGCCCAGTTGGGTCGGGCTCAGACCAGTAATCTCTTTGAAAATGGGGCTGATGTACAGGATAGCGTGGTTCTTCGGATCCATAATCCAGAAAAAATCTGAGATGTTATTGGCCAGCAAGTTAAAGCGCTCGTTCACCTCGCTCAACTTAGTCTCGGCCAGCTTACACTCATTAATATCGTAGTTAACCCCCACCATGCGCACAGGTTTGCCATCTGCGCCATAAAATACCTGTCCATTGGCCTTCAACCAATGGACCGATTTATCCGGCCACAATACCCTGAATTCAGTATCAAATTCAATTTCACCGCGCACAGCCCGCTCAACGATCAGGTTGCTGGCCTCACGATCCTGGGGATGTACCCCTTGCAACCAGGCCTGGTAAGCCCCACCAAATTGACCCGGCTGCAGGCCATATAACGAGTTGATCTGGTCATCCCAGATCAACTCGTTTTTTTCAATATTCCAATCCCAAATACCCATGTGCGCCGAGCGGCTGGAAAGTTCCAGGCGTTCGGCATACTGGGCCAATTCATTTTCAAACTGCTTACGATCGGTGATATCACGGAATATCTCAACGATCGCTAGCTGCACGCCTTGCACATCGCATACCAACCGATTTATTTTTCTAAACCAGCGATATTCGCCGCTTTGCACCCGCCAACGATATTCGAGCGGGGCTGGCAGTTCCTCACCGGCTATCGCGAACGCCCGCTGACTACGCACCGTCTCCACATCATCCGGGTAAACACGCCCCAGGAACTGTTCCGGCCCAAACTCAGACAATTCCGCCGCTGAAAAACCCGTCATCGCCAACAGCGATGAGTTCATAAATACATATCGGCCGGATTTCAAGTCAAACAGGCTGAGACCATCCTGCGAATTTTCAACCAGCATGTTGGCCCAATTGCCCCAATCACCAGTCAGCACGCCGGCCACATTCTGAATCACTTGGTCACGCTCAAGACAAACCACCCGCCAGCCTTGCGAGCCCGTTGCCAGGATGCGCGCCTCAACAGTTCGGGCGGCACCATCCACGCCCAGGCACACCTGGCAGGTCTCCACCTCACCACTCTGCCGCGCCTGCTGCAAACAAGTGCGAAAAGACTCACGCCCGTCCTGCGCCAGGTAATCTGACAACAATCTGCCTGTTAGTACAGCTTGCGCCTGGTCCAACAGGCTGCCAGCCCGCGCGCTGCAGCTCACAATGACCTCGGAACCATCCAGGTTGAAGACCGCCGGTTCACCGGAAGCATACGTGCCAAATAATTGCCTTTGCTGCCTGTCCAACATACTGCGTTGCTCTTCGAGCCGGGCTTTTTCCTGCTCCAACTCAACCTGCTGCGCCTGCATGCCTGCCAGCAAATCCTCAATCTCACCCAGCACTTCCGCAGGCTTCCCCTGGCGCGTTGAAACCAGCGCATCGAGCCGCGCCTTCAGATCCTGCAGATTTCGATTGTGAGAATTTCTACCCGTCACCTTCATCAACCTCTATCATCATTCCATGCGGCTACACGTCTGCCAGGAATCCTTCTATCGCTTCAATCACTTCCGCCGGGTTGCTCAGGTGCGGAAAATGGCCATTGGTAGAAATCCACTGCAACCGGCTGCCAGGGATGACCCGCTGCAGATATTCGCCTACCGCGTCTGGAACAGCCACATCATTATGCGCTTGTAAAATTAGCACCGGTCCTTCCATGGTATCCAAGTCCTTGCGATGATCACTCAAGAAAATGGTCGTGGCAATTCCCAGTGACACATCCGGGCGCATGGACGACAGGCTGAGCGCAAACTCATCACCCAAAAAGGGCTGTTCGGGAGCGTTCATCGCCACCGGAGCAAAACCCCGCGCCCAGGTCAGGTAATTATCACCAATCGCGTTAAGCAAGCCCGCTACCGCGTCGCGTGTGAAACCACCGTTATAGTCGCCATCCACCAGGTAACAGGGCGACGCACCAATGAATACCATCCGTTTGAACAGCCCAGGCCGTTTAATCGACGCCAGAGCGCCAATCATACCGCTGACCGAATGGGCCACCAGCGTCACCTGCCGTAATTCCAGCCTGTCGCAGATTTCAATCAAGTCATCGGCGTAATCATATAGACTTTCATACTCACTGCGATTATAAGAATCCACATCCGACCCGCCACAGCCCATCAGGTCATACATCACCAGGTGGTAATCTTTTTCAAAAGCCGGTGTGATAAACCGCCAGGCAGTCTGGTCACTGCCATAACCATGCGCAAACAAGATCGTTTCACGCGCGGCCAGGTTGCCCATTTCATGGATATTATTTCGTTCTACAAATTGTGTGTCCATTGTTGTTATTATGCTCCCGTAACTGAACGCATTACCTGAAAGAGAAAAAAACAAATAGCAACGGCAAAGCTGCCGGGCTTTCTACGATGATTATGGCA
>CAIVSQ010000434.1 GCA_903908605.1 uncultured Anaerolineae bacterium
AAACTATTCAAATCACCTGGGCTAACGACTACACCTACCTGGTTCAACACTTTATAAACATCTGTTCCGGGGTTTGCAGTACCAATGACGGGTTTTCCGCTAGACAGCATTCCCAGTAATTTGGATGGCATAACCAGATCGGCAACATCTGATCTTTGTGGCAAGATATGAATATCAGCCATGTTTAATAATTGATTCAATTTTTCTACCGGTTGCAACGGGATGAATCTGACATTTTCCAAATTCTGTGCCATAGTTTCCAGCCCTATACGCGCGGCACCTTCACCGCAAAAGATAAAAAGCAGGCTTCTTTGAAATTGTAAACGCCTGGCGGCCTCGATCACGATTTCCAGCCCCTGCTTTTGCCCCATATTCCCAGAATATAAAATAACAAGACTACCTTTCGGTATACCGAGATCCTGTTTTATCGTTTCATCGTTTGGGGGCAAAGGAAAAATAACACTGGTATCGACCCAATTGGGAAAAAGGTAGGCTCTGTGCTGGGCAACTCCCTTTTGAATTAAAGAGAAAAACATGCCATCCGAAATCGTCGAGACACGACTAAATCGCTTTAATATCCAATTTTCTCCAAATCGTGCCAACTTCGTAAACAGATTGTTGGCAGGTAAGAGACCCAGGTTGATCGCTGCATCAAGTTCAAAATCCTGTATATGCAGCCAGGATTTTGCCCTACAAAGGTATGCTGTTAATAGTGCAAAAGGAGCGCAAAAAAAAGCTGGAGCGATGCAAATAATAATATCGGGTTTCCAACTTAGTTGCCTGAGCATCATTGGGAAACTGGACAAGGCAAAAGAGAGTAAATGCGCTAAACGCTTAAATCCCGTAGGCTTACGTGGCACCCAGATCGGGCAACGAACCACTTCACCGCCATTCCAGAATTCTAGTTTGTATTGCCAGGCTGCATAACCAGGTTGAATTTTCCACTCCGGGTAATAAGGAGGAGCGGTCACAATACGCACGTTATGACCGCTGGCAGACAAATATGCATACAGCTCCCCCGTGTATTTGCCGATGCCGATAGATTCAGGATGGAAATTGATACCTAGAATAAGTATTTTTTTCAAAAGAGAACCTTACTGTAATTTATCTACCTTACGCAAAATCACTTGAGCAAAGCTTGTAAAATAAGGATTAGGATGCTGAGTCAAGTAATTTGAATAATATTTATGCAAATCTCTTATTACTGGAATTCTTTGATAGTAAATATTTCCAAAAAAACATCTATACTCAAGTATTTCATACCCCAGTCCGGTAAGCATTGTTAACATTGGGCGGGTTGGTCCGTAGCACCAACTGTAATATGCTGGGAATTTCCCTAATCGATACCGATCTCTTGGTAGAAAAATATCTAATAACAGAGATGACATCCACTCTGGTGTTAATTTATTAACTACAAATGGCAATGCGAACAATGTGGGAAAATAATGAACAGCAACTCCTCCTGGCTTAAGCATGGAGTAAATATTTTTATGGAAACGTTCCCCATTTAATATGTGCTCCGCCATCATTTTCGTGATTACAAAATCAAATTGTTCTGATAGGCCAAACTCTTTCGCTTCGATGTCCTGAACTAGCTTTTTATATCCGTGCGGCGCTTTTTCAAGTTCGTCAATAGAAATATCCAAGACGGTACAGTCCAACCGGTTTTCGGTAATAAATTGTAAAGGCAGCACCGGGTTTGCACCTCCGCCAACATCACAGATTGTTCTTGCATCAAATTCCCGGACTATATTTTGAACAAATTTCGGATAATCATTCCATTCTTTCCCTGAGTTCATATAAGATATTTTCATAGTTTTGCCT
>CAIVSQ010000435.1 GCA_903908605.1 uncultured Anaerolineae bacterium
GTCGAAAGAATGGATACACCAGTTTAGTTTGACAGAATCCTAAAGCCAGTCGCCCGAAGCATTTCAAGAGTCAGTATACTGGTCTGACAGGAAAATGCGGCGGGCGATATTTTTGCCGCTGGTTCTTTGGGTGTCTTGAATTAGAAAACCACGAAGGAGATTCAACATGTATAGGACTCACAATTGCGGTGAACTCCGCGCTGAACATCAAGGAACGACTGTTACGCTGGCTGGCTGGGTTCATCGTCAGCGCGATCATGGGGGTGTCACATTCCTCGATCTCCGGGATCGCTACGGAATTGTACAGGTTGTGGGTGATCCTGCTAATCCGGCCCTTGCTGGACTTCAAAATGCGCGGTCAGAATGGGTGTTACAGGTAATTGGTGTAGTTCGCAAACGCCCGGAAGGGGCTGAAAACCCAAATATGGCCACTGGTCAGGTTGAAATCGAGGCTGTTGAAATTCAGGTTTTGAATCCTTCCAAGCCATTACCCTTCCTTGTGAATAAAGATGAGGATACGGATGAGGCAATTCGATTGAAGTATCGCTATCTTGACTTGCGCCACGAACGAATGCAGAAAAATTTGATCCTTCGCCATCATGTGATCAAGTTCATTCGGGATTTCCTTAGCGAGCAAGGTTTTCTGGAAATTGAGACCCCGATGTTGTTTAAAACAACACCGGAAGGCGCACGAGATTTCCTGGTTCCTTCACGTTTGCAACCGGGTAATTTTTATGCTCTGCCTCAATCGCCTCAGCAACTAAAACAATTATTAATGGTATCTGGTTTTGATAAATATTTCCAAATTGCGCGCTGCTTCCGTGATGAAGACTTGCGCGGTGATCGGCAATTAGAATTTACCCAGTTGGATATGGAAATGTCTTATGTCCATCGAGATGACGTACTTGCAGTAATTGAGGAGCTTTTTTCACAAATGGTTCCTGCTTTGTTGCCGGAGAAAAGATTGCTATCTTCGCCCTGGCCGCGTCTCACTTACATCGAAGCGATGGAACGTTATGGTACTGATAAACCGGATCTTCGATTTAGCATGGAACTATTCACTCTGAGCGATATTCTAGCTGAAAGTGAATTCATGGTATTCCAGAGTGTCTTACGCGCTGGTGGTGTGATAAAGTGTATCGTTGTTCCTGGTTGTTCAGAATATACCCGCCGGGAAGTCGACGAGTTAACCACCTTGGTTAAGGAATTAGGCGCCAAGGGTTTGGCCACGCTGGCGCTAAGCGCTGAGGGGATTAGGGGTACAGCCCAGAAGTTTATCAAGCCAGAGGAAGTTGAAGCAATTAAAGCTCGTACTGGTGCCGGCGTGGGCGACCTGGTTCTTTTTGTTGCAGACCAAAAAGCCGTGGCGAATAAGTGTCTCAGCGCCTTGAGAATATTATTCCGTGACCGTTTGAAATTGGCAGATACCAATGTGCTTGCGTTCGCATTTGTATTAGATTTGCCGATGTTTGAGTGGAAAGAAGACGAACAAAAATGGGATGCTGCTCATCACCCATTCACAATGCCAAAGATGGAAGATCTGCCCAAATTCGAAACAGATCCCTCTCAAATACTCTCGGATGCCTATGATATGGTCCTGAATGGTTATGAGACTGCTTCCGGTTCCATTCGTATTCACCGTAGTGACATCCAACAAAAGGTATTCCAACTTCTTGGTCTTAAGGATGAAGAAATACGTGCCAAGTTCGGACACCTGATCGAGGCATTTGAATATGGGGCACCTCCTCATGGTGGCATCGCTCCCGGAATCGATCGACTTGTAATGATTTTCACTGATGAGCCAAATATTCGAGAAGTGATTGCCTTCCCCAAGAATCAAGCCGGCCGCGACCTGATGGCAGATGCACCGTCCTGGGCTTCTGATAAACAGCTGGGTGAACTACAACTAAAATTGGATTTACGTAAAGACGAAGACAAGAAATAGTACTTGCCGCTAAACTCGTTACAGTGCTATAATTTTTCGCTCACTTATCAAACGATGGAAGTAAATAAAGAGGAAAGATATGATTGATGTAAACGAACTTCGCAAAGGTGTCAC
>CAIVSQ010000436.1 GCA_903908605.1 uncultured Anaerolineae bacterium
CAGTCTAAAAATCTTTCGTATTTTGAGTGAACGGTATCGCAATCGACGTCAACGTTTTGGTTTACGTTTCAATCTGATTGCCGCTATTTACAATCTTGAACTCGCTATCAAGAATTAACCGACTTTCGCAAGAGGTCTAATGATTATTTATATATTTTTTAATGGAGGAAAAAATGATACCGCAAACAATGGATGAGCTCTTTGGGAGTGCATTTGGTCTAATCAGAGGCGCGCTTAATTCGGTCACATACACGGTTGGCTACGTTTTCGAAGCAATCATCCGGCTCAGCCCCCTGCCCGACGAAGTCGATTTCCTCCTGTTCTGCATGTTATTAATCTGGTTTGTTTCCTTCTTAATCAGGATGATGCGCGGAAAATCAATGTGAGCGATAAAATCATTATTGAAGACCTCTATGTTCAATACGAGGATGGCACCGAAACACTGCGAGGGATCAATCTCAACATCCCCGAGAACGCCATCACCGTCCTTTTTGGCCCAGCCGGGGGTGGCAAATCCACGCTCTTACGCTGCATTAACCGTCTTAACGACCTTTCGGATGTCAAAACCACCAGTGGTAGAATCCTGCTGGGTGGTGAAAACATCCTCGACTCCAAAACAGATGTCATCGGCCTGCGCCGCAAGGTGGGCATGGTCTTCGCCCGACCGGTGGTACTGCCAATGTCCATCCGCAAAAACATCACCTATGGCCTGGAAGTGATGGGCGAAAAACGCCCTTCAAAACTAAACGAGGCCGTCGAACGCACATTAAAACAGGCCGCCCTCTGGGAAGAAGTCCGCAACCGCCTGGATGACCCGGCCATTGCCCTCTCTGGCGGTCAGCAGCAGCGCCTGTGCGTGGCGCGCTCGCTGGCACTCGAACCCGAAATCATCTTGTTGGATGAACCCACCTCAGGCCTGGACCCCATCTCCACTGCCAAGGTGGAAGCCTCGCTGCAAGAACTAAAGCAAAGCTACACCATTATTCTCGTGCCACATTCTGTTCAACAGGCTGCCCGCACGGCCGATCACGCTGCCTTCTTTCTGCAGGGCGAGCTGGTGGAATACGCGGAAGGCAAATCCATTTTCACATCCCCTTCGGACAAACGTACCGAAGACTATATCACCGGCAGGTTTGGCTAATTCCATTTACCGATATTCGCAAGTCAGGAGAGGTGTGCCATGTTAAGAAAAACCTTTGAAACCGAAATCCAACAGCTTAAGGATGAAGTCCTCCTGCTGGGCAGCATGGTCGAGCAAAACGTGCTCGATTCTGTTGAGGCCCTGCGCAAGCGGGACATCGAAGCCGCGCATAGAGTGATTGCGCTCGATAAGCAAATCAACGATAAGCGCTTTGCTCTTGAAAACCAGGTCATGATCATCATCGCCACCCAGCAGCCCATGGCGCATGACCTGCGCTTGCTGGCTTCCTTCTTCGAGGTCATCAGCGAACTCGAGCGCATGGGCGATTACGCCAAGGGCATCGGCACCATCAATGTCCGCATGGGCGACCAACCCCTGCTTAAACCCCTGGTGGATATTCCCCGCATGGCCGATAAAGGCGCCAGCATGCTGCACCGCGCCCTGGCTGCTTTTGTAAATGAAGATGTGGTCGCAGCCCGCAGCATCCCGGCCGAAGATGACGAAGTAGATAATCTCTACATCCAGATCTACCGTGAACTGATGACCTACATCATGGCCGACCCTGCCAACATTGAGCGTGCCAACTGGTTGCTGTGGGTTGCCCACAACCTGGAACGCTTCGCCGATCGTGTCACCAACATCTGCGAACGCACCGTCTTCATCGTCACCGGCGAACTAAACGAGATCTCCTGATCACCGGTTGCCCACCCGCACGCTCTGGTTGGCTTTTTTGCTCACAACACAAAGTCAATTGACGAACGGCTGCCCGGCAAGTACAATCACGCCTGGTTGGGTTACCCTGGAATAGACCTGAAAATGACTCTCGCACACCATCATCCGCACCTGGCCCAGCCCCTGCCCGACCGGCTCGCAGGTTAGTTTTGCTTATCGCAAGCGAACAAACAGCACACCCCGGTCCAAAAACCGGGGTGTTTCATTAGTTATCCACAACGACGCGGGTATGATTTTTCGGCTGCCCGGTTACACAAAGGAGTATTTCATGCAAAGAACCGACCTACGCCTGTCCATTCCCTCCAAGGGCCGCCTGGCAGAAGAAACCATCGAATTCCTCAAAGCCTGCGGAATTGATATCTATAAACCCAACCCGCGCCAATACGAAGCCACCATTCCCTCCATACCCGGTCTAACCGTCCTCTTCCAGCGCCCCACCGATATCGTCATCTCCATCCGCAACGGCAGCGTGGATTTTGGCATCACCGGGCTGGATGTGCTGGAGGAACACCGCGGCGATAATGGCGACATCATGATCCTGCACGAAGCCCTCGGCTACGGCAAATGCTCACTCGCCCTGGCCGTCCCCGAAGGGTGGAGCAGCGTGGAAAGCGTCGCTGACCTGCCTGGCATGGTGACCCAGCTTGGCCGGCCGCTGCGCGTGGCAACCAAGTTCCCCAACCTGACCGAACGCTTTATGAAAGAACAAAACATCCCGATCACCATCGTCAGCGCCGAAGGCACCCTGGAAATTGCCCCCGCCATCGGCTACGCCGATATGATCTCAGACCTGGTCTCCAGCGGTCAAACCCTGCGCGATAACCGCCTGCGGCCGCTCGCCGATGGGGTCGTCCAGCGTTCCCAGACCGTGCTGGCAGCCAACAGCGCTGTTCTGCGCAACAACCCCCAGGCGCTGGCTGTTGCCCGCCAACTGCTGGAATTCATCGAAGCCTACCTGCGCGCCCAAAACAATGTGGCCATCTTTGCCAATATGCGCGGAGAAAGCCCGCAAGCCATTGCCAGCCGCATCTTCGCCCAAACCACCATCAGCGGGCTAAATGGCCCCACCATCAGCCATATCGTCCACCGCGATGGCGACCCCAATTGGTACGCACTCCACATCATCGTCCACCGCAGTGAGCTATCCGCCGCCATCAATGAGCTGCGCGCAGTCGGCGGCAGCGGCGTGGTGGTCGCCCCGGTGACCTACATCTTCGAAGAAGAACCGCCCCGCTACACCGCCATGCTGGCAGCCCTCGGCAAAACCAAGTAACTTTGCGCAGACTGGCCTATGCCAGCCAAAAGAACAGGGGCGGCCCGCATGTGGGCCGCCCCTGTTGGTTAATATGGGTGCAACGTTACTGTTACTTGAGCTTCCAGTTTTGTGCGCCCCAGGTCATGCTGCCCCAGGTGCTCGGCACGTAACCTTCGAGGCTATTGGCAAAACCATAGTTATCCTGGAACAGGTACAGGTAAATCTGCGGCAATTCAGCATTAACCTGCGCGCCAATTTCACAATAGGCCGCTTTTCGGGCAGCCTGGTCAAAATTGGAGCCCGCCACCTTAATTTGCTCATCCACCTTGGTGTTGACCCAACGGAAATAGTTGGCGCCTGTTGGGTTAGCCTCACTGGGGATATTGGCAGAGCTGTAGGCATCGGCCGTATACGACTGTGGGTCAATGCCAAAACCGCGGTCAAAGATCAGCATATCATAATCACCAATGGCGCGCGGCGATTTATCCTGGTAGGTGCCAAAGATAATCGAGAAATCATAATTTTGAATGCGTGCTTCAACACCGACCGCCTTCAAATTTTCGACAATGAATTCTTCGGTCTGCTGCAGCGGGTCAAAATTGGTGTACCCCTGCAGTTCCAGCGAAAGGCGGGTGCCATCCTTGGCATACATGGCGCCCTTGGCCTCGCGGATACCGTCCCCGCCAACCACCCAGCCAGCATCATCC
Organism: uncultured Anaerolineae bacterium; assembly: GCA_903908605.1. GTDB lineage: Bacteria > Chloroflexota > Anaerolineae > Anaerolineales > Villigracilaceae > UBA5195. The sequence continues at coordinate 3,836 of CAIVSQ010000436.1, forward strand.
AGCAGTTTTTTGGCCTTCTCAGGATCATACGGGAAGGGTCGGGCCAGGTCACATTTTGACCAGCCATATTCAAACGGGTTGGTGGAAGGAGCAGCACTGCCCTTAAGCACATCCTTCAGCAGACTGTCATAGTTGATTGCGGAGGCAATCGCCTGGCGCACACGCAGATCGCCCAAAATCGGGTGTGGTGCGCTGGCGCCCGGATCCCCATCAAAAGGAGCCGAGAGGTTAAAATCAATTGCCATATTCCAGATACCCGGGATCAGCTTCTGCTCGGCCTTGCCCTCCAACAGCTTGTTGTAATCCTTCTGGTTCTCACCCGGCCAGAGATGCACCTGGGCCTCGCCCTGCATCATCAGCGCGGTCTGGGCGGCGGCTTCGGGCACAATGCGGAACACCAGCTTGTCGAGATAGGGCTTGCCAGGCTCATAGTAGTTGGGGTTGCGCTCCATGGTAATGCTCTGACCCGACTGCCAGTCAGTCACCACAAACGGCCCGGCTCCCACCGGTTTGCGCGCCCAGGCCCAGTTCGCCATATCTTCAGGGGCACCGGTCGCGTGCCTGGGCAGCAGCCCATAAGAAAATTGGCTGAGGTAAGAGGGGTAAGGGCTGGTATAGGTCAGCACAGCCGTCTGCTCATCGGGTGTCGCCACCCCAGAGACCAGGTCAAAACCACCCGTGCCCGAGAGTGCCCCCGAATTAGAGTTGGACAGCACTTCCCATGTGAACTTGATGTCATCCGAAGTAATCGGCTTGCCATCCGACCACTTGAGACCAGCCTTAAGTTTCCAGGTCACAGTCAGGTAGTCAGCCGAAAGCCCGCCGTTGGCCTGGGTGGGCACCTCAACAGCCAGCACCGGCACAAACTCACCATTTTCATCAATGGTCACCAGCCCGGTCATCGAGGTGGCTTCAGCCACCTGGCGCACGATCGCGGCATCGGTTGAGAAGTAATTCAGTGTTGTCGGTTCTTCAGGAATCACCAGGCCAACCGTGCCCCCCGGGGCAGCCGGCGCAACAGCTGCACCCTGGCCGGGCGTGGCTTCAACAGCGGCTGGCTGGGTGGCTGCGGTTCCTCCACCGCAGGCGCTCAGCAGCAGCCCAAACAAGACAATCCAGGCAATCAACTTATTTTTCATTCTCTCTCCTTTGAACAAAATGCAAAGCACCGGCAGATCGGCTCAACCACCGGTGTGGATGACGTATGGATCGAAGGCGTCACGCAGACCATCCCCAATATAGTTGATAGCCATGACAGTAATGAAGATCATCAAGCCGGGATAAAAAGCCAACCACGGCGCGCTGAAAACCTTGGTCTGGGCAGTCGCAAGGATGCTGCCCCAGGTGGGGGTCGGTGGTTGAACGCCGAACCCCAGGTAGCTCAGGCCCGACTCAGTGATAATCGCCAGCGCCATCTGCAGGGTCGCGCTGACCAGGATCGGGCCAATACAATTGGGCAGTATGTGCAGCAGGATGATGCGCGTGTGCCCACCCCCCAGGGCGCGGGTGGCATTGATAAATTCGCGTTCACGTAGCACCAGGAAGAGACTGCGCACCAGGCGCGCTGGCCACATCCACGACATCGCCGCGATGATCAAGATCACCACCAGGACGCTGTTCTTTAGCCAGGGTATGGGCTGCTCACGCAGAAAAGCCCCTAGGATGATCAGCACAAAAATGGTTGGGAAGGTCAGGAATGCATCCGTAACGCGCATCAGCAGCGTATCCAGCCAGCCACCAAAATAACCCGAGAGCGCCCCCACCAACACACCCAACCCAATCGAAAGCACGGTCGAGAGCAAGCCCACCGCCAACGAAACACGCCCGCCATACAGGATGCGCGTAAAAATATCCCGGCCAAGCTCATCACTGCCGAACCAGTGCTGCGCGCTCGGCCGTTCATAACTATTGGCAGGGTCCTGTTCGGTGGGGCTGTAGGGGCTCAAGTAAGCAAAAACGGAAAACAGGATCAATATCACCAACACCAGAATGGCAGCCCCCGCCAGGCGATGCTTGAAAAAACGATGCAAAACCATCCGGGCCAGGCTGGGCTGGGCAGTGGCTGCCTGGGCAAGATTGGGCACGGCCTCAGTCATATTTCACCTTCGGGTCAAGCAGTCCATAAGCCAGGTCAGCGAGAATATTGCAGCCGATGATCATCACAGCTGTGATCATGACAACCCCCAGCAGCACGGGGTAATCACGCCCACGGGCAGCATCCCAAAACAGGCGGCCCATACCCGGCCAGGAAAAAATCGTTTCCACAAACAGCGAACCGGCAAACAGGCTCGGCAGGTCCAACGCGATCATGGTGATAAGCGGGATGAAGGCGTTGCGCAGGGCATGCTTGTAATACACACCATTATCGGCCACCCCCTTGGCACGCGCGGTGCGCACATAATCCTCGTGCAGCACATCCAGCATACTCGAGCGCAAGAAGCGCGAATACCAGGCCACCCACGAAGCGCTCAGTGCAGTCACCGGCAGCACCAAATGCCAGGCTGCGTCCCAAAAATCACCTTCCTTGCCGACCGTATTCAACCCCCCGCTTGGGAAGAGCGGCCCACCGGTAAAGGGATTCTGTATGTTGATATAAAAAATGACGATCAGCCCCAGGCCAAGCCAGTACACCGGCAGGGATTGGCCAATAAAGGTCAGGGTCGTCATGGTATGGTCAAACACAGAATAAGGCTTGCGAGCTGAGAAAGTGCCGAGTGGCACGGCCAGCACCAGGGTCACTGCAAAAGCCAACCCCACCAGCATAAGCGTATTGGGAATCCGCTCTGAGATCATCACAAAAACCGGCCGGTGAAACTTGATCGAATCACCGAAATCTCCACGCAGGAGGCCGCTTAGCCATTTCCAATACTGCACCGGCAGCGGCAAGTCCAGGCCGAGCTTATGTTCAAGCGCGGCGATCTGTACCTGGCTGACATTCGGGTTGCGACGTGCGGCGGTCAGCGGCCCACCTGGGGCCGCGCGAACCAGGAAAAAAAGCATCAGGCTGATGATAAACGTGATCGGGATAGCCTGGAGAATGCGGCGCACGGCGTATGTGGTCATTTTTTAACCTTCGTGGACGATTTTCCCATTGACGACCGTCAGCACAGGCCTGGCAGTACGGATATCTTCTGGCGCCAGGGCAAAAAGATCATGCGAGAAAAGCACCAGGTCGGCCAGGTAGCCAGGCGCCAGTCGTCCTTTTTGATCCTCCTGGAATTCCGCATAGGCAGCATCACGCGTGTAACCGATCAGCATTTCTTCGAGAGTCAGGCGCTGGTCCGGGTCACCGGGAGCCCACTTTTTGCGGTTCATGGCCACAAATATATTAATGAGCGGGTCAAACGGGGCCACGGTCCAATCGGAACCAAGCGCCAGGTGGGCACCGGCATTCTTGATGGATCGCCAGGCAAAAGAAAGCGGCCAGCGCTGCGGCCCCACCCGCGCGGGCCAGACATCACCATCCCCCAATTCCATCGGCGCATGGCTGGTCTGCATCGAAGCAATCACGCCAAGCTGTGCAAAGCGCGGCATATCATCCGGGTGGATGACTTCAATGTGCTCAACCCGGTGACGGCTGTCGCGCTGGCCGTTGATTTTCTGCACCGCTTCATAACCATCCAACACACGCCGGACAGCGCCATCCCCACAGCAATGGACAAACATTTGCAAGCCAGCCCGGTCACAGGCAGCCGCCAGCTCCGTAAAACGCTCCAGCGAGTGAATCCCATCCGGGCGCGGATCGGCGTCATCGGCATACGGTTCAATTGTCAGGGCGGTATAAGATTCCCACACGCCATCCATAAAAAACTTCACCGCACCACCGCGCGCATACTCGCCCTGCCTAGCGGCCATCTCAACAGCTTCCTGCAAATCTGCCAGCGTAGTCTCGGGCCGGATCCAATAGGGGGTATAAACACGCAGGTTCATTTCGCCCGCATCTTCGAGCGCAGCGTAAAAGCTCAGTTCTTTCATATCCCCATTCATATTATGTACACTTGTAACGCCGCTGGCATTAATGCGGCTGATCGCCAGTTTAAGCAGCTCACGCTTGCGCGCCTCGTCCGGGCGCGGAATCAGTTCGCTGACCAGGTCCATGGCCTCCTCGCGCAGTTCGCCAGTTGGCAAACCCTGCTCATCGCGCACAAGGTGACCATTTTCAAAACCATCCGCCGGGTGCATCAACCCGGCCAATTCCAACGCACAGGTATTGGCCCAGGCCGTGTGCCCGTCATACGCGCCCACATACACCGGACGATCCGCCATAATCCCATCCAGCTGCTGCCGGTCAAACACGATGTTGTACTTAATACCCCGCCCCACCACCCAGGCTTCAGCCGGGTTTGCCGCGGCGAAATCGGCTAGCACACCTCTCAAATCCACAAAGCTGGTCACTTCTTGCAGTTGGGCACTCCCCAGCCAGACCGAACCCCACAACAGGTGAAAATGCGAATCAATAAAACCAGCGGTAAGCGTGCCACCCTGGCCATCAATAATACGCGTGCCCGCTCCACGCCAGGCCTCAACGCCAGAACGATCGCCCACATACACAATCCGCTTGTCGCTCAGGGCCAGGGCTTCAGCCTGCGGGTTGTGTGGGTCGCTGGTAAAAATCTTGGCATTCAGGATAATAAGATCGGCTGGCACGGGCATGGCGTCCTCCTGGGTAAATAATGGGTGAGCGCATACCGCCCCCACCCTGGAAAATAATGTCAACCTCCCGGCAGGAAGGTTCTGCCACTGCCGGTTTTTCTGCCCCATTTATAGCATAAAAGCCACCAGGATGATCTACGAATCAAAGCCCAGCCCGAGCGAATCCAGCAGCCTCAGCCACAGGTCTCGCCGGCCCTCGTTGCGATCCGCCCGGTCCAGCGAACGGCGGGTGAGATTAACCACCCCCGAACGCAGCGGCTCCGGTGGAAAAGGCACCGGCTTTTCACGCACCATGCCCAGCCGGGTTCGCTCGGTGGCACGCCCATCCAGCAAATCAAGCATCACCTGCGCCCCAAAGCGCGAGGCCCCAACCCCCAGCCCCGTGTAGCCCAGCGCATATGCGCTCAGCCCGCCATGGGCCGTACCCCAAAAGACATTGAAGCGCGAACAGGTATCGATGGCTCCACCCCAGCGATGGGTGAAGCGCAGCCCTTCCAGCTGGGGAAAGGTCTGGAAAAAGTGATCTACCAATCGTTCAAACGAAGCCGGGTGTTGTTCGTAGCGCGGACCAAAACCATTGTTCCAATAATACACAGCGTCATAACCGCCCCATAGAATCCGCCCATCTGCGCTAGTGCGGTAATAATGAAACTGGTTGCCAACATCCGAGACACCCTGGCGGGCCTGCCAGCCAATCTCAGCACGCTGGGCGGCCGAAAGCGGCTCAGTCATCAATACATAATCATAGACCGGCACAATATAATACGATAGGCGTTTAAGCAGCGGTGGGAAGGCGTTGGTGGCGAGCGCCACCCGCGCCGAGCGCACAGTGGCATGGGCAGTACGCACATGGATAAAGTTGCCATCGCGCATCAATCCAAGCGCGGGTGTATTTTCGTAGATGCGAATACCCTGTTCAAGGCAGGCCTTACGCAAACCCCAGGCCAGGCGAGCCGGGTTAACCGTGGCTACATCGGGGTTAAACAAGCCGCCCAGGTAGGTGGGCGAATTAACCACAGACCGCAATTCTTCACGTTCCAGCCAGGTATATTTTTCACCATACGGCGCTGCCTCGGCCGGCACGGCACGCAGGCCATCCAGCTGATACGGTTCAGTGGCAACCAGTAGTTCGCCCGAACGTTGGTAATCACAATCAAACCCAAGGTCTTTAACACTGGCCTCAAGCCCATCCAGGTTTTCCTTCCCGAGCCGGACCAGGCTGGCCAGTTCGGCCGGCCAACGGGCCAGTCCATTTTCCAGGCCATGAGTCAAGGAAGCATCCACAAACCCACCATTCCGCCCGCTGGCGCCCGAAGCCGCCTCACCTGCCTCGAGAATGATGATCTCACGTGACGGGTCAGCCTGGCGAGCCAGCAGAGCAGTCCATAACCCGGTGAAACCAGCCCCAATAATCAACAGATCGGTACGGGCGTCTGCCCTCAAGCCAGGCAAAGGCTCGGGGCGGGCAGGATCATCCAGCCAAAAGGGCTGTGGCCTGGCGTCAGCCAGGGATTTAAGCATATCGGGGCGGGGCTGATTGGCAAATGGCATCTGGCAACCTGTGCATAAAAATGGAGTGGGGATGAAAGCTATTTCTGTATTTTAGTCATTGTTTCCGCAGGCAATACCGTCGTAATTGTCATCCAGGAAGTGAATATCCCCGGCACCCTCGCGCTTGCAGTAGTTGAAGCAAACCTGGGCCTTGGCGCGAGTCTGGAAATCGTTGCAGTCCAGTAAATCGGCAGAACAGTTACAGGGCGCGTTGACCCGCCTGGTCTTTTCAGCATTGATAATCCGCATCAAACGTGTGGCCTGCACATATTCGGTCAGCATGGCCACCTGGGTGGAAGAACGCGCCGTAAGCAAAAAGTCGTGCAGGGCCGTCATTTCAAGCGTCGAAAGCAGCGTCACCTGCGGGGTTGCAGATTGTGGGAATGCGGAAGGCAGCGGCGTCAGGCTAACCATTCCTGGCAGACGCAGGACCGGGGTTCGGCTGACATATGGAACCAGCACAGGAGTCTCAGACGCCGATTCCATACCGGTGGGCGAATAAGTCACCAGGGCCGGCGGCTTGAACTGCGCGGCAGGGTCTTTGGTGCTGAGTGCCAGGAAAGTAACCCACACAGCAGCCAGGCCCATAACAATAACCAGTGCCACCTGGGTAGCGGTTTCAGAAGAACGTTTCATTTTTTACCTGTAAGAAAAAGCCCGGCTACAAAAACCAACAAACCAACTGGGAAACACATAGTTTGCAACAGGGTCCATATTAGCTCAAATTGTACCAGCCTTGGCGCGTCTGCTATTATAAAGATTTGGAACCAATGTATCCGCAAGAGAGAAACGTCCAATGGCGGCGTCATACCACCTGGCGTTTAAAAAAACATTGCTCAAACTCCATCTCGTTGTTTGATTGGCCCGAAATTTATACTCAGTCGGAGTAGCTCCACTCTTAAAGCATTTTTCGCCAAAGGGCTTGTAGCACAGCTCAGCGACTTTTTTCCCGCTGGTTTTCGTCGTCACAGCCGTCGAACCAAGATGGTCACCGAGCGGGTAATATAGGGCGGTTTCCCGGCCGTCGTCCTTATTTCAGGTGTTCGTCAAAGAAGTCAATCGTCCTCTGCATGGCCAGGCTGAAATAATGCGAGATGTTGTGATTATCCTTCTCATATAGGTACAGCTCCGATTGTCCCCCGGCGGCGCGGATCTGCTCATCCAGCCCCACAGAGAAACTGACCGGCACATCTTCATCCTCGGTGCCGTGATGCAGCTGAATCGGCCCGGAAAGATCAGCCAGGTAATTATTGGCCGAGAGTTAGGCCCAAAAAGCCGGGTTCTCCTGAGGAGTGCCGTAGGTCTCCAGCCAGCTGCTGCGCCAACCGGCCCCGCGTGATGAGGGCGAGGGGGTAAACGAGCCGCTGCGCCGCCAGTTGTAGATCATATCTGGGTAAGAACCCACCACCCCGGCCCAGATCACACCCGCCTTAATCTCATGGCTAACCACCATCGCCCTTAAGGTCAAGTAGCCCCCCATCGAATGCCCCCACATGCCAATCCGCGCGGGGTTGACCTGTGGCAGGCGTTTGATCGAAGCCAGCGCATTCAGCACATCAATCGCATAACCAGGATCACCATACGCCCCACTGGCCGGCCCCTCCGACTGATCGTGACCACGATAATCGATGCGAAAGACCACATACCCGGCCAGGGCCAGCCGGTCCACATAGGCAATGTAGCGCTCGGTGGTACGGTAAACTTCCGGCGGAATATAGCCGTGATTGAAGACAATCGCCGGGAAGCCGCCTTCAGGAACCTCACCATCGGGAATGGTCAGCAAAGCATAGATCTTGTAGCCTTCGGAGAGGTATGAAGCATAGTAACGCCGGTAATTGCCCCCGCGTGCCAGCTCTTTTTCAATGACGATATCGCTGCCAAGGTAAGACCCGGCCCGTAAGAAAGCGATGCTTACCGGGTGCGGCGTGGGCGTAGGGCTGGGGGGGATGGTTGGTGTGGCTGAAGGCAGCTGAATGGCTGTAGCGCTGGGCGATGGAGCGGGGGTTTCGCTGGCCACCAGGCGCACAGACGGGGTAGCCAGAGGGATGTCCTGCTGCGGCGGCGTGGGGGCACAAGCCACCAGCACCAGCGCGACCAGCAGGAAAACAAGCCTGATATTTTTCAAAAGACCTCACAATAAAATGAACGGCATTCGCCAGTAAAATTTAACCTATACAGATCATTATAGTCATAAATATGGCAAGCTGATGAAAAATCCAGCCCATAGCATGCGTGCAACCAGCCCGGAGCTCTGCTGAAATCAATATTTTCAACTCATCTTGCTAAAAAATTTTACTGGTCCACGGTAGCGTGTGATGTACGCGAATATATTTTCGTCATTAACATGCATCGCACTTCACCGCCACATGTAGATGAATCCATTGACTGTTACACGCCGGCTAAACCGTGTACACTATCAATAACAGGCAAACCCCTGCAAATCCCGCCCTCCTTCGCGCCCTTCGTGCCTTCGTGGTGCCCCGCTCTTCACCCACCACCACCCAGTCTGCTGACGCTATTACCAAGGTGTTTTCCATCCAATCAAATCATATTTGTCATAGTACAGCCCGCATCACATAAACACAAAATAACTCCGTGAATCTCCGTGCCCTTCTCCGCGCTCTCCGTGTCACCGCCTTTACTCCCGCCAGGCCAAACAAATAAAATATCCATGACCCGGCGGGTTTAACCCCAAAAAGCATGGATAACCATGGATAAACATGGATAATAATACATTTCTTCAACCTAACCCCTGCAAATACCGCCCTCCTTCGCGCCCTTCGTGCCTTCGTGGTGCCCCGCTCTTCACCCCCACCACCCAGTCTGCTGACGCTATTACCAAGGTATTTCCCATCCAATCAAATCATATTTGTCATGGAACACATGGCGTCATGTAAACACAAAAAAAATAACTCTGTGAATCTCCGTGCCCATCTCCGCGCTCTTCGTGTCACCGCCCTTATTCCCGCCAGGCCAAACGAGTGATATACCCATGAACTTTCATTAATACGCTGCCTGTTGTGTCATGCACCTCCATGCCAATTTTTGATTTATACTACATAAGAAATGGGTTGATTTAATAAAAACAAAAGGGACACAAGGATGCCAACAAAAACAGGATATCACCAGGCGGGTCGCATAGATGCTACCTATTTCACCAGGCTTAAAAAAGTAACACAGGTCACCCCCACCGAACAAGGTATCCTGGCAGAAATCGATGACGAGCTGCTGCGCATCGACGTCATCCGCGCGGATATTTTACGCATCAAGATCAGCCGCGGCCGTCATTTTGATGAGCAGCCCACCTTCGCAGTCTGTGCAGATTTAAATGCCCACCAGCCCACCTTCAAGCTGGATATTACCGCTGAGCGCGCCTTGCTGGACACAGGTCAGATCACCCTTACCCTGGGCCGCACCCCCTTTCATCTCGAAGCCCGTCGCAAAGATGGCAGCCTGGTTTTCACCTCCATGCCCGAACAGGATGGCAGCAGCTGGGCCTATGCCACCCTCAATGACGAATTTGTCGTCTACCGTTCCTGCCGCCAGCAGGATGCCTTTCTCGGGCTGGGCGAAAAAACCGGCCGGCTGAACCGCAAAGGAGAGGACTATACCCTTTGGAACACAGACGTGCTCAATGGCAGCGCAGTCGCCGAGTTTAAAGCCGGCTATCCGTCCGGTCACCCGCGCGCAGATGAGACCAGCACCGGCTTCGACCCTTACTATGTCTCGATTCCATTCTTTTATCACCTCTCTGCCGAAGGCAGCGCAGCAGCTGGTTTCTTCGTAGATAACGGTTACCGCGCCAGGTTCGACTTTTCGCCCGCGGATGAGTATGGTTTCCATTTCCTCGGCGGGCAGTACACCGAATACATCTTCGCCGGACCACAACTCAGCGATATCCTGGCTGGCTACACCTGGCTGACCGGACGCATGCAGCCTCCTCCGCTCTGGTCACTGGGCTACCACCAATGCCGCTGGCACGCCTATACACAAGCAACCCTCGAAGCACTGGCTGACCAGGTTCGTGCCCACAAAATTCCCTGCGACACCCTCTGGTTGGATATTGACTACATGAACGGTTACCGGGTCTTCACCTGGAACCAGGAAGCCTTCCCGGATAGTGCCGCCACGCTAAAACGGCTGGGCGACCGGGGCTTTCGGGCCATCACCATCATCGACCCGGGTATCAAGTTTGACCCAGGCTACCCGGTCTATGACCAGGCCGTTGAGCGCGACGTACTCTGCAAGACCGAACAAGGCGCAACCTACATCGGCCAGGTTTGGCCGGGAAAAACCGTCTTCCCCGATTTCGTTACCCCCGAAGCACGCGCCTGGTGGGGTGAACTAAACGCCGCCCACGTCAAATCGGGCCTGGCAGGCATCTGGAATGACATGAACGAACCCGCCACAGGCGATATCCGCTCAGATGCCATGCGCTTTGGCAAGGGACAATACTCACACGCACGTTTTCACAACCAGTACGCCTTGCTGATGGCCATGGGTACCACCGAAGGCTTGTTGCAAGCCATGCCAGACCGCCGCACCTTCGTCCTCTCACGGGCAGGCTTCGCCGGCATCCAGCGCTACGCCGCCAACTGGATGGGCGATAACCTATCACGTTGGGATCACCTCTGGATGAGCTTGCCAATGGGCATGGGGTTGGGCCTTTCTGGCCAACCATTCGTCGGAGCCGATATTGGTGGCTTTTCCGGCAATACCAACGCTGAACTTTTCACCCGCTGGATTCAGTGCGGGGCACTGGCTCCCTTTTGCCGCAACCACAGCAGCACCGGTCATATCGACCAGTACCCATGGTCCTTTGGTGAAGCCTATGAAGAACTGGCCCGCCAGGCGCTAGAAATGCGCTATAAATTACTGCCCTATATCTATTCGGCCTTTGTGCACTCGGCCGAAACCGGCGCACCGGTGCAGCAAGCCCTGGTCTTCGCCTTCCAAAACGATCCGACCCTGCGCGATATCGATGATCAATACCTGCTCGGCAGCCAATTGCTGGTAGCGCCCGTTTACAACCCCGGCACCACAGCCCGCCATGTCTACCTGCCAGAAGGCAGCTGGTACGATTGGCACAGCGGGGAATGCCTGCCCGGCAAACGCTTCGTAACCGCTGCCACCCCCATGGACTTTATCCCTGTCTACGCCCGTGGCGGGGCGGTCATCCCCACCTGGCCCGAAGCCCCTGCCACTACCGACGGCTACCACCCCGAAAAAATTGAGCTGCACATCTTCGTTCCCCTTGCCGATGGCGAATACTCCTCCATGCTGCACGAAGACGACGGCCTGACCTTTGCCTTCCAAAATGGTAGCTTCCTGCGCACCACTTTCAGCCTGCGCCGCAGCGGCAACCAGATCAATCTGCATGGTCAGGTCAGCGGCCATGGCTACCCTGAATTCGCCCGCCATACATTTGAACTGGTCTGGCACGGGGCAACCCCAGAGAATATCCTGGTCAACGGGCAAACCGTCACCGCCCAGAATGGGCGCCTGGTCATCCCCAACCGCGGCAGTGATCTGCAAATCAGCGCGCAGCTTCACTAAGATACAATAGTGAAGAAAAACAGCATAAGCATCCTCACCTTACCCCCACTGCAACCAGCCCGGCTCGCTGGCCGGGTTGGCCCGTTCCTCAAAACCCAGGCCGCTTTTTTTACAGGCAAAAACGGCCTGCACTCACACAAGCCCCACCAGAGCCTGGCATTCGGCAGAGCAGTCTCCCTATCAGCACAAATGCCTCACAAGTCTCTTTCATGACACCCAATATGCAGCCACCCCACTACCTCTCGCGCGTACTGCGCACCAAGATCATCCCGCCGCCTCTCAACGCACGGACACTTCCGCGCCCACGGGTTCTCCTGGCGCTCCGCCAATCCCTCGAATACCGCCTGACCCTTTTGCAGGCCGGTGCCGGGTATGGCAAGAGCACCTCCCTGGCCGAAATGGCCCGCGAGATATCGCCCCTGATCTGGTACCAGGTAAACCCGGAGGACAATGACGCCCTCGTCTTCCTGCTGCACCTGTGCCACGCAATTGCACAGACCCTTCCAGGCATCCAGGACCTGCCGCTGGCCTACCTGGAAGCCTGGGAAGGCTCACAGGGCCCCCTGCCGTGGAGCGACGTGGTCGACGCCCTGATCAACGCCCTAAGCGCACATAACCCGGCCACCCCCATCTGCTTCGTGCTCGATGACGCCCACCTGGTAACCGAGAACGGCGAGGTCGTTTTCATCCTGGACCGATTAATCGCCCGCTCCCCGGCTCACCTGCACATCCTGCTCTCCGGTCGTCCTACCATCACACTGCCCGGCCTGGCACGCCTGCGCTCTCGTGGCGAGCTATTATCCCTCGACCAATCCGTACTGGCATTCACCAACCAGGAAACAGCCGCGCTCTTCAGCAGCTACTATGGGGTGGAACTGACCACCGATGAAGTCGACGCACTCGTTACCTATTCAGAGGGCTGGGCCATTGCGCTGCAGCTGATCTGGCAAAGCATCCGCAGTCAGACGCTTTCACCGCTGGAATTCCCCGATCACTGGCAGGCCGGCTCACTAGACTCACTTTTCGAAATGCTCGCCCGTGAAGTCTTTGAAGGCCAACCCACCGATGTACGCGATTTCTTGCTGGTCACCGCCACCCTGCGCGAACTTTCCCCAGAAGCCTGCAACGAACTGCGCTCAGCAACCGATTCAGCCGCCATGCTCTCCTACCTCAAACGTCAGGACCTGTTTGTAGTCGAAACCGCCGGCGGCGCGCTTCGTTATCATCACATCTTTCGTAATTTCCTTCACCTGCAAGCACCCGCCGAAGATCGCCGGCGTTGGAACCACGTGGCAGCTGTTTATTTCCTCAGGCTCAACAACCACGAAGCCGCCATCGATCACCTGCTGCGCGCGCAAGCCTGGGCCGAAGCTGCCGACCAGCTCAATTCTTACTCCCCCCTGCTACTCGCCGCTGGTCGCCTGGATACACTGGCAACCTATATTGATGCCTTGCCCCCCGAAACCCTGCACCAACACCCCGGGCTGGTCTTCTCAATGGGTGAACTCGCCCGCCTGCACAGCCGCTTTGAAGAAGCCCTCGGCTGGTACAACCAATCCGAAACCTTGTGGCGCATTCTCGGCCGCCAAGACGGCATAGCCCGGGCCTTGCGCGGGCAGGCACGTGTCTACTTGGATACCGTGAACCCCAGCAAAGCCCAGGAACTGCTCGAAAAAGCCACCCGCCTGAGCGATGGTTTCGATGATCGTGAAACACAGGTCCGCCTGTTTGAACTGCTCGCCGAAAACAAGCTCAACGCCGGGCGCGTGGAAGAAGCCGAGCGCCTGCGCCAGCGCGCCAATGAACTGCGCCTCGAAGGCCCCTCCAACGACCAACTGCTCTTCCGCGTCTGGCTGCGCACCGGCCGCCTGCAGGAGGCAAAAAACGGTTTGGAGCAACTTGCCCGCACCGAGATTCGCGAACCCGTTCAAATGCCGCGCGCTCACCGCGAAACCGTCCTGGTGCTCTCGCTGGTATATGCCTTCATGGGCCAGGGCGCCGAAGCCTACCAATCTGCCCTGGACGGCACAAAACGCGGCGAGGAACTAAAATCACCTTTTGTTACAGCCGTCGGGCTGATGCGCCAGGGGCATGCCCTCATGCTGCTGGGCGGTGCCCACAACTACCAGCTCGCCCGCCAGCTCTATGAAAACAGCATCGAAATCAGCCGCACCCTGGCAGTCACCCGCCTGCGCGTCGAAGCAGATTGGGGGCTGTGCCGATCCTACGGCTACACCGGCGACCTCGTCCGAGCCCAACAGCACGCCCAGGACGCCATCGAGATCGCCGGCCAGGCTGGTGACGAGTGGATCGCCTCCCTCACCCGCCTTTCAATGGGCGCCAGCCTGGTCATGGCAGCCCGCTACGAAGCCGCCGAGCACTGGCTAAACCAGGCCGTAACGGGGTTCCAGGAATGTTCAGATACCTTCGGCCGCAGCACGGCGCGTCTCTGGCTTGCCCTGGGTTTCTTTCAACAAAAACAATACAACCGCCTGGCCCAGGTACTGCCTGAGGTACTAAGCTCCTGCCGTGCAAATGGCTATGAATTTTTATTCAAGCGCTCTTCCTTCATCGGCGCATTGGATGAACGGATCTTCTTCCCCATGCTGCTGCACGCCCGTAAACAGGGTTGGGAATCGCTCTACATCGGGCAAGTACTGGCTGGCTGTGGGCTGCCCGGCCTCGATCTGCACCCTGGCTACCAACTGCGCGTGCAAACCCTGGGTAGCTTCCAGGTCTGGCGGGGCAGCGAACCGATCCCCTCCAACGGCTGGCGACGCGAAAAATCCCGGCATCTCTTTCAACTGCTGCTCTCACAGCGCCACACCACCCTGGATCGCGACCAGATCTGCGAATATCTCTGGCCAGAAAGCGACCCACAGGTAGCCCAGCGCAACTTCAAAATTACCCTCAACACCCTCTACCAGGTGCTGGAACCGGACCGCGACCCCGGCGCCGATTCGGCCTTCATCCAACGCGGGGGGGCCGCTTACAGCCTGCGCCGCACCGCCGATCTCTACCTGGATGCCGATCAATTTGCCCAGGATGCCCGCCAGGCCTTGCGCTCCGGCCAGGGCGACCTGGCCAACCTGCTAGCGCTTGCCAGCCTTTACCAGGGCGAATTCCTACCCGAGACGCTCTACGAAACCTGGGCCGCCGAAGAACGCGAACGCCTGGCCGCCATTTTCCTCGAATTCTCCGACCTGCTGGTCGAACGCCTGGCTAACGAAAGCCGCTGGGCGGAGGTGATCGAACTCTCCCAACGCGTCTTAAAACAAGATAACTGCTGGGAACGCGCCTACCGCCACATCATGAACGCCTACCATCACCTCGGGGATCGCGGCCAGGTTGGGCGGACCTACCAACGATGTGTCCAGATCCTGCGGCAAGAGTTGGATGTGAGCCCGGCACCCGAAACCGAAAAACTCTACCAGGACCTCATCAAAGATTAGCTCAATCAGCCTGCCAGCTTTGTAACCGCCTTGTACCCATGACTCGTTATGATGTAGAGCATGGATACAGTATCCCTGCCCCCCTCACTCTCAATATCCTCATTCGTTATCCGTTTTGTAGTGAATCCCGGCTCTCAAAATTACCGCGGCGAAATTCGCCACATCCAAACCCAGCAGGAGCTGCATTTTCAATCTTGGGAGGATGCCGTCAAATTCATCCGCGTCTACGTCCCCATCGAACCTGAACCAGGCACCGGCCCCCAACCTGCCGGCCATCCTGAAATCCCCCTCCCGGAATAACCATGTCACGCCACCCACAAATCCTCGCCACTGGCAGCTATGTACCCGAACGTATCGTCACCAACGCCGAAGTTGATGCGTTAATGGGCGCATCCACCGCCGATTGGCTGCTCGCCAACGTGGGCATCCGCGAACGGCGCTGGATGGCCCCCGACCAGGTCACCTCAGACCTGGTCACCGAAGCCTCGCGCATCGCCCTGCAGCGGGCCGGCATCCGCGCCACCGACCTGGATTTAATCATCGTCTCCACCGACACCCCCGATTACCTCTCTCCTTCCACTTCAGTAGTCGTGCAGTACAAGCTCGGCGCTGAAAACGCCGGTTGCTACGATGTCAATTCAGCCTGCGCCGGCTGGGTAACCGCCCTCGACCAGGGCGCGCGCTACCTGATGACCGAACCCACCTACAAATACATCCTGGTCGCCGGTGGCTATGGCATGAGCAGGTACCTCGACCTTCAGGATAAAAAGACCGCCAACCTCTTCGCCGACGGTGCCGGTGCGGTTGTGCTGGGGGTCGGTCAACAACCCGGCTTCCTGGCCAGCAACCTGCTGGCGGTCGGTTCCTACCACGACGCCCTCGGCATCTACACCGGCGGAACCGCTCGTCCTGCCAGCCCCAAAAACGTCGCCACCTTCGGCGGGCCAAAGGTCGAATTCGTCAAAAAATTCCCCAAGACCTTCAACACCGAATACTGGCCCAAGCTGATGCAAGGCGCTCTGGATAAAGCCGGCCTCGGCTTTAACGATGTCGATCACTACTTTTTTACCCAACTCAATCTGCGCACAATCGAAGCAATGATGGAACTGCTCAAGCAGCCCATCACCCATGCTCACTGGGTCATGGATAAATGGGGCTACACCGGCTCGCCCTGCGTGGTAATGGCCCTCGATGATGCCATTCAGCAGGGCCGCGGCCCCAAGCCCGGCGAAGTCATATTGTTTTGTGCCAGCGGCGGAGGCATCACCATGGCCTCATCCGTCTGGCGTTGGGTCTAGCGGAGGATCCATGTACATCGGCGATTACCTGGCACGTAGAGAACTTTACAGCCCGCAGCGGCTGGCCTTTATTGATGCGGGCAAGAACCCTGAATGGCGCCTGACCTTCAAACAGGCCAACCAACGCGCCAACCGACTGGCCAACTGGCTTCAAGATCACGGCATCGGCAAAGGGGATCGCGTCGCCATTTTGGCGCGTGACGGCATCGAGCATCTCGACCTGTTTTTCGCCTGTTCAAAGCTGGGCGCCATCCACACCGCCCTCAACTGGCGGCTCAACTGGCGCGAACTGCTCGAAATCTTCCAATACACCAACCCCAAAGCCCTACTGTACTCGGATGACTTCAAATCCAACGTCGCCGAGCTCACCAACCAATACCCGCTGACCTGCCTGCACATCGATGGCGAAGGACTGCCCGGCAGCCAGCATTTCGAAACCTGCCTGCAAGGCGCCCCCGCCAACCCGGTAACCTGTGAAACCCTCGAAGCCGAAGATACCGCCGCCCTAATCTTCACCGGCGGCACCACCGGCCTGCCCAAGGCAGCCGAAGTCTCGCACCGCATGATCGCCTGGAACACCCTCAACACCGTCATCCACGACGTCACCCACAATGATGTCTACCTGAACGTCTTTCCCATGTTCCACACCGGCGGCATGTTCGTCTACACCTTGCCACAGGTTATTTTTGGTGGCACCACCATCCTGATCCGCGCCTTTGACCCTGCCCAGGTACTTAGCCTGCTGCAGCGCGAAAAAGTCAGCATCTTCGCCGCCGTTCCCACCATGTACCAGGCCCTCACCACCGCCCCCAACTGGGCCACAGCCGATCTTTCTGCGCTGCGCTTCTGCACTTCAGGCGGCGCACCCCTGCCCGTACCGCTGGTTGAGAAATACACCGCCGAGAAAGGCATTCGCTTCAAACAGGGCTTCGGCATGACCGAGTTTGGCCCCGGCATATTCGCCCTGGCCCCCGAAGATGCCATCCGCAAGGCCGGTTCCATCGGCCGCCCCAACTTCTTCGTAGATGCACGCATCGTCGATGACGAAGGCAACTTCCTGGCAGCCGACCAGCAGGGTGAGCTGGTTCTCAAGGGCCCCTCGTACTGCTCAGGCTACTTCAACAACCCCGAAGCCACCCAGGCGGCTGTCGATGCCCGCGGTTATTTTCACACCGGCGATATCGCCCGGTTTGACCAGGAAGGCTACTTCTTCATCGTCGACCGCAAAAAAGACATGTTCATTAGCGGCGGGGAGAATGTTTACCCGGCCGAGATTGAAAAAGCCCTTTACCAGCACCCATCCGTGCACATGTGCGCGGTCGTCGGCCTGCCAGACCCCAAATGGGGTGAAGTAGGCAAGGCCTGCGTGGTGCTCAAACCGGGAACCAGCGCCAGCGAAGCAGAACTGCTCGAATTCATGCAATCGCAGCTAGCAAAGTACAAGGTTCCCAAGTCCGTCTCGTTCATGGACGCCTTGCCGATTTCAGCAGCGGGAAAGATCCTAAAACGCGAGCTGCGGCAACGCTGGCTATCCTGAAATCCTTCCAGTCGCTTTAATTTTCAACAAAGGAGAAAAAGCATGTCCCCTGTTCCTACCCTACCCGGCGTCACCTCAAAAATGGTGGATACCCCGCGCATCAAGACCCATGTACTCTTCAGCGGGCCTGAGAACGGAACCCCAGTGCTATTCCTGCATGGCAACGCTTCCTCAGCCACCTTCTGGGAAGAAATCATGCTGGCCCTTCCCGCTGGTTTCCGCGGCATCGCGCCCGACCTGCGCGGCTACGGCGACACCGAAGACAAATTGGTCGATGCCACCCGTGGCGCCGCCGACTGGATCGATGACATCCTCTCATTAATGGATGTGCTCAAAATTGAGAAAGCCCACGTCGCCGGCCATTCGATGGGTGGCACGCTGGTCATGAACCTGGTGGCAGCTGCACCCGCCCGTGTCTTAAGCGGGACAGTGGTTAACCCCGGTTCACCCTATGGCTTCGGCGGCTCAAAAGGCCTGGACGGGCAGCCCTGCTACGATGACTTCGCTGGTTCCGGCGGCGGCATCGTCAACCCGGACTTCCCCAAGCTCATCGCCGCTGGCGACCGCTCCAGCGACAACCCGCAGGCCTCACCGCGCGTTGTAATGAATTCCTTCTACTTCAAGCAGCCCTTCAGCTCAGCCCGCGAAGAAGATCTGCTTTCTTCCCTGCTGACCGAAAAAGTCGGCCCAGACAAGTACCCCGGTGATTTTGTGCCCTCCGCCAACTGGCCCAACGTTGCGCCCGGCAGTCTCGGCCCCATCAACGCCATCTCCCCCAAACACGTCGGTGACTCCGTCAAGAAATTCATCCTCGCCAGCCCCAAGCCCCCCATCCTGTGGGTCCGCGGCGATGCCGACCTGATCGTTTCAGATAATTCCTTCTTCGACTTTGGCACCCTCGGCAAACTCGGCTATGTCCCAGGTTGGCCCGGTGAAGAGATTTACCCGCCCCAACCCATGGTCAGCCAGACCCGCCACGTCCTCGAGCAGTACGGCCCGTTTGAAGAAGTTGTCATCGCCGAAACCGGTCACTCGCCCTTCATCGAAAAACCGGCCGAATTCTTGGCAGCCTTCCTCAAAGTATTGAAATAATCATCCTGGGCACGGCGCCTGCTATTCCAATGGCGGGCGCCGTGCTCCATCAAGGAACCAATCTATGCCCGCAACCCGCCCACTCGCACGCGGTGTCGCCATGGTAGGCGCCGGCATGTCCAAATTCGGCGCTTTTCCCGCCAAAAACAGCCGCGATCTATTCGTGGATGCCTACAAAAGCATGTCTGCCTCGCTGGACAAGGGCTTTGACCCCCGCCAGATCGATGCTTTCTACCTCGGCAATTTCAGCAGCGACCAATTTGAGCACCAGGCCCACACCGCCCCCTTGCTGGCGGATGCCGTCGGCCTGACCCCCATCCCCGCCACCCGTGTCGAAGATGCCTGTGCCTCGGGCGGCGTCGCCCTGCGCCAGGGTGTCATGGCAATCGCCTCGGGCATGGCCGATATGGTCCTGGTGGGCGGAGCCGAAAAAATGACCGCGCTATCCACTGCCGCCGTCACCGAAGCCCTGGCCACCGCCGCCGATGTTGCCTTTGAAATCCCGGCCGGTTTCACCTTCCCTGGTTTTTACGCAGCCATTGCCAGCGCTTACATGCACCGCTACGGCATGCAACCCGCACACCTGATGAACGTGGCCATAAAAAACCACGATAACGCTGCCCTCAACCCCAACGCCCAGTTTGGCATGACCATTCAAACCTGGATGGAAGGCCGTATCGCTGCAGCCGTAAAAAAAGGCAAACCGGCCCCCACCTGGCAAAATATCTGGGATTTCCTATACGACGAAGCCGGTAACCCCATGATCGCCTGGCCCCTGCGCCTGTTTGATTGCTCACCCGTTTCGGATGGCGCCGCCGCAGTCTTGTTGGTGGCGGCCGACCGCGCTCATGAATTTTCAGATCACCCCATCCATATCATCGGCAGCGGGCAGGCCTCCGACCGGGCCCTGCATGACCGCACTGAGCTGACCACCCTCTCCGCCGCCCGCAAGGCCTCCTCAGATGCCTACGCCATGGCCGGCATCCGCCCCCGCGACATCCGCATCGCCGAAGTCCACGACTGCTTTACCATCGCAGAGGTAATCGCCAGTGAAGACCTGGGCTTCTTCGCCCCCGGCGAAGGGTTCAAGGCCGCCGAAGATGGCGTCACAGCCCGTAACGGCGCCAAACCAATCAACACATCCGGAGGGCTCAAAGCCAAGGGCCACCCGGTCGGCGCTTCGGGCGTAGCCCAGGCCGTCGAAGTCTGGAAACAAATGCGCGGCGAAGCCGGCCAACGGCAGGTACCCGGCGATGTGCCCCTGGCGCTGACCCACAACGTCGGTGCGACCGGCTCCACCTGTGTGGTGCATGTTTTCGAGAGAAAAGACTAGCTGGAGGAACCTTATGATGAGCGAAGAAACCACCCCCCGCCTGTTTTCATCTGCATCCTTTGACCTGTTCCTCTCGGAGCACCGCCTGATGGGTTCGCGCTGCACCACCTGCGCGGCAACCTACCTGCCACCCCGCGCAATTTGCCCGGCCTGCCTCAGTGATCAAATGGAATGGCTCCAGGCCAGTGGCCAGGGCCAACTGGCGGCCTTCACCGTTATCTACAGCGGGCCCACTTTTATGGTTGAACAGGGCTTTGACCGTAAGAACCCCTATATATCTGGCATCGTCACACTCGCAGAAGGCCCCTCCATCAGCGCCCGCATCACCGGCCTCGACCCGCTCAAACCGGAGGAAATCCGCATCGGCAGCCCGCTGAGCGTGGACTTCATCGACACCGGCACAGGCGAAACCCACCAAACCGCCCTGGCATTTCGGGCGGCATAACCGGGGCACACCCCGGCCCTTTTAACATTTTTCACTTACCAGTACAAGGAGCGTATTTCATGCGCATGAAAGACAAGGTTGTGCTCGTCACCGGTGGCGCCGCAGGCATTGGCAAGGCCACCGCGCTGCGCTTCGCCGAAGAAGGCGCGCAGGTCGTCATCTGCGACGTAAATGAAAACACCGGCGCAGAACTCGCCAGTCAGCTCGGGCCACGGGCTTCCTTTTACAAGGTCAATGTCACCAGCCGCGCAGACGTGCAGGCCTGGATCGATGCCGTCGTGGCAAAATATGGCCGCATTGATGTTATCGTCAACAACGCCGGAATTTTGCGGGATGGCCAATTGATCAAGTTCAAAGAAGGCCAGCTGCTCGGGCAAATGGCCGAAGCCGATTTCGACCAGGTCATTGCGGTCAACCTCAAGGGCGTCTTTAACTGCACCCAGGCCGTTGCCCCCATCATGGCCAGGCAGGGCTCCGGCGTCATCCTGAATGCCACCTCCATCGTCGGGCTGGACGGTAACTTTGGCCAGACCAACTACGTTGCCACAAAATCCGGCGTAATCGGCATGACCAAGGTTTGGTCACGCGAATTGGGCCGCTTTGGCATCCGCGTTAACGCGGTGGCCCCCGGCTTTATCGCCACCGAAATGGTCACCGCCATGCCAGAAAAAATCCTGGATGGCATGAAAGCCCGCACCCCGCTCAGCCGCCTGGGTGAACCGCGCGACATCGCCAACGCCTACCTGTTCCTGGCCTCAGACGATGCATCCTTTATCACCGGCGAAACCCTGCGCGTGGATGGCGGGATTGTGGTGGGCACCTAACCCTTCTCCAATCACTTTACCGCGCCCCTATGAGCCACTCCGCTGACCTGCTCACCAACCGTGCCCGGCTTACGCCCGACCGTGAAGCCCTTTATGACCTGCATACCGGGCAGCGCTGCACCTATGCAGAGCTCAATACACGCGCCAACCAACTGGCCAACCTGCTGCGGGCTAATTTCGGCCTACAAAAAGGCGACCGGGTTTCAATCCTGGCGCACAACTCAATTGCCTACATCGATCTGCTCTATGGGCTGGCAAAAATTGGTGCCATCTTTGCACCGCTCAACTGGCGACTGACCGGCCGGGAACTGACCTACATCATCAATGACTGCCAGCCCAGGGTGCTGATCTGTGGCCCGGAGTTCGCCCAGGTTCTAGCCGAAATACGCCCTGCCATCCAGGTCGATACCATCCTGGCGCTCGAAGGTGCCGAAATCACCTCATCTTTCAGCTACGAACAGTTGCGTCAGCAGGCCTCCCCGCTCGAGCCCCAACGCCCCGCCCTGGATGGCCAGGATCCTTATTGCATCCTGTACACATCCGGAACCACCGGGAAGCCCAAGGGCGCCGTCCTACCACACCGCCAGGTGCTCTGCAATGCCATCAACACCGTCATTTCATGGAGCCTGGGCGAAAAAGACGTCTCACCCATCCTGACGCCCCTCTTCCATGCCGGTGGGCTGTTTGTTTTTCTGGTGCCGCTCTTTTATGTTGGCGGGCGCATTGTCCTGGCACGCAGCTTCGACCCGGCGGCTTCATTAAAAGTAATCGTATCCGAAGGCTGCACGGCCATCCTGGGCGTTCCCACCCTCTTCCAGACCTGGCTGAACGCCCCCGCCTTTGCCACTGCCGATTTCAGCCAGGTTCGTTTTTTTATCAGCGGAGGCGCGCCCTGCCCCCCCACGCTCATTCACACCTGGCACGCACGCACAGGCACCCCCCTGCGCCAGGGCTATGGCTTAACCGAAGTAGGCGTCAACTGCTTTTCCATGACCGACAGCGAAGCCCTCGAGAAAGCCGGTTCGGTCGGCAAACCCATTTTCCACAGCCAGGCCCGGCTGGTGAATGCCAAAAATCAGGACCTGCCCCCCGGTGAAACCGGCGAGCTGCTCTTCGCCGGCGACCACGTTTGCAGTGGCTATTGGAACCGGCCAGAAGAAAGCGCCGCCGCCCTGCGCGATGGCTGGTTCCACACCGGTGATATGGCCCGTCAGGACCAAGACGGTTATTTTTATATCGCCGGGCGCTCAAAGGACATGATCATCAGCGGTGGCGAAAATATTTACGCTGCCGAAGTCGAAGCCGTCTTTCGGGAACACCCGGCCGTGGCCGATGCGGCCCTCATCGGCCAACCCGATGAAACCTGGGGCGAAGTCGGTTTAATCATCGTTGCGCTCAAACCAGGCCAGCAAGCCAGCCACTCAGACCTGCTCAATTTCTGCCAGGGACGGCTGGCGAAATATAAAATCCCCAAACGGCTGGAATTCACCCCCGCCCTGCCCTATTCACCCTATGGCAAGGTCATCAAAGCCGAACTTAGAAAGCACTGGCTGGGAAGAGAAACCGCCTAAACGCACTTTGCCACCCGAATGCACGGAACAATCCAAGGAGATACTATGCCTGTTATCAAAGCCAATGGCATCGACATATATTATGAAGAACAGGGCAGCGGCACACCGCTCGTCTTGATCGCCGGCTTGGGGTACCCACTCTGGGAATGGCACCAGATGGTTCCTTACCTGGCAGAACATTTCCGCGTAATCAGCTTTGACAACCGCGGCGTGGGCCAGACCGATAAACCGGCCGGTCCTTACACCGCCTCGCTCCTCGCAGCAGACCTGGCCGGTCTGCTGCAGGCACTCGGGATTAACAAAGCAACTGTCATGGGGCACTCGATGGGCGGGTTCATCGCCCAGGCCTTCGCCCTCGAACATGCCGACCTGCTCGATAAGCTAATCCTGGCCTCCACCAATTTTGGCGGACCTCACCATGCCCCCATCACCCCCGAAGCCATGAAGGTGCTGACCGACATAACCAGCGACCCGCTCACCCGCTTCAAAAACGGCCTGCTGGTCAGCACCGCCCCTGGCTTTGCCGAGAACCAGCCCGAAATATTACAAGCCTGGCTGGACTGGCGCCTGGCCAACCCGCTGCACCTGCCGGGCTACCAGGCCCAAATGGCTGTTGGCATGGGACTGCTGGCGGAGGCCGCCTGTTTCGAGCACAAGCTTAACCAGGTCACCGCCCCCAGTCTGGTCTTGTTCGGTGCCCACGACAAAGTTGTTCCACCCGCCAACGCCAGCCTGTTGGCCAATCGACTACCCAACAGCACCATCCACATCCTGGAAAACGCCGGGCATTTCTTCCCGCTTGAAACACCACAGCAAGCTGCCCAGGCGATCCAGCAGTTTGCGCTGCAATAACATTTCGACAGAAATTTATCGACCTTGTTTCCCAAAAGCGGGGCACCAACCGGCGCTCCGCTTTTGGTTTTAATATTCCCATCCAACCATCCCTGCACGCAGGCTTCCATCGCCGTGTGCAGGGATGGGATTAAAGTGCTAAAATTTAAAAACATACTTTTCCGGTAAGATTGGGACCTTCCTGCTCAAAGGGTAACCTTCCGCCCGGCTTGCCCGGCATACTCCACCGTAGAACCCTCATGAGCAAGAAACAGGAAAACCTGTATGAAAACCAGGCCAAACGCGTCAAAAATAGCGAACAGTAAATTAGAACAGGATCTGGCCCAACGGCAGGCTGAACTGGCGATCATCAACAGCGTTCAGCAAGGCCTGGTCGCACACTTGGGTGTGCAGGCCATTTATGACCTGGTCGGGGATGAAATCCGCGACATTTTCAACGCGCAAGTCGTGATGATTTCTCCCTATGACCCCACCAGCAACACCATCGAGCACCGCTACGCAATAGAACGCGGTGAGCGGGTCTATTCCCCCGGCCAGCACGCTCCCGGCGGCTTTCGCTCAAAAATCATCCGCACTGGTCTACCCGTGCTCGTCAATAGTGATGTCGCCGAGCAGGCCGCCCGCCTGGGGCAGCCCACCCTGCCCGGCACAAAAACACCAAAATCCTGGCTGGGCGTCCCCATGATGGTGCGCGGCGCAGTGACAGGCATCCTCAGCCTGCAAAATGTGGATGAAGAAAACGCCTTCGAAGAATCGGACGTGCGCCTGCTGCAAACCATCGCCAATTCAATGAGCGTGGCGCTCGAGAACGCGACCTTGTTTGATGAAACTCAGCGCCTGCTGCGCGAAACAGAACAGCGCGCGGTTGAGCTCCAAATCATCAACAACGTTCAGGAAGGTCTGGCCCGCAGATTGGAGCCAAAAGCCATCCAGTCGCTGGTAGGCGAAAAGATACGCGAAACCTTTCACCTGCAGGCCCAAATCGTCTTCATCGCCATGCTGGAAACCGACACAGACCAGCTGGATTTCGCCTACCTGTACCAGCGCGACAACACCAATCCGCCTGGCATGGATCTAATCCTGCCCTTGGCCCGACAACCACTCACCCATCATCAAGCGCTGCTGCTGGAAAACGCCGGCCCACTGGGCACACGCGGGGCAGCAATCCTGGTCCCCATGCTAACCGGGGCAACCCTCCAGGGCGTGCTGGGGGTGATCAACCTGGAATTGGAACATCCCTTCACCACAGCCGACCTGCGCCTGCTCGAAACCCTTGCGCACGCCACCAGCCTGGCCCTCGAAAATGCCCGCCTGTGGGAACAGGAAAAAATCTACCGCAAGGCACTCGAACGCGAGTTTGAGATCGGTCGCAACATCCAGGCAAGTTTCTTGCCAGAGAGCCTGCCCCAGCCCCCAGGCTGGGAGATCGCAGCCTCGCTAAAGTCGGCGCGCGAAGTCGCCGGCGACTTTTATGATGTCTTCGAGCTGCCTGATGGCACGGTTGGATTGGTGATCGCCGATGTCTGTGACAAGGGTCTGGGCGCAGCCCTCTTTATGACCCTCTTCCGCAGCCTGCTGCGCGTTATCTCGAACATCGATTTCTTCACCCGCGGCCTTAGCACCCCGGCGGCGCGCATCCATAACACCATCTCACTGACCAACAACTACATCGTCGAAACCCACGGCCTGACCGGCATGTTCGCCACCATCTTCTTTGGTATCCTGGATGTCACCAGTGGTCTGCTCACCTATATCAACGCCGGCCATTTGCCGCCCCTGCATGTCAACCGCACCGGAATGCGGGCCGCCCTGCAAATCTCTGGCCCAGCCGTCGGCGCCATGCTCAACGCCCAGTACCGGGTCGGCGAACTGCTCTTTGAAGAAGGCGATACCCTCTTCGCCTATACCGATGGCTTGACAGATACCTCCGACCCTGCTGGCCAATTATTCGAAGTCCGCGAATTTGTTCCCCTGCTGGCTGGCAACCTGCCCCTGGACGGGCTGCTCGATCATTTTCAAAATCGCATCGAAGAACATGCCAGCGGCTCAAAGCAGTTTGATGACATCACCATGCTGGTTATCCGCCATTCCAAACATTAAGCCGCCGGCAAATCGCCAGCGGCTTAATGTTAAACACGGCTACCCGTGAATTTATTTTCCAGCCTGCTCTTTTTCCAACGCGTTAATCTCCCGCCAAACACGCAGCAGTTCGGCCACACTCCAGGCCTGGGCCACGCAACCACGCGGGGTATGAGGCGCATCGCCATCAAAAATATCGCTGACGCTCCCAAGCCCGCGCACAGACAGGTGTTCAAAAAGCGGTTCCAGGAAGGAAAGCGCCAGCTGTGAATCGCGGTAAACACGCAAGTGCGCGCTGACAAACGGACCGATCAACCAGCCCCACACCGTTCCCTGGTGGTAGGCACTGTCGTCCATCGCGTGGTCGCCATTATAACGACCGATATACCCGGGCTCATCTGGCGAAAGACTGCGCAAACCCACCGGTGTCAGCAGCTTGCGTAAGGAAATATCCACAACCGCCTTTTGCTTTTCGGCCGATAGCGGGCTATAGTGCAGTGAAACCGCTATCAACTGGGTGGGACGCAGCGCCGGGTCATCGCCGCCAGCCGGCGTATCAAGCACATCATAACAATAGCCCAGTTTCTCATTCCAAAAACGCGAAAAACCAGTCCCGGCTTTATCCGCCATCGCCTGGTATCGGCCAGATGGCTCGTTAATGGCCTGTGAAAATTCAATCATGCTGTGCAGGGCGTTATACCACAACGCGTTAACCTCAACCGGCTTGCCCGTACGCGGTGTGATACCCCAATCGCCGATCTTGGCATCCATCCATGTCATCGGTATGCCGGGTTCGCCTGCATATAACAAGCCATCTTCTTCATCCACTTTTATCTGGTACCGCGTGCCAGCTTCATGCCAATCAATCATCTCAACCAGCACCGGGAAAAGTTCACGCACTAAATCCAGGTCGCCCGTTTCGCGGAAATACGCCCGGATGGCTTCAAAATACCACAGGGTCACATCCGCAGTCTTATACTCCAACACACCACCCGCTTCAGGCAGGTGATTGGGCAGCATGCCCTGGTCAACATATTGGGCAAAGGTCCTTAAAATACTGCGCGCCTCTGCGTACCTGCCAGTTGCCAACAGTAAACCAGGCAGGCTGATCAGCGTATCGCGACCCCAGTCTCGCAACCAATGATAACCGGCGATGATGGACCATCCCTCCGGGGCACCAGGCTCAACCCGTTTGACCACAAATTGGTCCGCCGCCAATACAAGTCGAATGGGCATCTCAGGTGCCTGCGCAACCAACGCTTCCTCGTAGGCTTTTCGCTGCGCCAGAGCGCTCTTACCATCCAGGTTAGGCGATGCCTCTGTACTGATGACAAAGGTAACCGTTTCGCCAGGCTCCAGCGTAACGCGAAAATCACCCACATTCAGGTGGTCTTCCATCGCCACCGCACCGCGATAGGGCTCCATATTTAAAGAGAAATTACGGTACCAGTGATGTTCCTGCACCACCGTAGCCCGCTCACTGAGGATGTAAAACGGCAATGCGCTCTCAAAAGGACCGACCTTCAGCCCCTGCGCCACTCTGCGAACCTGCATCTGCCAATCGCCTGCATGAGTTTCTGCGTGAATATCGCGGTAATTAACCATGGCACGCGCCGTAAGCGTCATCGGGAACAGCGCCCGGCGTAAATGGTAACTAATGTAAGTTGTGTTTTCGCCTGGTTGCATCCAAATACGCTTTTCCAGGTGTGCGCCACCGAATGTAAACGTCCATGTTGGGATGGCGCCTTCAAGTTGGAAACGTTCAATATGGCGATAACCATGGGGTTCAACCAGGATATCAGCCCAGCGATTGGAATAAATCGGGTAAATACGCCCATCATATTCCACCGTATCATCCAGCTTGCTGACCATCAGGATGCGTCCCAGCGGCGGGTTTAAAGCAGCAATGAGCAATCCATGATATCGGCGCGTCAACAGGTTGGCGACCGTACCCGAGGCGTAACCACCAATCCCGTTGGTGACCAGCCATTCCATCGATTCTGATGTGGAGAGTTCTCCACAGATACCACGACTAAAAAAAATTGATCTCATCACAATTCCTACTCGAATGACAATGACACATGATCCCAGGAACGATCATTAAGGGATGGTAGCCATATTTTATAATTGGCACAATTCTACCCGGCTTTGTCTTATTTTACGGGCCGCTTAATTGATTAAAAGGTTTGTATTCATTCTACACCTTTGTTATGCCGGGTTCAATCATAAAAGCACAGGCCTTGAATAAATGCGCTGTGCTTTTTTCGTGTCCCAACCAGGTTGTTTTCGGGCCACCTGGTATCCACAATCATCATGAGTTCAGAGGTGTCTGCCTGGTTGCTCGCTTGCACACCCAGATAAAATATTTTTCCTGCTTGTTTCCTATTTTCTCATACCTGGAATATTCGCTCGGTACCATCATCCGGGACCCATACCTGTCCATCATGATCCACCGCCAGATAATAAAATTCTGGGTGACTGGCAACCAGGCTGCGAGCAAACTGCGGCCCACCGATTAACATGGACTTGGCACCAGCTTCTGCCAGCGCGCCAGAAGGGGCAAAGGCTGTCACACTCAACCATGGGCTGTCCGAAGGTTCACCACTGCGCGGATCCACCAGGTGATGACGCCGAATGCCATCCTGCTGCCAGAAACGACGCGCAACCGAGGATGTCGCGACCGCGCCTGGCTCCGCCAGGAAGTTCATCAGGTCAAGATCTGGGTTGCGCGGATCTTCAAGCGCAATTTCCCACTGTTCCTGCCCCGCAGGACGCCCCACCAGGAACAGATCCCCGCCTGCATTCACAGCGCAGGTGGAAGCAAATTTCCGCAGGCGCAGCGTTGCCTGTTCAGCGATCCAACCCTTGGCAATCCCACCCAGGTCAATCCTCATACCCATTGGCAAACGAACCGCCAGGTTACTGACCTCAAATTCAATCGACCCAAAGGAGGGCAAATCCTGGCGCCCACGCAGGGCAGAACCTGGCCCAGGCCCCGCAGATCGAAGTTCCTCGATCGTGCGGTCGTAACCAAGTGCCTCAAGATCCGGCAGTATCGACGGATCGAATAAGCCGCCAGTCAGGGTAAAACACTCAACCGCCGCCTGAAGCAGGCTGAACATTTCGGCTGAGACCGGGAACCAGGAGCCTGCCGCATGGTTGAGGCGCGCCAGCTCACTGGTGGAAGAAAAGCGCGTAAACCGCTGTTCACAGGCTTCAATAAAACTGCGCGTATGAACAAAACCTTCTTGCGCGGCAGACCCTTCGGCTGCCAGCAAAATGGTGGTGCTCATCGCGCGAAAACTATCATATTCCATCAAGGACCTCCAGTGAGCACCCGCAGAAAATATGGAGCGGGTGGTTAAGACAAGTTCAATGTGCTGAATTTCACCTGACCAATTCAGGTACAGGTCAGCGTGCCAGGGGTTTCATTCGGACGCGGCTCTTTTAGCAGTGCTGTAGCCAGTCTTATCGAATGCGCTGATCAACCGCCGCAACGCTAAAGAGGCAACCCGATAATAACTTTAAAGGTATGCACACTAAATGATTGATTTTTTGGGGGAAGGATGATGTCTCAGTGACTACAACGCTGGACCGCTACAGATCATCCAGTGATTTCGGCGACGGGGTCCCGCACGCAATCCAGTAAACAGCAAAAAAGACCGTCGTCAAAAATGTCAACGCGTATATTTTAAGCACCCAGGGTAGGTCTGAATCCGTACCAGCATACAGTCCATGAAAAAGAGTCCCCGCGTAAGCCAGCAGGCTGACGACATGAATCCCCTGGAAAACACGCAAAGTGATAAACCGGCGAATATAAAAAGTCAGCGACACCAGCAAAGCAAAATACAGACTCAGGATGCCCAGCCCAACCCAAAATGGACGGTAATTGGAAATAAAAGGCACCAGGATTTGCTCCAGTGTAAACGGCTCAACCAATTCAAGCAGCAGTACACCAGCATGCAGAAAAGAAAAACCAAGCCCCAGCAGCGAGAGATGTTCATGAAAAGCGATCGTCATTTTGTGCTCAAGCACTGCATCAAAAATCTTACTGCTGACAGCAAACCCAAACACCGTCGAAAGCCAGAACAGCAGGTAGGCCATCAACCCCGAAGCGCGGTTGATATACCACCAAACATGCATACTTTTTAGTGCAAATGGTTCCGTAATCATCTCGAAGAGCGAGGTGCTACCGTTAATTGGCACAACCAACACAAAGGCCACACACATCAGCATCAGCGTGATCACAAAAGGCAATGCGCCTACCTGGTTTGGACGGTTCTGACCGGGGTTAACTGACATTCTCACGACCTTGAGTTCAGTGTTGAGCCACCTGGCTGACCAATCATGAGCCACCTGTACGCAACCAGGGCGTGGCAGTCGGAATATTGGCGGTGGCTTGCAGGGTTGGTATAGCAGTGGGCTGCGGCATCGGGACGATGGTGGCAAGCTGGGTTGGTAGCACAGTGGGTGGAATCACCGGTGGGGCCGAGGTGGGCGCGCCGGTTGGCAGTGGGCTCGGAATGATCAGGTTAAAACTTTTTATATTGCCCGGTGTAATCGTTACCGCGGCAACCAGCGCGTCGATATCCGGTACTGGCGGGAGCACAACCGTAGCGGTGGGGCTGGTTGGGTTGGGCTGTGGGGTTCCCTGGTTGTCCCTCGGCTCCGAGGCGCGCGCCAGGTAAAGCCAGACCAGTAAGAATCCGACCATGCTGACCAACGAAACCCATGTGCGCGCAAATTGTTTAATCATATTTACCTTAAAAAGTACCCGGCTGTGAGAACATCATGGCTTGGGCTGCTGGAGGATGGTGATAGTTCCATCCTTGGCAATGGCGATCAAACCCTGCTGTTCAAGCTGGTTGAACACCGCCTGATACTGCTCAATCTGGCGATTAGCGAGATCAATCTGCTGGTTGGCTGCACTCAGCCGCCTGGCCGCCGTGGTAAGCTGCGAGGTGTATTGTTTTTCACGCGCCTTAAAATCATTCAATACATTCTGATTGTCCACAGCCACCTGCGTACTTGCCGCAACCACATCGGCTGTGACCAGGGCATCCCTGCCCATTAAATACATCGCAGTTCCAAGCAAAGCGGTTACCAAAACCGCGGCGATCAATGCGGTAACAGACCTGTCCATAAATCTCCAAAATAATTCACACCCAAAGTTGTGCTCTCGTGCCGTTACCCGGCAGTCATTTTTATTTTATCCTGTATTTTGTACCTGGCACGTGAAAAGCGCCTAAATTAACACACCTACATTTTAATCGACAGTTGCCCGGGAAAGATAACATTACCATACAAAATCAACCGCCCAAGGCAATCACCCCCGCCGCAGTTGTAGTTTTATTAGGAATTCAGGTTCCAATCCCGTGAAAACCAGCCTCCTTGCAAATATTGAACCAACATCCCATCGATTAGTTACCTGCTTGCGAGTAAAATTTACTTACCAAACATAGAATCCAAGATAGCAAAAAATAATATGTCAACCTGTAAACATGGCCCAATAAATATTTTACAACGCCACAGACCAGGTTCAACCAGCATCTCGTTCAGACCAACGATTGCAAAGCGTGGTATCCGCCCATAAAGGCGACCCTGCGCAATTAATCCATTGATTTTTTTATTATCAAGGAACATCAACCTTATTAGCACTTCAATGCAAGGCGAAACTTCCTTCCCACTCAGCAAAACAAAAACCATCGCGCCGCGACGCAGAGCGGAGCTGATCACGCGCCCGCGCTTAATTAATGAAATTCACGCCCTGTTGAACAAAAAGCTGGTCCTGATCTCGGCCCCGGCTGGTTATGGAAAAACCTCGCTCTTGATCGACATGGCCGAAAACAGTGAAATTCCATTTTGCTGGCTTTCACTCGACAGCCTGGACCAGGACCCCCAGCGCTTCCTCGCCTATTTCATCGCCAGTATCCAGGAACGCTTTCCAGGCTTTGGGACGATTTCCACCAGCATGTTGAAAAACACCACGCTGATCGAGAAGGAAAACGAACGTCTGGTCATCACCATCACCAATGAAATCCAACAGGAAATTCATGAGCACTTCGCCATCGTGCTGGATGACTATCAGTTCGTCGACCCGGTTCCCGCAGTGCGTATTTTCATTAACCGCTTCATCGAACTGGTGGGGGAACACTGCCACCTGCTGCTACTCTCACGCCTGCTGCCAACCCTGCCCGACCTGCACCTGTTGGTCGCCAGGGACCTGGTGGGAGGCCTGGGCGTGGAAGACCTGGGCTTCCTGCCAGAAGAAATCAGGGCGCTTTTCGATCAAAATAGTCACCAGCATCTTAGCCTGGACGAAGCCCGCGATATAGCGCGACTGACAGATGGCTGGGTGACCGCCATTGCCCTAACCGGTCTTTCTCACCACGCCGGCCTCCGCAACCCCACCACCCCGGCCGCACGTACCGGCATCGAGTTATACGACTACTTCACCCGCGAAATCCTCGCAAAACAGCCCACCGATGTGCGCGATTTCCTGCTGCTAACTTCCCTGCTTGACGATGTAAATATTGAACTTTGCCAACAAGTACTCGAACCCGTTGTTTCGCAGCGTGACCTGGATTGGAAAAAATTATTCCACGCCATCCAAACCAACAACCTGTTCGCCATCCCCATCGGCACAGATGGACGTGACTTTCGCTACCACCATCTTTTTCAGGAATACTTGCAAACCCGCCTGCAAGAAGAAACCCCGCAAATCATCCAGCAGGTCATGACCCGCCTGGCAGATTATTATCGCCAACAGCGGGACTGGGATAAAGCCCACTATATTTATGAAAACAATGGTGACTTGCAAGCCCGCATTGCACTCATCGAGCAGGCGGGCACCTATCTAATTCAAAATGGGCGCATCGTCACCCTTGCTAGCTGGTTGGACCGCCTGCCCGTCTCCATCCTGCAAAACAACCCCAGGCTGCTCTCGCTGCAAGGGTCAGTAGCCTACACCCAGGGCGACACCCAGATGGGAATTTCGCTCCTGAGCCAGGCCGAAACTCAGTTCCGGCAGCAAGCAGACATCGAAAACCTGACTCTGACACTGGTACGCCGGGCTGCCGCCTACCGCGAATTGGGAGGCCTGCCTCTGGCCATGCAAGACGCCGAGGAAATCATGGCGATCACCGTGGGCATCCCTAACGATGAAATCCAGACCACCTATGCCGCCGCTGAACGCGTCAAAGGCATGGTGCTCTTCCGGCAAGGCAACAGCCTTGCGGCTGCCCCCTTGCTCGAGGACGCCCTGCGCCGCCTGGTACGCCTGCAAGACTTCGTGCAGATACCGATCCTGGAAATGGAATTGGGCACCATCCATCACGCCCTCGGCAACACTGAAACTGCCATCCTTTATTATCAGAGCGCCCTGAAAACCTGGGAAAAAGATGGCAACCTGGGCTGGCAGGCCACATTAATGAACAACCTGGCCGTGTTGCACCATTCACGCGGCGAATATGAACTGGCATTCAGGGTTTTGGAAGACGCGATCGACTGCGCCCAGCGTAGTGGCTACACCCGCGCCCAGGCTTTGGCACTCAGCAGCCTGGGAGACCTGTTGGCTGACCTGCAGGAAACCGAACGCGCTGGCGAATGTATCGATCAGGCTCTGGTGATCGCTTCACAACTCGGATACTCATTCCTGGTCTTTTACACCTCGGTAGCCAAAGCCCGTATTGCCCGGCTCGAAAATCGCCCTGCCGTAGCTGAGGCCCTGCTGCGTGAATTATCTGGGCGCAGCGGACAAAACACATCCCAGGCCGATGAAGCCCTCTTCCTGATGGAACACGGCCTGCTATTGCTTTACCAGGATCAGGTTCACCAGGCATCCGGCCAGTTGGCCCGCGCAATCAACCTGTATGAACGCGATGGACGCGCACTGGAAGTCAGCATCGCAAAACTATGGTTGGCCGCAGCCCACCTGGCCCTGGGCGAAACAGACTCTCTGCCACTCGAGCTGAGCAACCTGAACACCGCCTGGATAACCCTCAAGGAACCCGCCCCCCTGCAAATCGCCGCCAGTGAGATCCAACACTGGTTGCAAAAATTTCAACTGGCAGGCTCAGACCTGCAGCCATTCCAGCCCTGGTTTCAACGCGCCAATGAATTCACCCAGCAAATTTCCACCATCCGTAGAAACGTCCGGCGGGCATCAAAATCCGCTTTCATTTCCCCTCCACATATCACCATTCAGGGCTTCGGCCCGGCTCTGGTAAGGGTAAACGGCAGCGAATTGCAGCTTTCTGACTGGCAAACCAGGGAAACGCGTGATTTATTTTTCCATTTTCTCGAAACCAATGCCAGCACCAAAGAGGAAGTAGCCGCTGTCTTTTGGCCGGATATTTCCCCTGAACGGTTGAAAATGCGTTTTAAAACCAGCCTCTACCGTCTGAGACACGCCGTCGGGCAGAACACCATCCTGTTTGACGGCGAGCGCTACCGTTTCAACCATAACCTTGATTATGAATACGACCACGAGACCTATGAGAAACAGGTCGAATTTGCATCCACCTGCAAAAGCCCCGCCGAAACAGCCGCCCAACTGCAGATCGCCGTGGACCTGGTGCATGGGCGCTTCCTGGCAGATATCGACCTGGAGTGGGCGGATATCCTCAGAAACGAGTTCGAAACCCGCCACCAGGCCAATTTGCTCAACCTGGCCTGGTTATACCTGCAAACAGGCCAGCATGCTTCCGTTCTGGCGGCCTGCCAGGCCGCCCTCGAAACCGACCCACTTCTCGAGGATGCCTACCAGTTGATGATGCGCGCCCACCTGCGCCTGGGGGATAGGGCCGCCGCTGCGCGGGTCTATAAAACTTGCAGCCAGGTATTACAAACCGAATTGGGGATCAAACCCTCAGCAGAGCTGGAAAAACTGCGCAAAGAACTAAATTAATATGTCTTTGTACCCACTTTTGAAGCCTGGATTGGGTTATTCTATAATCGTTACCCAACATAATCCATTCAATAGGTGCAAAAATGAAAAAAACTACCTTCCAGCTCGGACTATCCCTATCAAAAATTCAGAAACACCACCTGCAGCTCTTCCTGCTGGTTGTGACACTTGTCATGTTGGTATTGGGCGCTGGCGCTCCCATCGACGGCGGCGGTATCGGTAAATAAGTGATCCTGCTACCCGCCCTCCTCGCAGGGTTATTGGCTGGCTGGCTGGCGAGCAAGTGGCATGGCTCAGCCTGGCAGTTACCCCAATTACAGCACACCTGGCTGGTGCTGATCTTCTTTCTTCCGCAATTCTTCGCTTTTTACCTGCCCGCCACACGCACCCACCTGTCCACCCTGGCAGCCGCAACTTGCCTGGTCACCTCCCAAATTGGGCTTTTATTATTTTGTCTGGTCAATCCACGGTTACCCGGCATGCCCCTGCTGACCGTGGGGTTATCTTTCAATTTACTGGCCGTCATCACAAACGGTGGTTTGATGCCCATCAGTACTATCACCGCCGGCAAATTAATCCCGGCCAGCCTGCTTGCCAACATATCGGTTGGCGCGCGCTTCAGCCCGGCTAGCAAAGATATCCTGCTCCTCCCAGAAATGATCAACCTGCCCTGGCTCTCCGACCGGTTCGTGGGTCCCTCCTGGATACCCTACCGTTTCGCATATAGCCTGGGAGATCTTCTCATCAGTACCGGCGTTTTCCTCTTATTGGCTTTGCCAAATTCCCAAAGGAAGGTTCATAAAAATGTTAACCAACCAGTTATTTGATCAGCATATTGGTGTTCGCAGCGGTCGCAAGGATACCAACGAAATCAGCCGCTTGCTAGCCGCGGCGGTTGTCAGCCGGCAATTTTGCGCCCTCTTGCTAAACGACCCGGCCCGGGCCATCAGCAGCGGCTACGCCGGGGAACATTTTTCCCTAAGCACTGAGGAGTACCAATTCGTACTCGCAGCAAAAGCCACCACCCTGCCAGAGTTTGCCCAGCATTTATGTAAATTACTGCCCACCTCCACCCAGGGCTCGAAATCCTCATTATTAAACGAAAATTACCAGGTACGCTTATAGCAAGGTAAAGTTTCGAATGACACAACCCACCCACTCCCACAAATTACGCATACTACCGCTTGAAATTACGGCGGAATAAGGTACTTCGGATTTGTGAACTCCCTGGGTATAGAAAGAACGGTATGAAACCCATATCCCCATCCGTGGAAACCCGGTTTCCAGGACGCCCATCCAGTGACACGGATGCAATCCTGAAAACCATATTCCAAATCTTCCCTGATTTACTCTTTTATCTTGATGAGCATGGGGTCATCATCAATTATCTCGCCAGCGAGAGTGTCAACTTCTTCACCAGCCCCGAACAATGCCTGGGCCGGCATGTGTTGGATATCTTCCCTCCGCACGCCGCAGCGCAGGTACTTTCGGCCATGAACAAGACCCTGCAAAACGGGGAAATTTCCACCATCGATTACGAAGTTTCCACCAGTCCTCAAAAACTGTCCTACTCCATTAACTGCCTCAAGATCAAGACCTCCAACCTGATCCTGATCGTAAGAGATACAACCGAACAAAAGCGCAAAGCAGATTTGGCTGAACAACACCGCAAATTGATGGGTACCCTGCAGGAAAGTGCTCGCCAGCTTTCGAGAGAACTGGATAGTCAGGTATTGGGGAATGTCATCACCCAAGCCTGTGTTGAGTATCTTGGCGCAAGCGAGGTTTGGCTGGGATGGTTAAAAATCGGCCAGGGCATGCAAGAGCTTACCTATTTATCAACCGGCTCAACAAAAACCAGCTTGAGCAAACCCACTGACAATGAAATAAACACGCTGCTGGTTAATAAATTAGCGATCTTGGAAACCTCCGACCCCGGCTCGAACAGCCAACCATACAGCCGGGCCTTATTCCCCATCCTGGCAAATAACCAGGTTATGGGTGTTTTAGGTTTGGTGGTTGAGCAGGCCGATTTTTTCACCCCCGAAATGATCGAATACTTTATTGCCTATAACTCGCTGGTCGGATCGGCTATACAAAATGCCCATCTCTACGAAGATTCGCGCCGGCAGCTCAGCCAGATGCAAACACTGCGC
Organism: uncultured Anaerolineae bacterium; assembly: GCA_903908605.1. Taxonomy (GTDB): domain Bacteria; phylum Chloroflexota; class Anaerolineae; order Anaerolineales; family Villigracilaceae; genus UBA5195. The sequence goes on from CAIVSQ010000436.1 coordinate 41,143, forward strand.
TCGATTGACCAGGCCATCCTCTCCAGCATGGATATGAAATCCATGACCGAAATCATCCTGAAAGAGGTCGCCAAGCACATCCACGTCGACGCCCTCTCCCTGCTGATCCTTGACCCAAAAACACAGATGCTCAACTTTGTGGATGGTTTTGGCTTCCACTACGAAACCCTGCGTCATTCGCACTTAAGAATTGGCGAGAGCTTCGCGGGCCAGGTTGCACTAGAAAAAAGAATCGTATACGTGGAAAACCTGCAGAACGACCCAAAAAACTTTTCGCGCGCCGCCAGATTCCATGAAGAAGGCTTTATGATGTACCTGGGCACCCCGCTCATCGCCCGCTCCGAAGTAAGGGGAGTGCTGGAAATTTTCCAACGCCGGCCCTTTGAACCGGACGAAGAGTGGTACACCATGCTGGAAACCCTTTCCAACCAGATCGCAATCGCCATAGATAACACCCTACTCGTCAAATTCCTAAAGGATTCCCGGCTCGAATTAACCAACGCTTACGATGCCACTATCGAAGGCCTGTCTCGAGCCCTTGAACTACGCGACCGGGAGACCGAAGGACATACCCGCCGGGTCGCTAAAATGACGGTTGAACTGGCTCGCCGCATGGGAGTTTCGGATGCCGATATGCCCCTGGTACACCAGGGCGCGCTGTTGCACGACATCGGCAAGATGGGCATCCCGGATGCCATCCTGCTCAAGCCAGGTTCCCTGCTGCCAGATGAATGGGAAGTCATGAAACAACACCCGCTCTATGCCTACCAACTGCTCGCACAGGTGGAGCATCTCAAACAGGCCATGGATATTCCACTCTACCACCACGAAAAATGGGACGGCAGCGGCTACCCCTATGGACTAAAGGGCGAACAGATTCCCTTCCCAGCCCGGCTTTTTTCGATTGTGGATGTCTATGACGCGCTGACATCGAATCGCCCCTATCGTTCCGCCTGGCCAGTTGATAAAACCATGACCTACCTGCAATCACAATCAAAAATATTTTTTGACCCCGCTGTAGTGCCTGTCTTCAGGCAGTTGATCCTGCGCGATACCATCCCCATGCGCCGCGATGCCCGCAGTCATTCCAAAACCACCCCCATACAACAGTTGTTCAAGTAGCACCTGTTCATTCTAAAAGAAGAGGATGGCAGCCGGTTTCTGGTTGCCATCCTCTTCTTTTTTATGGGTAACCCAACGACATCCCAAAATTATCGGTAAGACGCCAGGAAGGCCACCATAAAGCTCCAGATGCGCCCAATCGAGGGAATGTACATTCTTTCGCCAGGGGAATGCGGGTTTTCGATGGTAACCCCAATCGAAAGCATATCCATGCCCGGGTAGATGGCGCCAATGGTACCGCACTCCAGTCCGCCATGGATCAAGGTGACTTCCGGTTCCGCGCCAAAAACAGACTGGTAGATTTCTTTACTACGCTGCAGCAGCGGCGATTTCATATCCGGCTTCCAGCCTGGGTAAGCAGGGGTGCTCGCGACTTCGGCACCAGCCAACAGGCCGATCGAGGTGATACGCGCAGTCAAATCCGTCATACGGCTCATCACTGTGCTGCGCTGGCTGGTCAACATTGAGAAATTACCATCGCTTAGCGCAATATGGGCCAGGTTATTGGATGTTTCAACAAACCCCGGGATGCTGGCAGACATTTCCGCCACGCCATGGGGCACGGCTAGCAGCAGCTGGATTACCTTAACAGTAGCGGCCTCTGTTGCTGCCCTGCCAGCCTGCGCCGGGCTGAGCGTCAACACAATCTCGTTTTCCACCGGGGTATATTCCTGGTTAAAGATCATTTGCGCTTCAGCAACCGCTTTTTCCACCGCCGCGGTTTGCTGTGGATCACAGGTGAATACCGCTTCAGCGCCTCGTGATATGGCGTTATGCGCGGTGCCACCAGCCAGGCTGATGAGCGCCACCGGCACCGACTGCCGTACCTGAGCCAGGGCACGTCCAATCAACTTGTTCGCGCTGGCATAATGACGATGAATATCCACACCAGAGTGCCCGCCGCGCAGCCCGCTGACCTTGAGATGCCAGGCGGTCTTGCCACTGGCATCTTCAAATTCCACCGGCATGTTCAATTGGGTGGTTTGACCCCCGGCGCAGCCCACAATAAAAGTGCTGACATCTTCCGAATCGAGATTGACCAGGATCTTGCCGCTGACAAAACCAGGTTGCAGTCGGTTGGCACCATGCAAACCTACCTCCTCCTGGACCGTGAAGAGCAATTCAAGTGGAGGATGGGCCACCGAAGGATCGCTTACCAGGCCCAACGCAAGGGCAATCGCAATACCATTGTCGGCACCCAGGGTGGTACCGTCGGCATGCAGCCAGTCACCATCCACAATGCATCGAATGGCATCTTTGAGGAAATCATGGGGCGAATCAGGAGTTTTCTCGCAAACCATATCCATGTGCCCCTGCAAAACGACAACTGGCGCGTTTTCACGGCCCGGAGTGCCAGGGATGCGGATAAGCAGGTTGCCAGCCTCATCTAACAGCGCCGGATAGCCATTCTCTGCCGCAAGTGACTGCAACCAGGCGGCCACCTGGGCCTCATTACCACTTCCGCGCGGAATGGCGGATAAACGTTCGAAGATGGTCAAAACATGCTGGACTGGATCCATTGATTCACCTTTAGGAGTTTGAAAGTATCCGCGCGCCTGGCGCGGCTAAAAATAACGGGGAGTTCAGGATGCGTTGAGCTGTTTTTCCAGCTCTGCACGCAGCACCTGCGGATTTGCCTTGCCACCGGCTTTGCGCATGACCTGACCAAACAGGAAATTCGCCACGGTAATCTTGCCAGCCCGGTAATTGGTCACTTCACCAGCGTATTCGGCCAGGATCTCGGCCACCAACCCGGCGATAAAATCCAGGTCAGAGACCTGTGCCAGGCCTTTCTCGCTAACAATCTGCCCGGCGGGTTTACCACTTAAAAACATGTCGGCCAGCACACCCTTGCCAGTATTCTGGTTGATCTGCCCGGTGCTGATCAACGTCAACAGGCCAGCCAGGCCCGTGGGTGTAACCTTGAGGTCTTCAAACGACACACCAGAAGAGTTCATTAATGAAAGCAGCTCCCCTGTCACCCAGGCGTACACGGTACGCAAACCACTCTCCGGGCTGGCCTTCACCACTGCATCAAAATACTCACCCAGCTGCTTTTCGGATGCAAGCTGCCAGGCTTCTGCGGCACTGAGACCATACTCGGCCACAAAACGGCTGCATCGTTCCCATGGCAGTTCAGGCAGAGCCTGGCGAACATCGTCCATCCAGCGCTTGCTTACCAGCAGGGGCGGCAGGTCGGGCTCGGGGAAATAACGGTAATCGTGGGCATCTTCTTTTGAGCGTTGGCTAAACGTCACCTGGCGGTTCTCATCCCAGCCAACAGTTTCCTGGGCCACCTGCCCACCAGATTCAATCAACTCAATCTGCCGGGTAATCTCATAAGCCACCCCGCGCTCCAGGGCACGGAAAGAGTTTAGATTCTTAATTTCGACCTTGGTGCCCAGCTCCTCCCGCCCAAGCGGGCGGACCGAAATATTCGGCTCAATACGCATGACACCCTTCTCAAGATCGCCGCTGTTTACACCCAGGTACCGTACCAGCGCCTGCAGTGTCTCGGCATAGACTCGTACTTCTTCAGCCGAGTGAAAATCAGGTTCTGTGACAATTTCCAGCAGCGGCACACCGGCGCGATTGAGATCCACCAGTGAAAAAGATTGCCCGGCCGCGTCCACGTGCGTCAACTTGCCGGTATCCTCCTCAAGATGCACGCGCCGAATGTGAATGAGTTTTTCACCCTGCGAGGTCTGCAGGGTAATCCGCCCATTTACCGCCAACGGTTGCTCATACTGGGTAATCTGGTAACCCTTCGGCAAATCAGGGTAGAAATAATTTTTACGAGCAAAAATGCTAATCGGAGCAAGTTCACACTGCAGAGCCGCCGCTACGCGCAAGCCAAACTCCACCGCACGCCCATTCAAGACAGGCAGGCTACCCGGGTGTCCGGCACAGATCGGGCAGACAGCCGTATTTGGCGCTGCGTTGGTCGAATCGACCACCGGGCAGCTGCAAAACATTTTTGAGTTTGTAAGCATTTCAACATGAACTTCAAGCCCAATGACGGGTTCGTAAGGGATACTACTCATGGGGAGATTCCAGTCCGCGGAGGCCGCTGCGACCCCCAACTTCTAAGATAATTCAGCCAAACTTGGCCGGTCTTTTTTCCAGGAAGGCTGCCACGCCTTCCTTATGTTCAGCGCGCGCGCCGGCAACTTCCTGGACGTAGCTTTCGTACTCCAGGACTGCCTGCAGGTCGGCTAAAACTGCCCTATTATAAACGCGCTTGGAAAGTCCAAACGCCCCAACCGGCCCGGCCGCCAATTCTTGTGCCAACGCGCCAACGGCCTGGGGTAAGTTTTCAAAGGGAACCACCCGGTTGACCAGCCCCCACTCGAGGGCTTTCTCTGCCAAAAGCGGCTGGTTGCTAAAAGTTAGCTCAAGGGCACGCCCCAGGCCAACCAGGGCCGGCAGTAGCAGCGAAACCCCAGAATCAGGCGCCAGGCCTATCCCGGTAAAGCCCACCACAAAACGGGCATTCTCCGCAGCCACCCGCAAGTCGCACGCCAGGACAATCCCCAGCGAAGCACCCGCACAGGGGCCATTCACAGCGGCGATGACCGGTTTTTCAATCCGGCGCAACTGCAAAATCAGTGGATTGTACGTTGCCAGTAAATGCTCTCGGTAAGAAAGTTCCGCTCCCCCAGCCTTAATTTCTTCAATATCCTGCCCGGCGCCAAATACACGCCCAGCGCCGGTTAACACCACCACACGCACCTGCGCATCACGCCCGGCCTGGTTTATGGCGGCCTGCAATTCACCTATCAACTCAAGGTTGAAGGCGTTGGCTTTTGGCCGGTCAATCGTCAGCCAGAGCACGTTACTTTGCAGTTCAGAACGGACAAAAGCCATTGCACAGCCGTATAAATGAGATGAAGAAAGGAGAACTGACTACCAGCTCTTATTCCAGGATGTCGAAATCGTCATCCTCGCTGGAATCATCATCGTTGTTGATTTCCAGTTCCATGTTATCGCGCTGCAAGTGCAGCCACAGTAACAGGACCTGGCCATCGTCCGTATCAATCGAACGCGCTGCCAGGATCGGAGCCGATAGCTCCAACCCGGCCTCATCGCGGTAATGCAGGGTAATTGACTCTCGCTGGCTCCACCGCTGATAACAACGCTGCACCAGGGCGGGACCATTAAAAGTTCGGAGGCGTGTCAGCGCAGTAATCGAGAACTCGCGCGTCTCGTTCAAACCAAGCGCCCAGCCATCCTGCACGGGTTCGAACACGGGAGTAGGTCCTTCGATAATTGTAATTTTATCTTCCATAAGGTTTTTTCCTGTAAAGTTAAGACCATAATACCATAAAAGGGTATGCGAAACATAAGAATACACCGGATTTTAAGGTAGCCAAAAGTCACCCAGCCACCCCAAAACCGGCGTTTTGACCGAAAGAATATTTTTCCAATAAAGGTGATTAATGTCATCGAAATTGCTTATAATTTTTTCTTTGTGAAATTTCACACTGACATTATCCTATGTTATACTTTGCGCAATCTGTCTCAAAACCCTCCATGGGAGTGTGTATTATGTTGCTTGAGTATGTGGCTATTGCAATTTTTATTGCGTTGACGACACTGGTTGGTGTCATAGCGATCGTTCTGGGAGCCATTTTTGGGCCCAAACGTCCAGCCGGCAAGAAATCCATGCCGTATGAATCGGGTATGAACCCGATTGGTCCAGGTACTCGCCGTATCCCGGTGCGCTTTTACCTGATCGCTGTGCTATTCATCCTGTTCGACATCGAAGTTGTGTTTTTCATCCCCTGGGCCCTGGTCTTTAACGATTTTGTCAAAGAAGGCCAGGGACTTTTTATGTTGGCCGAAATGATGGTGTTTGTTGCCATCTTGATGGCGGGTTATGCCTATGCCTGGAAGAAAGGAGCGTTGGAATGGGATTAGAACAAAAATTAGGAAATATGGGCGTGGTAACCGCACGTCTGGAAGACCTGGTCAACTGGGGCCGCACAAACGCAATGTGGCCGATGTTGTTTGGTCTGGCTTGCTGTGCCATTGAAATGATGTCCGCCCAGGCAGCCAATTATGATATGAGCCGTTTTGGTATGGAACTAATGCGCCCAAGCCCACGACAAAGCGACCTGATGATTGTGGCCGGGCGCGTATCCCGCAAAATGGCCCCGGTTGTCCGCCGTCTCTATGATCAGATGCCCGATCCGAAATGGGTGATTGCCATGGGTGATTGCGCCTCCTGCGGTGGTGTCTTCAATAACTACGCTGTCGTGCAGGGCGTGGATGAGGTCGTACCGGTGGATGTCTACGTGGCAGGCTGCCCGCCGCGCCCCGAAGCCCTGATTCATGGTGTGGTTACACTTCACGAAAAAGTGCGCCGCGAAAAGATGAAGGACTGGGCCTGAGATGAGCGAAAACCTTGCCACCATCATTGAAAAAATCGCCCGGCGATTTGATGGGCAAACTACCGAATTCGCCGGCGAAACCAGCCTGACCCTGCCTGTAGGAAAAATCCTCGCGGCAGCCCAGGCCATCCATGACGAATACGCCTTTGACCTGCTTTCCGCCCTGACCGCGGTGGACTACTGGCCTGAGGAAAACCCACGGTTTCATTTAATCTATCGTTTCACATCCATCGCCAATTGCCAGTCGCTCAATGTGCGTGTACCCGTCGCGGCCACCAGCCCCACGGCCCCCACGCTCGAGGGTGTCTATCACAATGCCAATTGGAAAGAACGCGAAGTGTACGATATGTTCGGCATCAACTTTGAGGGACATTCCGACCCTCGCCGTATCCTCATGCCCCAGGACTGGGAAGGTCACCCACTGCGCAAGGATTACGCCCTCGGCTACGAAGAACCCCAGTTTTCATTTAACTATGACGAAATTGATGTCCGCAAACCGTATGCAAAGAACAGGCGCGGAGAGTAGTTATGGCTCAAATTGATGAAGTAAATCTCGCTGGAATGTCTCATCTCGTCTCGGAGCGCGCTCTGCGAGGCGAGACGATGCTGTTAAATATGGGTCCTCAGCACCCTTCCACCCACGGCGTGCTGCGCCTGCTGCTGGAGCTGGATGGCGAAACCGTGCTGAATGCGATCCCAGACATCGGCTTTTTACACACCGGTGTTGAGAAAAACATGGAAGCCAAGACCTACCAGAAAGCCGAGGTAATGACCGACCGCCTGGATTATATGAACACGGTCGGCAACAACCTGGCCTACTGCCTGGCAGTGGAAAAACTGATTGGGCTGGACGTACCCGTCCGCGCTCAGGCCCTGCGCGTCATCCTGGCTGAACTCAAACGCATTTCCTCGCACCTGGTCTGGTTGGGCACCTCTGCCCTCGACCTGGCGGCCATGTCTGATTTCATGTACGCCTTCCGCGAACGTGAAATGATCCTCGATATTCTCGAAATGGTTTCCGGGCAGCGCATGATGACCACCTACATCCGCCCAGGCGGTGTCTGGCGCGATGTGCCGGTGGAATTCGAAGCCGCCGTGCGCAACCTGCTCAAGATCATGCCGAAACGCATCGATGAATATGAATCTTTGCTCACCAAGAACCCGCTGTTTATTGACCGCACTGCCGGCATCGGCATTATTTCGGCCAAAGACGCGGTGAACTGGGGTCTGACAGGCGCTTCACTGCGCGGCTCGGGCGTCAATTATGACGTGCGAAAATTCGCCCCCTATTCCGGGTACGAACAATATGATTTCGAAGTACCGCTCGGAACCGATGGCGATGTGCGCGCACGTTACGTTGTGCGCATGGCCGAGATGCGCCAGTCCATTCGCATCATCAACCAGGCCCTCGATAAACTTCCGATCGGCCCTGTCCGCTCAAACAACTATAAATTCGTGCCCCCGCCCCGGTCTGAGATCGGCACAAGCATGGAAGCCCTGATCCACCACTTCAAACTATGGACCGAAGGTTTCCAGGCCCCCAAGGGTTCCGTTTACTCGGCAGTCGAATCCCCGCGCGGCGAACTGGGCGTTTACCTTGAAAGCGATGGTGGCCCCAAGCCCATGCGCGTCCACTTCCGAACCCCTTCATTTGACAACCTGCAAGTGCTGCCGGTTCTCGCCAAGGGCTTCCTGGTGGCGGATCTAGTGGCTATCATTGGTTCCGTTGACATTGTGCTGGGAGATATTGACAGATGAGTCTCGCCGAAAAATATTCCGAAGAAGTAAAGGCCATATTCACCAAGTATCCCGTCAAGCGCTCGGCAGTCATGCCCATGTTATACCTGGCCCAGCGCGAGAACGGCTTCATCACCAAGGAAGGCATGGCCGAAATCGCCACCATGCTGGAACTGGATGTGACCGAAGTGGCTTCGATTGTAGGTTTCTACACCCTCTACCACGATGAAAAAGCCGGCAAATACCGCATGCAAGTCTGCAATGACCTGCCTTGCGCGCTGCGCGGTGCTGACAAGTTCCTTGATGCACTCTGCCAGAACCTGGGCGTCAAGGTTGGCGAAACCACGCCCGATGGCCTGGTGACGGTAGAAGCCGTGATGTGCCTGGCAGCCTGCGATAAAGCCCCCATGTTCCAACTGCAAGAAGGCGACAAAGTCACCTACCACGAGAACATGACCGTGGACCGCAGCATGGAACTGATCGCGGCACTCAAAGCCGGTTCATTTGGCCAGGAGCGATAATAATGACACATTTCATATTACGCCACCGCGATATCCCCGATATCAAGAAACTTGATGTTTACAAGCAGAACGGCGGTTTCGAGAGCCTCAAAAAGGTAATCACCTCGATGCAGCCCCAGCAGGTGGTCCAGGAAGTTAAAGATTCCGGTCTGCGCGGCCGCGGCGGCGCAGGTTTTCCAACCGGTGTCAAGTGGTCCTTCCTGCCCAACAACATTTGGCCGCACTACGTCGTCTGTAATGCGGACGAATCCGAGCCAGGCACCTTTAAAGACCGCGAAATCATGGAAAGCAATCCTTTCCAATTTCTCGAAGGTGTCGCCATCGCCTGCTATGCCGTTGGCGCCAACGAAGGGTATGTCTACCTGCGCGGCGAGTTCCAACAGGTGCAGCTCTTCCTCGATCAGTGCATCCTCGAGATGGAAAAAGCTGGTGTGCTGGGCGATAACCTCTTCGGCAGCAGCTACTCACTGCGCCTCAAGACCCACCTGGGCGCAGGCGCTTACATCTGCGGTGAAGAAACCGCCCTGCTCGAATCAATTGAAGGCAAGCGTGGTCAGCCACGCGTGCGCCCGCCATTTCCGGCTGTGGTTGGCCTGTACAGCAAACCAACCGTCATCAACAATGTCGAGACTCTCACCAACCTGCCCATGATCATGGAAAAAGGCGCCGGCTGGTACAAGAGCCTGGGCACCGAGAAAAGCGCTGGAGTGAAGATATTCTCGCTCTCGGGCAATGTCAACAAGCCAGGCAACTATGAGCTGCCGCTCGGCACCACCTTCCGTGAGCTGATCTACACAGTCGGCGGCGGCATCAGCGATGGGCACAAGTTGCGCGCCATCATGCCCGCCGGCGCGTCCTCCTCCATCATCCGCGTCGATGATAGCTGCTTTGACAAAGTCATGGACACCAAGATGGACTACGAAAACGTGCAGAGCGTCGGCTCGTTGTTGGGCTCTGCTTCGGTGATCGTGATTGATGACACCCACACCATGGATTGGGTAATTAACAAGACCGTCCACTTCTTCAAGCATGAATCCTGCGGCAAATGCACCCCCTGCCGCGATGGAAATTACTGGATGCTGCACATCGTCGAACGCATCCACGCCGGCCATGGCACCAATGCCGATCTGTTGCTGCTCAAGAACGTGGCTACACAAGTAAATGGAAAATGCCTGTGCGCCCTGGGCGACTTCTCTACAATGGCCGTTACATCGGCCCTTGAGCGTTTCCCCGAAGATTTCGTAGTAGCCCCAGACGCAACCCAGGTGAAGGCATAACGCTATGGCAAAAACAGTTACCCTCACCATTGATAATATAAAAGTTTCTGTGCCCGAAGGCACCCTGGTGGTCGATGCCGCCAAGAAAGTCGGCATTGATATCCCGGTCTTCTGCTACCACCCCAAGATGGAACCGGTTGGCATGTGCCGCCAGTGCCTGGTGGAAATCGGACGCCCGATGATTGACCGGACCACCGGTCAGCCCATGCTTGAAGCCGATGGCTCACCCAAAATGCAGTTCATGCCCAAGCTCGAGACAGCCTGCACCAACCCCGTCTCTGAGGGCATGACCGTGCTGACTCAAACCAGCAAGGCCCAGGCCGGTCAGAAGGAAATCCTCGAACTTCTGCTCACCAACCACCCGCTCGATTGCCCCATCTGCGACAAAGGCGGCGAGTGCCCACTGCAAAACCTGACCATGGAGCACGGATCCGACAAGAGCCGCTTCATCTTTGATGAAAAACAGCGCCAGAACAAGCATGTTGCCCTCGGCGACCTGATCTTCCTGGACCGCGAGCGCTGCATCCAATGCGCACGCTGCATCCGCTTCCAGGATAAAATCGCCGGCGAGCCGGTGCTGAGCTTCTATAACCGCGGCCGCTCAACCGATATCGTCACCTTCTCGGACCCCGGTTTTGACTCGGTCTTCTCGGGTAACACCACCGACATCTGCCCGGTAGGCGCATTAACCACCGCCGATTTCCGCTTTGGTGCCCGCCCCTGGGAAATGAAGAACGCCGCCTCGGTCTGCAACCAGTGCTCCGTTGGTTGTAACCTGACCTACAACGTTCGCCGCGAAGTCAAGTCCGGCGGCGGGTACGTCATCAAGCGCGCCCTGCCCCGCCAAAACGAACAGGTCAACGAGATATGGTTGTGCGATAAGGGCCGTTTTGCAAGCCACCATTATGCCGAATCGGGCGCACGCCTGGCCCAGGACGCAAAAGAGCTGGAAAGCTCCATCAGCCGCGCCGCCGAAAAACTGGCCGCAGCCAAATCCGATGCCGTCATCCTGGCCGGCGGGCGTCTTTCCAACGAAGACCTCTTCAACCTCAAACAGCTTGCCTCTGGCCTGGGCGCACAGTTACACCTCTACTCTCACATGGGTGGTGGCGATCAGACGACCGCCTTTGGGCTGAGCGCTGGCTCCAACCTCGGCGACCTGGGCAAGGGCGATACCATCCTAGTGGTTGCCTCTGACCTCTACAACGAAGCCCCCATCTGGCACCTGCGCGTCAAGGCAGCCGCCCAACGCGGCGCCAACCTGATCCTCGCCACTGCGCGGGCCACCAAGCTGGATGAATTTGCCAGCCTGGTCGTGCGTTATGCCTATGGCGATGAAGTCCAGGCTGTCAATAACCTGGCCACCAACGAAAAGACCGCCGCCGCGCTCAATGAAGCCGCCAACCTGGTGATCTTCTACGGCTCGGATGGGCTGGGCTTGCAGGGCAGCGCCGATCTGGCCGCCGCCTGCGCCGGTCTGCTCAAGACACACACTGGCAAGCCCAACAACGGCCTGGTGGGTGTCTGGTCAAGCTCCAACACCCAGGGCGCTTGGGAACTGGGCATTACCCCCGCCACCGATCTGGCGGGTGCCCTGGCAGGCAAAACCGTCTACGTGGTGGCTGCTGACCCGGCCGGGGATGATCCCAGCCTGGCCGAAGCCCTCAAATCTGCCAAAACAGTCATCGCCCAGGACGTGCTTTCCACCGAAACCACCCGGCTGGCCGAAGTTGTGCTGCCCGCCGCCGCGCACGTCGAACGCGAAGGTTCCTACACCTCCGCCGAGCGACGCGTTCAGCGCTTCTACCCGGCCATCCCCGCCAAACCGGGCACCCGGGCCGATTTCAGCCTGGTGGCTGAAATTGCCAGAAAATGCGGTCTCGAGCTGGAAGGTCGTTCAGCCCTGCTGGTGATGAACAAGATTGCAGCAGCCGAAAAAGTCTTCGGCGGCATCAGCTACAACAGCCTGGCCGAAACCATCCGCCAGTGGCCGGATATTGGCCGTGGTGACCTGTATTACGGCGGCACTTCCTACGATAACACCCAGGGCCTTGGCAATCACCTGACTCTGGCCAGTGCCGCACCCACGGCCGCCCCGGCCGCGAAGAGTGTGCGCCCGGCCGAAGGCACCCTGGTGGCTGTTCCCGTGACAAAACTTTACGACCAGGGCACCACCCTGGCCGCCGCCGCGCTCCTCAAGAGCCACACCGGCGACGCGAGCGTGGTGCTCCACCCGGCAACTGCCGCCAAATTTGGTCTGGGCAGCGGCGGGCTGGCAAGCATCAAGCTCAACGGTGTGGAAGCCCAGGTGAAAGTACGCCTGGATGCCTCCCTCTCCGCGGGCGTTGTGCTGGTATACCGCAGTTTTGGCATCCCCATCCCCGAGCCGACCACAGTGGAGCTCCAGGCGAGCAATACAATATCGGCCGCTGAGAAGGCCTGAGGAGGTAATAAATGGATTGGGCTTTAATCCTTGAATGGGTGATCAAATCGTTCATCCTGGTGATGGTGCTGCTGACAGGCTTCGCCTATCTGACATGGTATGAGCGCAAAGCGCTTTCACGCATGCAGGTTCGCTATGGACCCAACCGCGCCGGTAAATTTGGCTTACTGCAGCCCGTAGCGGACGCAGTAAAACTGATCTTCAAAGAAGAACTCATCCCCGACCAGGCCGAGAAGGTGTTGTTTATCCTCGCACCGATCATCACAGTCGTGCCAGCGGTGGTCATCACTGCCACCGTACCTTGGGGACCCAGCTTTGTGGCCTTTGGACACACCATTAACCTCTACATTGCCAACACCGATGTAGGCATCCTGTACGTGACCGCCATCGCCTCCATTGCCGTGTATGGCATCGTACTGGCGGGCTGGTCGAGCAACAACAAGTACGCCATGTTGGGCGGCTTACGCTCCACCGCGCAGATGGTCAGCTACGAACTCGCCCTGGGCCTGTCCTTCACCGCTGTCATCTTGCTGGCTGGCACCATGAACATGATGGGTATTGTCGAAGCGCAAAAGAATGTCTGGTTCGCCGTATTACAGCCCACCGGCGCGGTCATCTTCCTGATTGCCACCCTGGCTGAGTTGAACCGCGCCCCCTTTGACATGCCCGAAGCCGAACAGGAACTGACCGCCGGCTACCACGTCGAATACTCTGGCATGAAATTCGCCCTGTTCTTCATGGCCGAATACACCAAGATGATCGCCATTTCGGCCATCTCTGCCACCATTTTCTTCGGTGGTTACCGTGAATTCTGGTTCCTGACCAACATCGCGCCCTTCCTGAGCGTCGATAATGTGCCGCTGCTTGGCCCGGTGTACATGTTCCTAAAAATCATCGTGCTGCTCTTCGGCATGATCTGGGCACGAGCCACCCTGCCCCGCATCCGTTACGACCGCCTGATGGCCTTCGGTTGGAAAGCCATGCTGCCGCTCTCGCTGGCAGTGGTGATGGTTTCAGCCTTCGGCATTGCCCTGACTCAAATTAACCCTCTCTTCAAATGGTTCACCCCGGTCGTATCTGTCCTGATTGGCTTCCTGACCATTGGTATCGTTGATAACGCTTTACGGAGGAAAGTCCATGCGACTCGTTGAACCTTTCCTTGAAATGATCGGTGGCATGAAAACCACCCTCATGATGATGTTTGAAAAACCGGTTACCGTCCAGTACCCGGAGGAAAAACGCCAGGTATCAAAACGCTACCGCGGACGCCACGAGCTGAAGCGCTACGATAACGGCCTGGAAAAATGCATCGGTTGCGCCCTGTGCGCCGCCGCATGCCCTGCGGACGCCATCTTTGTTGAATCTTCAGAAAATACAGACGAAAAGCGTTTCTCGCCCGGTGAGCGCTATGCCAGCACCTACGAAATCAACATGCTGCGCTGCATTTATTGTGGTTTTTGTGAAGACGCCTGCCCAACTGAGGCGGTTGTGCTTGGTGACAACTACGAACTGACCTTCACCGACCGGCGTGACGCCATCTACACCAAAGATATGCTGATCGTTCCCGTACCGCAGGGCGGAGCACCCACCCCGCAGGTAACCGAACCAGGGTTGTTCAACCGCTCTGTGCCGGAAATGAATGATCCGCAAGATTAACGAGAACACAAAGGTGACCAATGTCCGGTGAATTAATCCTGTTTCTCATACTTGCCCTGACTGCCATCGCATCGGCAGCCGGTATGCTTATCAGCCGCAACGCGGTTTATTCGGCTCTCTACCTGGTGCTAAACTTCGGGACCGTCGCGATCTTCTACCTGCTGCTGGGCTCGCCCTTCATTGCCCTCTCGCAGGTCACGGTCTACGGGGGCGCCATCATGGTACTCTTCCTCTTCGTGATCATGCTGCTCGGCAGCGAGCCGATCCTGGCGGAAATCAGTTGGAAGAAAATCCTGCCTGCCATCGTACTCGGCCTGGGCCTGGTGGCAGAGGCACTCTATCTCGTCATTCAAAAAGTTTCCGCGGCCAGTTTACAAGTCGCCACCAGCACAGCTGAGGCAAATCCTTCTCCCCTGGCCAGGCACTTGTTCACCGTCTACTTGCTACCCTTTGAAATCACATCCATCCTGCTGCTGGTTGCGATGGTGGGCGCAATCATCCTAACCAAGCAGCCCCGGGTGAAAATTCCGGGCGCTAACGGCTCCAATAACATTAGCGAGCCCCAAGCGGAAAAGAAAGGAGCGCAGGGATAACTATGATCCCAGTCAATTATTACCTCGCACTTTCCGCCATACTGTTCTCCATGGGCGCGATGGGAGTTCTCATCCGCCGCAATTCACTGGTGATTTTCATGTCTGTTGAATTGATGCTGAACGCGGCCAACCTGACCTTTGTTACCTTCGCCCGCATGTACTCCACGCTAAACGGAACCTCGGTCTTCAACGGCCAGATCTTCGTTTTCTTCGTGATGACCGTAGCGGCAGCCGAAGTGGCAGTGGGTCTGGCCTTGATCGTGGCCATCTTCCGCACCCGGCAAAGCATCGATGTCGACCAGTTGAACAGCATGAAGGGATAAGAAATATATGCAAACAACTCCTGAACTGTTGTTTAAGCTGGTCCCCCTGATCGTCTTTTTACCGGTCTGTGGTGTCTTGATCAACCTGATCATCGGCCCCCGGCTGAGTGAAAAGGGTATTGGTATCGTGGCTGCTTCTGCTTCTGGCCTGGCCTTCGTGGTTGCCCTGCTGCAGGTATATGCCCTCACGCTGCACCCCGAAGGCGCGGATGCTCCTTTCCTGCCCTGGATCCACATTGGCACGCTGGTCATCGACTGGACTTTCCGTGTAGATACCCTCTCTGCGACGATGATGATGGTCGTCTCAGGTGTCGGCACGCTCATCCACATTTACGCCATCGGCTACATGCACGAAGATGTACGCTTCAAGAACGATGTCGGGCGCTATCGTCGCTTCTTCGTCTTTCTGAACCTCTTCATCGCCATGATGATGATCCTGGTCAGTGGCAACTCATACATGATGCTGTTCGTCGGCTGGGAAGGCGTGGGTTTATGCTCCTTCCTCCTGATCGGCTTCTGGTATGACATGGATACGCTCGGACGCCCGTCCTTCGCCAATTCCAATGCCGCCAAAAAAGCCTTTATAACCAACCGAGTCGGCGATTTCGGCTTCCTGCTGGCTGTTTTCACCATGTTTTGGAACTTTGGCTCCACCAATTTCGCCGAAGTCTTAAAAGCCGCCCAAACCGCTGAACCATCGGTCATCCTGGCGATCTCCGTCTTCATGCTAATCGGCGTCGCCGGCAAATCCGCCCAGATCCCACTCTTCATCTGGCTCCCGGATGCCATGGCCGGCCCCACCCCGGTTTCCGCCCTGATCCATGCGGCCACCATGGTTACCGCTGGTGTGTACCTGGTGACCCGCTCGGCCCCCATCTTCACCCTCAACCATGATGCCCAATACATCGTCGCCACGCTTGGCGCAGTGACGGCCCTCTTCGCCGCCACCATCGCCGTTGGCCAATACGATATCAAGAAAGTACTGGCCTATTCCACCATCAGCCAGTTGGGCTTCATGGTGGCAGCCGTTGGCATGGGCGCATTCGCAGCCGGCATGTTCCACCTGATTACCCACGCCTTCTTCAAGGCACTCCTGTTCCTCTCGGCCGGTTCGGTCATCCTCGGCATGGAACGCGGTCACCATCACCTGGCCCATGGGCATCACGACAGCCATGGCGGCCATGAAGAGGTCTTTGACCCCGGTGACATGCGCAACATGGGCGGCCTGCGCAAGCAGATGCCGGTCACCTTCTGGCTCTACATGATTGGCACCGTCGCCTTGGCCGGCCTGTTCCCCTTCGCCGGTTTCTGGTCCAAAGACGAAATTCTGGCCGATGCCTTCCTGGAATTCAAGCATGTCTACATTCTGCTGACCATCGCCGCCTTCCTGACTGCCTTCTACATGGGGCGACAGGTTTGGATGGTCTTCTTTGGCAAGCCCCGCCACGAAGTGGCCAAGCACGCCGAGGAAAGCCCATTGATCATGACCGCCCCGCTGATGGTTCTGGCAGCGCTCTCGGTCTTCGGTGGCATGCTTAACCTGCCCGGTGTCCATACCCTGACTGCCTGGTTGGAACACACCATCAATATTCATCCTGGTGAGTTCAACATGACCGTGGCGCTCAGCTCAACCGTGATAGCCCTGGTAGCAATCTTCCTCTCCTGGTGGCTCTACATGCGCAAACCTCTCGAAGCCGGTCAGCCCGACCCGCTCAAGAAAATGCTTGGGCCGCTCTTTACCGGGATGGAAAACAAGTGGTTTGTCGATGAAGCCTACAAGTTCGTGTTTATCGACCGCTACGTGGATCTGGCCCGCTTCCTGGCCCAAACTGTTGACTGGGATTTCTGGCACGAATGGTTCCACAATTCCGTCATTGCCAAGGGTTTCGTCGGTCTTACCCGCTTCCTGGCTGATCCGGTCGATCTAGGTGTTGTTGATAAAGCGTCCAAGGTTTTGGCGGACGCTGTGCAAGCTTCGGCGAATTCTCTGCGCAAAATCCAGAACGGTTTTGTGCGAAGTTATGCCCTGTCGGTATTGCTGGGCGTGGTGGCCATCCTCGGCTACCTACTCTTAAAATAAAGGCTGAGAGGACGAATTATGAACTTTTTGTTGCACCCCCTCAATCTGGTGACGTTTTTCCCGCTCGTAGGCGTACTTGTGCTCCTTTTCATCAAATCGGACGCAAAGAACGCTATTCGCTGGACGGCACTGGGCACCGCGCTCGTTAATTTTGCCATTTCTTTATGGGCGCTATCCTTATTCGACTCCACCAACCCCAATCTGCAGCTCGCCGCCCAGTTTAACTGGATACAGGTTGCCGGGTGGAACATCCAATATTACCTGGCTGTCGACGGCCTGAGCATTCTGCTCGTGCTGCTGACCACCTTCCTGACCCCCATCGCCATCCTGTCCACCTGGACAGCCGTTGAAGATCGGGTCAAGGATTTCATGATCTTCTTCCTGATGCTGGAAGTGGGCATGTTGGGCGTCTTCCTGGCGCAGGACCTGTTCATGTTCTACATCTTCTGGGAATTCACCCTGATCCCAATGTACTTCCTAATCGGCATCTGGGGTGGTCCCAATCGCCTGTATGCCGCGGTCAAGTTCTTCCTCTACACCATGGCTGGCTCAATCTTGATGCTGCTGGCTGTGTTGTGGCTTGGCATCAACCAGGGCACCTTCACCGTGCCCGACCTGGTTGCCAAGGGTGGCATCCCCGCCGGTGTGCAAACCTGGCTGTTCCTGGCATTTACAATGGCCTTCGCCATCAAGGTGCCAATGTGGCCGCTGCACTCCTGGCTGCCCGAT
Source organism: uncultured Anaerolineae bacterium (assembly GCA_903908605.1). Classification (GTDB taxonomy): domain Bacteria; phylum Chloroflexota; class Anaerolineae; order Anaerolineales; family Villigracilaceae; genus UBA5195. The sequence continues at coordinate 59,017 of CAIVSQ010000436.1, forward strand.
GCACATGTGGAAGCTCCCACCGCCGGTTCTGTCATCCTTGCTGGCGTACTGCTAAAAATGGGCACCTACGGCTTCCTGCGCTTCAACCTGCAGCTCTTCCCTCAGGCAGCCGTTCAATTCGCACCCACCATCGCCGTTCTAGCGGTCATCGGCATCTGTACGGCGCCGCGGTTTCCTACTCCCAAAAGGATGTCAAGAAACTGGTCGCCTACTCATCGGTCTCGCACCTCGGCTTCGTTATGCTCGGATTGTTCGCACTGAACGCCCAGGGTATTGAAGGCGCCATCCTGCAGATGATCAACCACGGTCTGAGCACCGGTGCATTGTTCCTCCTGGTCGGCATGATCTACGAACAGACCCACACCCGTGAAATCGCCGTCTATGGCGGCCTGTGGAAGATCACCCCGATCTTTGGCTCGTTGATGCTGATCGTGGCGCTCTCCTCCATGGGTTTGCCTGGCTTGAACGGTTTCGTGGGTGAGTTCACCATCCTGCTGGGCGCGTTTGGCTCCAAAGCCTTCGGCACCCCCTGGTACGCGATCCTCTCTGCGGCAGGCGTCATCCTGGCAGCCATCTACATCCTGTACATGTTCCAAAAGATGTTCCTCGGCCCGGTCGGTAAGATCGTGGAAGAAGTCAAGCACCACGGGCACCCCCTGCGCGATTTGAACCTACGCGAAATCGTCACCCTGCTGCCCCTGCTCGTCTTCATCTTCTGGATTGGTCTTTACCCAACGCCGTTCTTCAACCTGATCGCCCCGGCGGTGGAAAAACTGCTTATCCCGTTCAAAGCCATCCTTGGCGGCTAAAGTACCTTGCTTTCATTCCCGCCGAACCTGTAAAATGGTTTCGGCGGGGGTGAAGTGGAGTGGATATGACCCAAATTGATTTCTACACAATCCTACCGGTCAGTGTGCTGATCGTCTGGTCCTGTATCCTGCTGCTGGTCGATGCGTTTGCCAGCAAGGATAACAAGGGCCTCACGGCGCTGCTGGCTGCCACAGGTCTGGCACTCACCCTGGGCTTCAGTCTGTCCCAGTTGGGAAACAACTCCGTCGGGTTTAACGGCATGGTTGTGCTGGATGGTTTCTCCAACTTCCTGAACATCCTGTTCCTGCTGACCGGCCTGTTCGCCGTAGCGGTGGCTTACGCCTACCTCAAGCGCATGAACATCAACCACGGTGAATACTACAGTATCATCCTGTTCTGTCTTTCGGGCATGATGTTGATGTCACAAGCCACCGATTTGATCATCACCTTCCTGGCCCTCGAACTGCTCTCCATCCCGCTCTACGTACTGGCGGCCCTGGCGCAGACACGCGGTGAATCACAGGAAGCCGGTATCAAATATTTCCTGCTCGGCTCTTACGCCACGGGCTTCATCGTCTACGGCATCGCGCTGACTTTCGGTGCAACCGGAACCACCAGCTTTGCCGGCATTGCCGCAGCAATCGCGGCCGGTGCAGCTTCCAAGGGCCTGTTGACCGCTGGCGCAGGGTTGATCCTGGTTGGTTTTGGGTTCAAAATCGCCAGCGTCCCCTTCCACATGTGGACCCCGGATGTCTACCAGGGCGCCCCAACCCCGGTGACCGCCTTTATGGCCGCTGGTGCCAAGGCCGCCGGTTTCGCCGCGCTGATGCGTGTGTTTGGTTCGGTCTTTCCCTCGCTTGCGACCGACCTGATGCCCGTCCTGGCTGTCCTTTCTGCCCTCTCCATGATCGTGGGCAACGTCATCGCCATCGCCCAGACCGACATCAAGCGCATGCTGGCTTATTCCAGCATCGCCCAGGCCGGCTACATTCTGATGGCTTTTGTGCCCTTTGCCGACCCAAAAGTACGCCTGGTGTCAGTCGCCTCCGGTCTGTTTTACCTGGTAGCCTATACCATCACCAGCTTCGGCTCGTGGGGTGTGGTCATTGCCATGGAAAAAGCCGAAGGCAAAGGCCTGGCCATCGAAGATTACGCCGGAATGGGCAAGAAATACCCCCTGCTGGCCGCTGCCATGACCATTTTCATGCTCTCCCTGACCGGCCTGCCGCCCACACTTGGCCTCGTTGGTAAGATCTATCTTTTTAGGGCGATCATGGAAGGCGGCGTCTATTGGCTGGCGATTGTTGGTGTGATCACCTCGCTAATTTCCGCTTACTACTACCTGCGCGTAATCGTCGTCATGTACATGAAGAGCGGCGATCCCGTCCTTGCTCGTGATACCTGGCTGGAGCTGGCCATTGGCATCAGCGCAGTCGCAACCGTGCTGATCAGCCTTGTGCCGCAATCGCTCTTCAGTTGGGCCTCCCAGGCGCTTCTGACCATTTTCTAGCCTGGTCAGCGCTAACACAACAAAAGTAATACGGGCCGCGGAAATCATCCGCGACCCGTATTTTTTATTCTTTGTACAAAAATAAACGATCAAGCCGGGACGGTATACGCCAGAGCCAACCAGCGGTTTTCGCCAATTTCTCCCCAGCCACTCATCTCGCGGGTGACATCAAACAGGTCCCCAACCTTAGCCTTGCCGATCACCGCGTAACTGGAACCAGGCCCAGAGCGAATATTCAGAGAAACCTGGCTAATGCGCACGCTGCGCGACAGGCGAAAACCAATCCCCGCAGTTGGAATAATGGCCGAGCGTTCCGGGTTGGGGAAACTGGTATCGTTGACCACATCTTTCCAGGCCTTCCAGAACATATCCAACGGGTAAGCATGCGCGCAGCCGATTTCAGGGTTGGTGTAAAGTGGATCGTGCACATAGACATTCTTGATATCCATGCCAACCACCACTGCAAAATGCGGACCATCAAAATGCTTCTCGGTCAGCCCAGCCTCCTCCAGCACCTTGTAGCGCAGCAGGACCAACGGGGGTTTGCCCGCAGCCAGGGCAGCAAAAAGATCCTGCATGGTCAATGCCGCCTTGAAGTCAGTCAACAATCCCAGGCTGCCCATCGCATTGCGCAGCTGCACAACACTCAGGAAAGGATCCCCGGCAATCCCATACTTGAAATAAAACTCGTCCGGGGTTATCTTCAGGTTGAAATAGGCACCCAACAGCATGATGGCCGAAGCTGCACCGCAATCATTGTTATGCGCATCGGCTCCAGCACCAATTTGAGAGACATACGGCACCGGCAACAGCACTTCCGGCCTAAAAGCCGTGCTCCAGCTGTACTCGGTTACCTGACCGGTATCCAGGTTTTCGACCTTATAACGCATGGCCTTCGATCCAGACGGCACTGGCGGTACTGGTGCCGGGGTCGGAACCGGGTCAGGCGTAGGGGCCGGATCCGGCGTGGGGACGGGGGTCGGATCTGGGCTGGGCGCTGGGTCAGGCGTAGGAACCGGCTCAGGCGCAGGCGTGGGGTCGGGTGCCGGTATGGGGTCAGGGGTCGGCGTTGGATCAGGCATGGGTGGTGGGGCCGGCTGGTCATTCACCAACGCCATCACATTGGCCTTAAACTGCTCCATCGGAAAGGCCGGGCCTGGATCCCACTTGCGCTTGGGGGCAATATCATCATGCCCAAGGATATCCTTAAAGCCATAGGTACGGATTAATTCCGCCACCACCTCGGCGGCGGTGCCAAGCTGAACGCCGGTGAACTTATGCCAGCCATAGATCACCTTGGGGTAAGTCTTGTGAGCCGAGACCAACACCTCTGAATCAGGGTAAACCTTGCCAAACGATGAAACCCACTGGTCACCAGACCGCTGCAGCATACCAGCATTATCCAGCTCAATCCCAACCGAGTAGGCATTTAATTTATTGTAGCCACCCCACGAACTGATCCCAGCGTGCCAACCCACACGGTCAAACGGGATCATCTGCACCACTTCGCCATCCCGCCCGATGATGATATGCGCCGAGACCTGGCTGGCTGGGTTCATAAACCAGTTCACAATGCTCTGCACGTTGGCCCCATTGGTGTAATGCATAATAATAAAAGTCTTTTCGCTTAGGGGCGCGCCACGATTTGGGGAAGCAACAAATTTGACGGGGGTGTCTATATCATATTTAAGCAGGTGGTTGGATATTTTCATGGGACCGCCGATGATCAATGAAGTGTGGAACCTTATACTTTCAATATTATCTCTATTATGCCCGAAATTGAAGCTGGACACAAATGAAACTGTTGGTAAAATCCATCCCTATGATAAAAGCGCTTATTTTTGACTTCGACGGATTAATTTTAGACACTGAGACCCCCGAGTACCACGCCCTCAGCGAAATATATCGCGAATACGGGCAGGAACTCCCCATCACGGTATTTGCCCAGGTGGTAGGTTCAGATTACAGCCATGCGTACGAACCAGTCAGTCACCTGCAGGGACTTACCGGTAAAAACCTGCAAGACGCTGGCATATTGCAAAGAATGCATACCCGCCGCATGGAGTTGATTTACCAGAATACCACCCTGCCAGGTGTGGATAACCTGGTGCGTGAAGCCCACCTGGCAGGGTTAAAACTTGCAGTTGCTTCCAGTTCCGCCCACGCCTGGGTCGATCAACATCTCGCCCGGCTGGGTCTGTTTGACTTTTTTGATGTGATCATCTGCAAGGACGATGTTGGCCGCATCAAGCCAAATCCCGACTTATTCCTGGCGGCCATCCAGGCCCTCGATGTGCAGCCATCCGAAGCCGTGATTTTTGAGGATTCCTTAAACGGCATCATCGCCGGGCAGCTCGCCGGCATCCGTGTCGTGGCAGTCCCCAATCCCATAACCGAACACCTTGACCTGCAAGGCCAAACACTGCGCTTAACCTCCCTGGCTGGGCTCACCCTTGAGGTTTTATTTAGTCAATTATCAGCTTTTTCTCATGGGGATGCTGTACAATAGAAGTGGACACTAATCATCCAGACTAGGAGCGAAGTATGTCACAAACGAACGGCCAGATACGTTGGCAAGCCATTGTCGCCCGGTATGCGGAACCCGATACCTGGCATAGCATCTGGCAAATTATCAATTCGGTCGTCCCCTTTATTGCGCTTTGGGCTCTTATGGTCGTCAGCCTGCGCGTGGGTGTTTGGTTAACCTTCCTGCTTTCCATTCCGACAGCCGGTTTCATGGTCCGCATGTTCATTATTTTTCATGACTGCTGCCATGGTTCCTTCTTTAGAGATCACCGTGCAAACGAGATCGTCGGAAACTTATTGGGAATAATGGTACTGACCCCATTCTACCAATGGAAACGCGATCACTCCATTCACCATGCCACTGCAGGTGACCTGGACCGGCGCGGCACCGGCGATGTACCTACCCTTACTGTTAGTGAATATCTGGCATTACCCTGGTATAAAAAATTTGGCTACCGCATCCTGCGCAACCCGCTGATTCTCTTTACAGTCGGGTCTTTTATTGATTTCGCCCTGCTGCAGCGCTTCCCCACCCCCACCGCTGGTAAACGGGAACGCACCAGTGTGCTGTGGACCAACATTACCCTGACCGGGCTGATCATCATCCTGATGCGCGCGGTTGGCTGGCAGGCTTTTCTGTTGGTCGAAATCCCCATCCTGTTGATCGCCACCTCGGCCGGTGTCTGGATGTTTTATGTCCAGCACAATTTCGAAGGCACCTACTGGGCGCGCCATGATCAGTGGGAGTTTTTCAAAGCCGGTGTCACGGGCAGTTCCTTTTACAAACTGCCAGGCATCCTCAACTGGTTCACAGGCAACATCGGTTACCACCACATCCATCACCTCAGCCCCAAGATACCCAACTATAAGCTGCCCCTTGCCTACAAAGAAAATCCCATCTTCCATGTTCCCCCGCTAACCATTCTCAAGAGTCTGAAATCTCTGGGATACCGCCTGTGGGACGAAGAAAGAAAAATGCTGGTAGGCTTTAACGTACTGCGCAACAAGCGCTCACGCAGCCTGTAAAGAGAGCTGCTGCAGGTCTTTCCAGTTTGGCTGTTCGCATGGCCCACAGCCATCACCAGGAAAATCCAACCGCAGTTTTCGTAATTGCCCTAATAATAAAAACTCCCTCCTGCACACGCGTGCAGGAGGGAGTTTGCGTTTACAGAAAAAACCCTTACTTACCCTTGTAAGGTAGAACAGCGATCTCAACATTAAGGCTGTCGGCTACATCATCCAAGTCGGTCTGCCAGTTTTTATGCGGCAAACCAGGCGGAACCAATACCACTGCGCTCATCGAGAAAAACAGGGTTCCACTCATTGGTGCGGGCACCACGCCGGTATCCATGCTTTCAATATTGATGCCGCGTTCGGTCAGGTAATGAGCCACCTTGTGAATGATGCCTTCATGGTCGGCACCCTGCACGTCAATCTCGTAAGGCAACCAGCCAGCGTATTTTTGCTGGTAGCTTTGTTCGGTCAACTTGGTGGAGACCTGGAAACCGGCTTGTTGCAAGCTGGCCACACCGTCACTAAATATTTCGAGTTGGTCCTCCGGCATGGATACCAACATAAGCATGGCAAATTCGCCACCCAGGCGGGCCATGCGGCTCGTTTCCACGTTGCCTTCAAACTTGGTCAATGTCTCGGTCACCAGATCCACAATACCAACGCGATCCGGGCCGGTTAGGGAAAGTACAATATTTTTGCGCATGAAACAATCCTTTCTGTGGGTGGCTGATCCTTTAAATCAGTGCGGCGGGTATACCATTTGTGAAAAGTATAACATATTCCCGGTTGCCGGGCACAAAAAACTTCCCGGCCATCAGACCGGGAAGCGTGTAAAAACTACAATTCGGCGGGTTGAAGAGAACCCGGGGCAGGTTTGTTTTGCATGGCAGCTTCACCATACAGCTTGCGGTGAACAATGCTCAGCGCGCGCACCTGCTCATAAGCATGGTATGAGGAGCGCACCAGCGGGTTCGATTCGACCCACTTGAAGCCCAGCCCATAACCATATTCACGCAGTTCAGTAAACTCTTCCATCGTGTAATAGCGTGTGATTGGGTAATGCTTTTTACTGGGCTGCAAATACTGCCCTATCGTCAGGATATCCACGCCCCAACTGCGTTGATCGCGCATCACCGCCTTAACTTCCTCGATCTCCTCACCAAGCCCAACCATGATGCCCGACTTCGTCAGTACATCCGGGTCCAGTTTCTTGGCATTGGAGAGCGTGGCGGCGGCCCATTCATAATTATCCTGGGGTTGAATTTGCTTAAAGAGCCGCGGCACGGTCTCAACATTGTGATTGAGAATTTCCGGGCGCGATTCCATCACGATTTTCAAAGCTTCCATCGAACCCTTGAAATCCGGGATCAGGACCTCGATCGAACAACCCGGGTGCAGTTCACGAATTCGGCGAATGACCATCGCAAAAATCGGTGCGCCACCATCGCGGCGTTCATCACGGTTAACGGAGGTGATGACAGCATGCTTGAGCTTCATCGATTTGACCGCCTGGGCCACACGTTCCGGCTCAAGCCAATCCATCGGGTTGGGCTTGCCATGCTTGATATCACAAAATACACACGAACGCGTGCAAACATCCCCAAGCATCAGGAAGGTGGCGGTGCCGGACCCCCAGCACTCGCCCAGGTTGGGGCACATGGCTTCTTCACAAACGGTGTGAAGCGCCTTGGAACGCATCAAAGTATGCAGGTTTTCGTACGTCTCCCCTGAAGGCGCGCGCACCTTAATCCATTCAGGGCGGCGCAGCGGGGTGGTATTAACTTGGTCGGGAGAAACCCGGTCACGGGTGGGAATGGAAGCCATCAGATTTCCTTTTTTCAGGCACTGCCTGAGTTGGTAACAATAAGTGAACCTATTCTATCGTATTAACCTATGATTCTCATTAATGTTTTTGACCTGCAGATGGCAGGCTTTGCATCTCATCAACCACTACCACCTCTGCCTTCATTCCCGATAAAACTGGACCAACCTCACAAGCAGAACCAGCCCGCCGCGCAGCTGCCGGGTCTTCCGCTGGTGAATTATTTATCGGTGTATTTCGGCGAATAAATTCGCAATCGAATATTGTTATTCGCCCGCAGCTGGCAAACGTGCAACCACGGAAATGAGCTTACCACGCCGAACTTCAAGAACCAGGGCTTATCTCGCAAGCAGGACCAGCCGGCCGCTGCGCGGCCAGCCCCCCGCAGGTGAATTTTTTATTCGCGCGCGGCCTGAACCCCCATCTCTATCCAAACCGCGGTTCGCGCGCAACCGGTAAACAGACAACCACAGAAATGAGATCACCACGCTACCGTCCCGCAAGAACCAAGGCCTACCTTTGCGCTCTAACAAACATAGTCGCAGCGTCAATGTACAAATCTCGCCTTGACCCCCACGACCCTTTCCCAAAATGTGCTAACCAGACCAAATTTTGCCTCGGAACAGGCATTATTACCAAATGAGGTATTTTGAGGCGTGCACACTCCCCAAAATACCTCAAAATACGTTTCTCCAACCTGGCAACAAACGCTTAGAACAAGCCTTCCAGGTAGGCGCGCGTGCGCTCCTCACGCGGGTTGTTGAACACCTCACGTGCCGGACCAGCCTCAACCACTTCGCCCAGGTACATAAAAATGGCATAATCGCCCAGGCGCTTGGCCTGTCTCAGCGTGTGCGTAACAATCACAGTGGTGTACTGACTCTTCAGTTCGAGCAGCTTCTTCTCAATATGCTGCGAAGAAATCGGGTCGAGCGCTGAAGTCGGTTCATCCCCCAGGATGACTTCCGGTTCCACCGCCAGGCCGCGGGCCAGGCACAGGCGCTGCTGCTGTCCGATCGAAAGCGATGTAGCCGGTTCATGCAAGCGCTTTTTGACCTCATCCCACAAACCAGCCAGTTCAAGGTAATGCTTGACAGCCTCTTTATATTCAAGCCTGCCCTTGCGCATCTGGTGAATATGCATGCCATAAGAGACATTCTCATAAATTGACATCGGCAGCGGGGCCGGGCGTTGCGCCAACAAACCTACATGCTTGCGCACCTCGGTTACGCTTGAACTGTGTTGGCGTTTTCACTATCAAGCCAGTCAATATTTCGCATCTTCCGAACAGTTACAAACTCATCAC
>CAIVSQ010000437.1 GCA_903908605.1 uncultured Anaerolineae bacterium
GCCAAAACCACCTTCGAAAACCACCCCCATCCCGCCTCGCAGCGGTCGGGCATCCCCGCAAGTGATATTTTTCGCGATGAGTTTTCGCGAAAAATATCACAAAAAAATATTAAATCGCGCGCGGGCCAAACCGCCATCTCTACCTCAACGCCGCACCGCGCGCGACCATTAAGTGAGTGCCAAACAGTGAGTGCTTGCCACCAGCGCCGCCCCTCCATATACCAGGGTCACCAGAACATAACCATCTTCCCGCTGCCCAAAAATAAAACATCCCCGGCAAGTGATCGCCGGGGATGCTTGTGAAGACTCACCTATTTTAAATACCCCAGCCAGCGTTCCTGGTAGGTAATCATCGTATCGAGCAATTCATCGATGCCCTTGTAATTATTGACAATCGGGTCCACTAGCAGGGCCTGCAGGGCCATGGCCTTGGATTTGTGTAAAATGGCTTCGGCGGTCATATCGTGAACAGCCACCTGGTTCATCAGCAAGCCGGCGTAACCGCGCGGCAGGTCGCCCATCGGGATGCCGTGGATGCCATTTTTATCGACGATGGCGGGGACTTCAACCGCGATCCAGGCGGGCAGGTTGTCAATCAGCCCGTGGTTGGGGATGTTGACGGCCTCTTCCAGGTAACCCGAATCAGTCAGGATGCCCTCGATGATCGGCACAACCCGCTCGCTCAGTTTCAACTCAATCTTGGGCTGGATCTGCGAGAGGAAGCCCTTGTAGAAACGGTAGAAATCGAGGATGCCGCGGTGGTCGGTGATGTCATAGGCCCACTGGATATACTCGCCGAAGTGGCTGTCTGAAGTAATCGGCATCAGGCCAAATTTCTCAAGCACCACCTGGAAAACCCGCCGTTCGGGCCAGGCCTCAATCGGCATGTCGGAGAAATCCTCATCCTTATCGGGCCACTGGCCGGTTTCTTTGAAGTACTTGTGGATCGAATCGAGCGAAGGCATGTTGCCAAAAAACTGTGGCGCTTTGGCGCGGATATCGGGGTAGGCATCCTGGCCGTTCTTGAGGTATTTGGCAGACAGCACGCAGCTAAAATGGTTCAGCCCGGCGGCGCGCACTTCCAGCTCTTCGTAGGGCACGCCCAGGATGCGCGGCAGGAAATTGCGCAGCGAGCCGATCTCGTGGCACAGGCCGATAAACTTGAGGGCCGGGAAGGCGCGCGTCACGGTAGTGCAGATGCGGCTCATCGGGTTGCTAAAGTTGAAGACATAAGCTTCCGGGCAGTATTTCATCACATCGGCGCAGATCTCGAGGATGGGCGGGATGATGCGCAGCGAGTGAAACAGTCCGCCGGGGCCGCCGTTCTCACCGTAGACCTGCTGCACGCCGTACTGCTGGGGAATGCGCCAGTCCTGTTCCCACAGCTCAAAGCGGTTGCCGACTTCGATGGATGTGACGATAAAATCGGCCCCTTTAAGGGCCTCGGGCCGGTTGGTGCTGGCCTTGATGGTGAAGGGCAGGTTGTGCTCGGCGATAAACTGGCGGGCGTTCTGCTCGGTGACGGCCAGCGTATCGGGGTTGATATCGTGCAGCATGATGCAACTGCCGGCCAGGACCTTGCTTTGCAAGATGTCGCCGATGGTGCCGTAGCCAAATTGGGCGCTGCCTGCCCCAATTAAGACGATGTTTTTTTCCATGTCATTCTCCTGATATGGGATTTAGAGTGGTGTTGGTGCTTCATGGCGTGTATTATACCCTCGCCGGGCGGTTGTCTGGCAGGCTGCCGGGCGAGCTGTGTTTGCAAGCGAGGTGTCGCTTTATGCCCCTGGGCTGCGGAAATGCGGCAGGGGTGCCACCGAATAAGCATTCAGTTCAATGCCCGAGATTAAAAACGAAACCGGGCTGCCTTGAATGCCGGCTTCGGATGGGATGGCCTGAAAGGCGTGATCGCTGACCAGGATTTCGCCCGGCTTGGCCACATCCTCACCCAACTTGCAGGCGCGGTTGACCGGGCCGCCGAAGAAATCCGGTGTGCCAATCATCAACACATCGCCGTCATCGATGCCGATCGATACGCGGATGTCGAGCTCATCTGCGGTAAACAGGTTGAGCGCATCGAAAGCGCCCTGGATGGCCAGGGCGGCGCGGACTGCATCGTGCGGGGCATCGAAGACAGCGTAACAGTTATCGGCCTCAAACTTGATCACCTGCCCGCCGTGCTGGCGCACCAGTGGCTCGCTGACCAACTGCATGCGGCGGACCATCGAGAGGTAGTGCACAATTCCGTAGCGCTGGGTCAGCAGTGAGAAGCCGGCCATATCCATCACCAGCACGGTTTTGTTGGTGCCAAACTGGCGCCAGAGCTGGCGCTCGATGTTCTCGCGCTCTGTGGGGGAGCTTTCGGTGGCGTACTTGAGCAATAACTGTTCAAAGCGCTTATCCATGGACGAATCCTATCGTGAGGGGTTTGGCAGATTGGTTAGATGTTCGAACCGCTGCGCGTGGTTTGAGCTGGCCCAGGTTGTTTTTTCTTTCGGGTGATGACATTATTATAGCTTTAATTTGCGTGGAAAAGTGCCAACCTGATCCAAAAGCCAGTCATCGCATCCACAAACCAGGTTGAAAATTCTGCCATTGCATCTATAATAAGCAGCAAGGCTGCGTGAGCAGAAATCCCTGAACACCCCCGGAGGTTGTATGAAGGTTGTTTTGAAACACGTCCCGCTGCCAGACTTTGACTTTCCCGAAGAGATCCCGGCTGTTCCGGCGCAAGAATATGAACGCCGCCTGTCCGCCCTCAGCCAGGCCGCCGGTGCCGATTGGGTGCTGGTCTATGCCGATCGTGAGCATTATGCCAACCTGACCTGGCTGGTCAATTATGACCCGCGTTTTGAAGAAGGCCTGCTGGTGCTTGGCCCGGATGGCCGGCGCGTGCTGATTGTGGGCAACGAAGGCCTGGGCTACGCGCCGATCGTGCCGGTGCCGGTTGAAGTGGAACTGTGCCAGACCTTCAGCCTCAATTCGCAGCCGCGCGCCACAGCCGCCAACCTGAAGCAGCTTTTGGCACAGGTCGGGCTCTCGGCCGGGCAGTCGGTCAGCCTGCTGGGGTGGAAGTACCTGGAGGAGGACGAGAGTGATGCGCCCACGGCCCCGGCTTTTGTGCCGGCTTTTATTGTGGATGTGGTGCGCAGCCTGCTTGGCCCGGCCGGCAGGCTGGTGGATGGCACGGCCCTGTTGATGCACCCCGAGCAAGGCCTGCGCAGCCTGAATTCTGCCGACCAGATCGCCGCCTTTGAGTGGGCCGCGCGTAATGCTTCGGCGGCCGTCTTCAATATTCTCACCAGCGCCCGCCCGGGCATGAGCGAGATGCAGGCCATTCAAAATATGCGTTATGCCGGGCAGCCGCTCTCGATGCACCCGATTTTCGTTTCGGGCAAGGCTGAGATCAATGGCCTGCGCAGCGCCACCAACAAGCGCATTGAGTATGGGGATGCGGTTTCAACCGGGCTGGGTTACTGGGGCAGCCTCTCGTGCCGGGCTGGCTTGATGGTGGGTCAGCCAGAAATGAGCTTCTTTATGCAGATCGCCGAGCCTTATTTCGGTGTGATCGCCAGCTGGTACCGCAGCATGCGCATCGGCGTAACGGGCGATGAGGTATTCCAGGCGGTGGCAGGCGCTTTTGAAGGCAGCGGCATGTACTCGGCCCTCAACCCAGGACACCTTACTTCGTATGAAGAGTGGTCCAGCTCGCCAATTCGCCCTGGCAGCAGTGAGAAGATCCGCTCGGGCATGGTCTTCCAGAGCGATATCATTCCCACCCCCCTGCCGCTCGGTTGGCTGATGAACTGTGAAGATACCGTGGCGGTGGCAGATGCCTCGCTGCGGGCTGAACTGCAGGCGGGCCATCCTGAGCTGTGGGCGCGTGTTCAGGCCCGCCGGCGGCTGATGACCGCTGCGCTGGGTCTGCACTTGCCCGAAGAACTGCTGCCGCTTTCGGATGGCTGCGCCTACCTGCCGCCTTTCTGGTTGGTCCCGGACCTGGTGTGCAGTGTTGCTGAGGAGGCCTGATGAGCGCGGTTATTTTTGTACACGGTGGGGCCGGTAACGATTTCGACGATCGCCTGGCGGAATTTCGGGCCGGGGTTTCACGCGCCACCTGGGCCGGCTGGCAGGTTCTCAGCCAGGGGGGCTCTGCGCTGGATGCCGTTGAGGCTGCTGTCTGTGTAATGGAGGATGATCCCCAGTTTGATGCCGGTCACGGTTCCTTCCTGAACGCCAACCAGGAAGTGGAGATGGATGCCATGGTGATGGAAGGGGCGCAGCTGGGCTATGGGTCTGTCGCCGCCATCCAACGGGTGGCCAACCCGGTGCGGGTGGCCCGGCTGGTGATGGAACGCACCCGCCATTGCATTGTGGTTGGGGCCGGGGCCGAGCAGTTTGCCCGTCAGCAGGGCGTGCCGCTTTGCCCGATGGAAGAGCTGGTGGCGGGCAGCAGCACCCACCTGCTGCGCCCCGAAGACCGGGTTTTTCGCCCGGGCCAGGCCGGCGATACGGTCGGCGCGATTGCCATGGATGCCAGTGGGCTGTTGGCGGTGGCGGTTTCGACCGGTGGCACGGCTGGCAAGCTGCCCGGGCGGGTGGGCGATAGCCCGATCATTGGCTGTGGGGCCTATGCCGATAATGCCCTGGGTGCAGCTGCGGCTACTGGCAACGGCGAAGCCCTGATGAAGGTGCTTTTTAGCAAGAGCGCCTGCGATTTGATGGCCCAGGGGCTCAGCCCGCAGCAGGCCGCCGAGCAGGTGCTGGGCCAGCTCGAGCGCAAAATTGGCCCGACCCAGGCGGGCATCATCCTGGTCAACCCGGCTGGCGAAGTGGGCGCTGCCTTTAACACCCACCACATGGTGCATGCCTGTATTCGTGCTGGTGAGTTCTGGATAAAGGATTGAGCACCGCCCGGGTTTATCGCCCCAGCTGAAAGCAATTAAAAGCAAAAGAACGTCCTGTGGGCTTGTTCCGCAGGACGTTCTGGGGTTAAGAGGGGTGAGTTGAATGGCTCAAGCCGGTGCAGGCGTGATTTTATTGTCGTGCTCAGAGTAGGGGATGGCCTGCCGGGTTGGGGCAGGCTTAGAAGGTCTCCACCTGGCCCAGCTCTTCCAGCCGCTGGCGGGCGTGGGCACGTATTTGCGGGTTGTCGCTGTTGAAGTTTAGCAGCAAACCCTGGATGATGCGCTGGTTGTGTGCATTGATGGTGGCGCTGCCTGCTGCCGGGGCGGTCTGCGCCGGGCTGGCGGGGTTTATCACCTGGCCTGTCGCGCGCGTCTGGCCCAAGCCGTACTTGCCTGCCCGGGCCTGGGCGCGGCCCAGCATATAGAGCACGATCAGGACCAGCAGACTGAACAAAAAAGATGCTTTTCCTGCTGCCAATACCAATATCAGCATGCCCAGGCTTTGCAGGGCGTGCCGGCGGACGAGGATGGATTTATTGGTGATGGCCGTAATCAGCAGGGGCAGACCGGTCAGCAGCAGGCTGAGCAGGCTGGTCCAGACCCAGGTGGCGTTTGCGCTGGTTTCATCCTGTGAGAGCGTATTTACGATCCAGAAGTAGAGCAGGCCGTACACAACCAGCCCGAAGATGAGCTGGTTGTAGCCACGCACGGCATCTTCAATCTCGCGCGGCTGAAAGCCCAGGGGAGCTGGCGGTGGGACAGGGTCTTGGTTGTTTAGGTTCATTGGCTTAATCCCACCTTTCCAGCATATCGCGGAATTCGCGTGCCTGGGCCAGCAGCATTTCGCGGCGGCGCTCCACCAGCAGGCCGATGCCCATTAACAGGGCACCCACGCCGAAAATGATCAACCAGCGGCTGATTTCGTACACGCGCACCAGCACAACCAGTTGGGCCAGGATGTTCAGCACGCTGTAGAGCAGGCCAATCAGGAAAGGCACGCGCAGGCGGCGGGCAGCGCCCCACCATGAGACCAGCAGGGCCTCGACCAACAAGATTAGGAAGTAGATGAAGCCGTTGAGCAGGCTGAACGATTGCAGGAAGGAGGTAGTCAGCATGACCACCAGGCCGAAACTTTCGGTCAGCAGGGCGAAGCGCCCGGGGTGGCGGCGGCGTTCCAAAAAGCCGATGGCGCTGAAGTACAACCCGGCCGGCAGGGCGTAATACTGCGGCTGGGGCGCATCGCGCACAAACAGGAAGAGCGACCAGCCTGCCAGCAGCAGACCCATGCCCAGGTAGCCCAGTGGCAGGGTGCGTTTTTGCAGGGCGAAGCTCAGCAGGGTGCTGCCGGTGAAGGCCAGCGCCAGCGCAGTTGGGATGGCATCCGCGCCCAGGCCGGGCAGGGTGGCCAGGCAGCAGACGGTCGTCAGCGCCAGGGCGCCTTGCTGCAGGGCCGGTGACCAGATGGCGGCGCGGCCCTGTTTGAACAGCTGCCCGAGCGGTACGGAAAGCAGGTAAAGCCCAAAGCCAAGCCCTGCCAGGCCGGCCAGCGTTTGGGGCGGGGTGAAACCGAGGGCGCGCAGTTGGCAGGCCAGCGCCAGCGCGGCGAAGATTTGGGCGGCACTGGCCAGCAGGCGGTCGGCCCACAATGTGGCCAGGGCGGTATACACCAGCATGAAGCCGAGCGAGACCCACAGGCCGGTATCCAGGCCGCTGAGTGCCAGGCTTTCCCAGGTCAATGTGTCTATCAGGGCCACGATGAAGATCGGTTGGGCCCACGAGGGTACGCTCAGGTGGCCGAGGCTGGGCACGGCGCCAAAATCGAGGTGTTGCCCAAACAGGTTGAAGGCCAGTCCCCCGCCCGGTTTTTCCACAATGACCGGGTAACGCCGGCTGACCAGCACGCCGGCTAACAGCTCGAGCGCGGTCAGCAGCAGGAAGGGCAGCGAGAGCATGCGTATGGGGGCACCGCTTGGGTGGATGCTGAAGTAGGCCAGGATGGTCATGTGGGCCAGCAGCAGGGTCGGGTAGAGCCAGGCCGGGTGTCTGAAGAGCAGGGCCGAGCCCAGGTAGAGCAGGCTGGCGGCGGCGCAGGCCACCGTCAGCACCAGCGGGTCAGCGCGGGCGCTGAGCAGCATGATGACGCTCAGCGCGTAGGCCATCAGGTAAAATGGCGCTTGCTGGATCTTGAGCGAGCTGAAAATGTCACCTGGGTTGCGCAGGCGCATGGCATCGCGACCAAAGACCCAGCGCCCAAGGGCGATATAGCTCAGGATGAGCGGCAGCCAGCTCAGCCCAAGCCAGCGGGCCGGGACGATCTGGTTGGTGCTGATGAAGATCTGGTAGGGCACAATTGCCAGCCAGGCGGCCGGGTAGAGCAGCAGCGGCTGCCTGAAGCGCCAGGCCGCGAAGGCGTAAGCCAGCACGGCGGCCGGGTAGATACCCTGGGCCAGGGACTGCTGATCGCTGGCGATGGTCAGCGCTAGTGCGACCAGCAGGAAGGCTGGCGCATAAAAAGCGGGCGCGTAGCGGGTGGAGCTTCCGCCGCGTGGCACCTGCCGGTCCAGGACCTGCCCGGCGGCGAAGAAGGTGTAGACCAGGCCGATCAACAGCCAGGCTGCGTTGGCTTGGTCGAGGCGCTGGTTGTAAGCCAGGATGAGCAGCAGCGGCACGGGCAGCAGGAAGGTGGCCAGGTGCAGCCAGGCAGCCCTGGCGAAGATCAGCGCTGAGGCGGCGAAGACGGCCGTATCGATCAGCAGCACGATGATGAGGCTCGGCAGCAGCGGCCCTGCGCCCAGCACGGTCAATGGGCCGAGCACGGTCAGAGCGTAGCCGGCGCTGTAGAGCGGCCAGGTGTAGTCAGCGTTGGTGCGCCGCAGCCAGAGCCCCAGGCCGATCAGGATGGGCGCCAGCAGGGTCAGTGCCAGGCCTTGCAGGTTGGGCCCCAACCAGCGGCTGCCCATAAAATCTGCCAGCCAGAGCGGCAGGGTGTAGCAGGCCAGGAAGAGCGGGGCCAGGTTGACGATGCGGTTTGGCAGGCTGGCTCCGGGGAAAAAATAACCGCTGAAATCGAGGTAAGAACGATGCTTCTTATAATGAATGGCGGCAAAGGTGAGCAGTGCGCACAGGATGATCAGCGCGAGTACGCGCAGGTGACTTTCGCGATCGGATTGCGCCAGCAGCAGGGCCAGCACGGTAAGCAGGCTGCCCGCCAGGGCCGGGCCGTGGGCGTAGCGGGTCTGGATGCTGGTGAGCTGGTCGAGAATATAACCGGTTAACATCAGCAGCATGGCCCAGCCCATCCAGGCCAGGGGGTAATCGGCTGGCTGCAGGCGGCTGAAGAGCAGCAGCAAGGCGTTGAAGGGCAGGAAGCTCAGCCAGGCGGCCAGGTGAGCGAAGAGGCGCGCGCGGCGCTGCACAGCCCAGCGGCTGTAAAACAAAACCGCCATGATCTGCACCAGGGCCTGGGCCAGGGACGCGTGCCAGTTGCTGGCCAGGACGGGCTGGAGTGCCAGCTGGTTATACAGGCGCATCATTCCATCGCCCACAAAGCTGGTGCTGTTGAAGAAGGCCACCAACATGCCCACCTGTGCAGCTGCCAGCACCGGCCAGGCATTGGCCGAATCACCCCGGCTGGAAAAACGGGCGCCCAGCAGAAGGTAGAGCGGCAAGGGCAGGCTGAGCGCCAGCCAGCGGTACTCACCCGGGATGTGCAGGCTGGGCAGCAGCAGAATCAACCAAACCGGCGTCAGCCAGGCCAGCACCCAAACGAAGGCGCCGCGTGCCAGGCGTGGAAGCAGGCTCTCGGGTTGGCCCAGGCTGGCGCACAGCTCCTGCCAGGTTTGAAAGCGTTTGAAAATCAGCAGCAGCTGCGAGCTGGCCATCATCAGCAGCAGCGCACCCACGGACCAGACCAGGTTGGGTTGGGTGATGGATAAGAGGGCCTGCAAACCGATCAGGAAGTAGGCATCCAGGTACAGGCTGTGCGAGTAGCGCGTGCGGGCCTTATCAAGCAGGGCGGCTGCCAGGAAGTGCAGCCAGGCCAGACCGGCCAGGGCATATAAATAATCAACTAATTTGAACTCATGCCCCAGCAGTTTGTTGCCAAAATTGGCCATCAGGGTATAGATCAGCAGCCCGCTGACCAAGGGCATAAACAGCAGGGCAAAACGGTTGTGGTACAGGCGGGCAGCCAGCGCCAGGTAGATGATCAGCAGGCCGAAGGTGACCAGGGCTGTATTGATAATGAAAGGATAAGCTACCAGGCCGACGAAGACCGCAAAGAACAGGCTGATCACCGCCAGGCAGATTTGCCCAAAAACCAGGGGCAGGCGCATGGCCGGGCCCTCATAGCCCGGGTTGCGCGGTGAGGCCAGCCAGCGGTCAACCAGCAGGTAGAGTATGGCGATTAGCATCAGCGTGATCGAGAATGTGTTCAGGTCGAGCTGGAGGGCGAGATATTTATCCCAGGCCAGCAGCGGTACCACCAGCATGGCACCCCACAAGGGGGCCGAATTTTTGAAGCGCCAGGTGCTAAAGATGTATAGCCCCAGCAGGGTGGCCAGCATGGTCACCGGGGCCCAGGGGTGTTCGGGCGCCGACCAGACCAGGCCGACCGCCAGCAGGATGGCCGAGAGGGTGTAGCCAACCACGTAGAAGGGTGTAGCCAGCTTTTTGTGCTGCGGCCGGGTCAGCAGGGCGGTGGGGATGTAGACCAGGCTGGCCAGCAGGGCAAAGACCGGGGCATCAAAATCGCGCGGCAGGTTGAAGAGGCGCATAAAACCGTAGACCGGCGCCAGCAGCAGCACAGCCCCGGCCAGGCCAAGCAGGTTGTTTTCCAGCAGGTAGTTCCAGGCGCACAGCCCCAGGGCCAACACGGCCAGGGCCAGGCAGCCCGGCAGGTTATAGTCAGCCCGCAGGAAGTCTGAGCCAGCCAGCCAGAGGGTCAACAGCCCGAGCAGGCCGGCATACAGGTGCAGGGCCAGCCGGTATTGTTTTTGCAGGGCAAAGCCGCTTATTTTGCCAGCTTTCAACAGGCGGCTGCCCAGCAAGTACAGGTTGGTCAGCAGGGCCAGGGTCAGCGGCAGCCAGCGCGGCGCTTGGGCAGGGTTGAGGAAATTGCCCAGGCCAATGCCGAGTGCCAGGCAGACCAGGGCCGGGTGGATCAGCCAGGGGCTGGGGAACTGCCATGCTTGCAGGCCGTACAGGCTGGCAGCCAGCAGTGCGGCGATCATTTGCGCGCTGCGTGGGTTGGGGCCGCTGGCGAAGACCAGGGCCAGCAGGCTGAGTGGTGTGAAGAGCTGGGGCAGGATGCGTGCTGCCCGGCTGGTTTCTTGCCAGGCGGCGCGCTGTTTGAGTGCCAGCGCCAGCCCGGTCAGCCCCAGCCCGTAGAGCGGCAGCGCGGTGGCCGACCATTCCAGTGGCAGGGATAAACTGCGAGTCAGGGCCAGGACGGTGCTGCCGCCAGCCAACATGGCCAGATAGTTAAAAAATTCATGCCGGATGCGCAGCAAGGTGAATATATATACTGCGCTGCACAGGAGCGAGGAGATCAACCAGTACTGGTTTGGCTCGATCGACAGGTCAGAAAGCTGGTAGAGTGCGCCGAAATCGACCGCCAGCAAGACCGAGCCCACCCCGGTGATGACCATGCCGGCCTGTTCCAGCTTCAGGCGGGTGCGAGTCAACCAGCCCGCCAGGTAAAACAGGCTGGGTACCAGGAAGATGAACACAATTTGCAGCACGGGTGGAAAGATATCCCAGAAGCGCACGACCAGCACGGTGGCGGAAACCACAGTCATAAAGGCGCCCAGGTAAAGCAGGCTGCGCAGCAGCATGCCAGAGGTGATGAAACTGAAGGCTTTGTCGAGGGAAAATGCCGGTGCGCTTTTCTTGGGGGCTGGCCTGGGCGCGGTCACTGCCTCCGGTGTGGAAACGGGTTTTGTCTCGGGCAAGGGCAGCGCCGGTGCGATTTCGGCTTGCAGTGCAGCATGGGTCACCAGCACTGCGGCAGGCAGAGCGCTGGTGGAGAGCGCCAGGGATGGGGCTGGGGTGGGTTGGGCAGGTGTGACAGGTGGCTCGGCGGCAGGTGTGACGATCAACCCGGGTTGTGGGGCGTTTGGCACCGCTTGGGGCGGCAGGGCTGTTTCGGACAGGTGCAGGCGATTGCGCAGCCCGTTTTGTTGGGTGACCAACTGGTCCAGCAAGTTTTGCGCATTTGGCCCCAGCTGGTGGGTGTTGAGCTCCATCCATTTAACCAGGTACTCCAGGTGCTCAAATTCCTCCAGCAGGCTACGGTCATAATACTGGCCACAACCGGAGCATTTAACCAGCACTCCTGCGGCTGACTCATGTTTGCAGTGTGGACATTTCATCGCGTTTCTCCATGGTGACCTGTTTGGCAGGCCACCCGCCAGGGATGGGTGCTGTTGAGAGGTTAAATTTTTGTATATCGTGATATGAATAGTGTACTGATGTACAAAATTATGTCAACCGTTTTGGAAAACTGGGTCGCGCATCGGTTCTGCTATGATGATGACTTAAAAAAGACGCCAATAAGTGCCAATCTTTCGGTTGAGCAGCGTGCCAGGGTGAAAATAAAAAAACCACCCTGCCTGAAAAGCGGAAGGGTGGTTTGAGCTTGTTCAAGTTCGCCGAATTACTTTTCGTGTAGATGTTAGTCTCGCGAGCGGCGGCTGGGCAGCGGGATATTTTGGCCAGCTCAGTCTAGTGGCAGCAGCTCTTGTTCGGCCTGGCTGGTGCTTAATACCTCCAGGAAGGCTGTCACCACCTGTGGGTCGAAATGTGAACCGGATAATGAGCGCAGGTAGGTGATGATCTGTTCTTCGGGCCAGGCTTTGCGGTAGGGGCGGTCAAAGCGCAGCGCATCCCATACATCCACCACCGAGAACATGCGGGCTGCCAGGGGGATATCCTCGCCCTTCAGGCCGCGTGGGTAGCCCGTGCCATCCCATTTTTCATGGTGGCTGTACGGAATCTCCAGTGCGGAACGCAGATGTTCGATCGGCGAGAGCAGCTGGTAGGCGTATTCGGGGTGCTTGCGCATGGTCTCCCATTCCTCGGCGGTCAGCGGGCCGGGTTTATGCAGGATGGCATCTGGCACGCCCATCTTGCCGATATCGTGCAGGATGGCGCCATGCCGCAAACTTTCCAACTGGTGATCTGGCAGGCCCAGGCGGTTGGCCAGGCGCAGGGTCATGGCCACCACGCGGCGAGAATGGCCCTCGGTTTCCTGGTCGCGCAGTTCGAGCGCACCGGCCCAGCCTTGCAGGGTGGTGTCGTAGGCCTGGCTGAGGTCGCTGGCCAGTTTGAGGGTCTGTTCGTGCAAATTGGCACGGTGGATGGCGTTGGCGGCCAGGTTGCTGATGGCGGAAAAGATCAGGATGTCGCTGCGTGAGATGGGCGCTTTGCGACCGATCCACATAAAACCGATCAATTTTTCCTGGGCGATGAGCGGCATGCCTGAAGCACCGCGGATGCCATAGCGGACCCACTCGGGGTAGGCCAGGTTGGGGTCGTTATCCAGGTCCTGGGTTTCGTAGGGCTGCAGGGTCTGGCTGATGATGGCGTTGATGCCGGTGCCCCTGGGTTGGCGGCTGCCCAGCAGGTTTTCCCAGGGACCATGGGCCGCCTCGACGATCACATCGCCGCTGATGGGGTCAATCAGCTCCACCGAAGCAGCGTCCACGTTCAGCAGGCGCACAAGCTGGTTGGTGAGAATCGGCATCATACGCTCGGAGGTGGGGGCGGTGCGCAGCGCGGCGCTGAGCGAGGTGATGGCGTTTAGCTCGCGCTGGTGCTGTTTGCGTTCGGTGATATCGCGCAGGATGGCGGTGACAAAATGGCCGGAGCTGGTTTCCCAGCCAGCGTAAGAAACCTCCACCGGGAAGGGGTGCTTGTCTTTGCGCAGGCCGGTGGCTTCGACCACCAGGCTGCTGCCGGCCCCAAGCGGGTCACCGTGCCCATCTGGCATGATGTAGGTGACCGGGGCGCCGATGACTTCATCGGCATTGTAGCCAAACATTTGCTCGGCGGCGGCATTCCAAAAGGCGATGTGCAGTTGGGCGTTCATGGTGATGATGGCTTCGCCGGCGGTCTGCAGCACGGCGTGCAGCTGCTGCTGGCTTTCCAGCAGGGCTTCCTGGGCGCGCAGTCGGTCGCCGATATCGCGGTTGTTGAAGACGATGGCGCGCGCGTGTGGATCATCCAGCAGGTTGGTGGCGCTTGATTCAACCCAGACCCAGTGGTCGAGTTTGTGACGGATGCGAAATTGAGCCGTCATGCGTTGATCGTGGTGTTTGCGGGCGCGGTTAAATAGGCTGAGGGCTTCATGCAGGTCATCGGGGTGGATGAAGGTAAAGGCCAGGCTGCCGAGGGCTTCTTCAACGCTGTAGCCGCTCACGCGTGAAAATGAGCTGCTGACATACTTTATTTTTCCCCGTTTATCCAGCATGACCACGCCGTCGCTGCTGTTATCGACCACGGCCCGGAAGAGTGCTTCGCTGCTGCGCCGGGCCTGCTCTGAGGCCACTCGTTCGCTGATATCGCGGCTGGTGATGATCACACCACCCACATCCGGGTCGTTAAGCAGGTTATGAAAGCGGGTTTCAACCCAGGAATAAGAGCCATCTTTTTGCTGGATGCGGTATTCGTTGGTGACCACCCCGTTGGGGCTGGCGGTAAGCTGCTGGTAGGCCTCAACCAGTCGCGGCCTGTCCTCGGGATGAATGAAAGCCAGGTCCTGCAGATTGATCGGTTCGTCATCGACCAGCCCGATCTGGCGGGCGAAGCCCGGGCTTTTAAAGATGATATCAGACTGGCCGTTGGTGAGGACCACGTCGTCGTGGATATTGTTGAGGATGGCGCGGTACTTGGCTTCACTCAGCCGCAGGCTTTCTTCAACCTGCCGCCGAACTGCCAGTTCCTGGTGGTTGCGCTGCAGGGCTTCGCGCAGGAAGTGGTTGGCCATCAAAGTCAGGCTGCCCGCCACGCCAAAGATGGCTGTATAGCTGACCCATTGGGCCGTGCCGACCTGCAGGTTGGGTTCGGCCAGCAGCCCGAGGTTATCCCCCAGGATGACCGCGCCAACCGCCAATGAGGCCGCCAGGGTTGAGAGCCAAACGCCGCGATCTTCATATAATATGCCGGCCACGATGATCATACAGATGAAGGTGGCTGTGGCTGGCGAGCGGATGGTGCCCTGGATGGTGATGACGGCGCTGGGAAAAATAAAAAAGTCGATCAGGATCAGCCGGCTTGCCAGTTCGAGCTTATCACTGTGCAGCAGCCGGAAAATAAACAGGTTGGCCAGCAGCATGACCAGGGTGAGAACCAGGATGGCATTGTGTGCATAGCCCCCAACCGGTATGGCGATCAGCGACAGGATGAGGAACAGGCTTGCAGTGGCAAGCAGGTTGGCCAATAACCGAGCACGCTTGTTTTTTTCTTCATCGCCCGCAAAGGTGGGGGCAGAAAACCACTTAATTAATGTAGGGTGCATTAGGGATCCGCTAATAAAGGTGTCCTGAATCTTGTGCTAAGTGCACGGAAAGTTGATATTAAACTGTTATTGCATTCGGAATGGTATCTAATTGTAAACATAACTTTCCAGTTTGTCATCCGATTTTGGAAGCAAATAACTAACAAAAGTGGTAACTGCTCAGGCAGTTACCACTTTTATAACAACCAATGTCAAGAACAAAATAGCCAGCGACAATCGTGCCATGGGATCGATAGCTCAGTTCACCAAAGACGATATTCGCGCCATCTATCGGCCAGGCGAAGATGAAAGTGTTACATTCATCTGGAACATGCTTCAAAATTACAAGACACTGGCAGAAAGCATCCAGAAACTAGAAGATCAAATTTCAAAAAACAGTGGCAAGAGCGGCAAACCACCGTCGGGTGATGGACTGGCTAAAAGACCTGTATGCGCAATCGATCAGCGAGGGCACGATTGTGGCAGCCTGCAATTGGATGTCCCAACAGGGTAAGCCAATCATTGAAGCGGCCAAAGTTGAATTGAAAAGCACAACCGTAACGGCTCAGTTTGATGAAGCGGGTGGTCGCCTCACTGGTAAGTTATGGTCGTTTCATGTGGTTTGCACTGAATGATTGACTTTCTATGCAATCCATCCAAAACGAGGCAGCAAAGCGTTGGACGCAATCGGCATTTTCCCTGTATTCAAAGGAGCCGCCATGCACGATGCCTGCTGGTCTACCTTTCAATATGAGGCTGTGAGCGATGCTCCCTGTAATGCCCATCATTTGCGCGATTTGGCGGGAAAAACCCAAAAGACGAATCCGTCACAGGCGCTGAATCCCTGGGATGCTGGGCAACGCCCGTTCTTGGCCGCCTGCATACGAGGGCGGTTGGCGTTTTGTTCGCAACTTACGGTTGCAATTCAGGAGCGACATCTGCCATTTTGGTAAATTCAAATAGGACAGGCGCTTAAAATTGCTTAAACTTAATCTTTACAACCAGGTAGACAACTTGAAAATTTTTAGGGGTCGAAACGAATTCGGCCGACCAGCTGGATACTGCAACCACACCTCCTCCACCGGCACCCGATGCAAAGGCGGGCTTAACTTGCAGGCTTTTAGCGTCTGGGAATTCTACGCTGACGCTTTCAATATCAGCGCTCAAATTTATATCTGAAAAAATATCTAACTTGTCAAACTGACTATCATCCAAATAGTCAACGCCTTTTTGAAGATAAGCATTGGCAGTTGAACTTGTGATGCTTACATCGGTCCTATCCAAATAGACATTGGTATTCACGACAATTACCGTGTTTTTATAAAAAATGGAGTTTGCTTTTACTTGATAAGGTTTGCTGGGTGGGATTATACCTGCCCACACGAAGCAAGAAATAAGATTAATAAAACAAGAGAATAATATTTGTAACTGCTCAGGCTGAAAGGTAGAAATGAGCTTGAAGGACCGGAGGAATATAAGGAGTTCCAGCCAAAGCCATTTGCAAGACATCCAGAGCTCTCTGGCCGTTTTTGCGAGAAGTAGAGATGTAACTTCGGATGTTAGCAAAGACTTTAGCGCCATCTTCTGACCGAAAACAACCAGACACTTTCTGCTTGAGTTTGACCATCCGCAAATCGCGTTCAGCTTGATTATTGTCAAACGGAACTTTAAAATCAACCATAAAAGCCAGTGTTTCGTGCTTTCTGGCCATGAGA
>CAIVSQ010000438.1 GCA_903908605.1 uncultured Anaerolineae bacterium
ACTTAAATGGCACGGTTCCTCCGGATGATGTAGCCTACGGTCCTTGGTGGAAATTGCCAGAAATTTACTGGTGGCAATATGAAAATACTGTTTGGTTCACCACATATCTAGCGGGCGGCAATTGTCGCGTTCGCCCGCTTAGCCAAGCAGCTCACTCGCAACTGAGCAATCCATAATCTGGAACCTGTGAAACTGCGCCTGTTTGCCAAAATAGGCGCAGTTTTGTGAAAATATATGCGCAGCAGTCGTTTGGGCAACCCCCTTGTCCAGGCGTCTGCTATTTTTATCCAGATTCGTTGGCCTTAAAACTAAAAACAAACTAAAAACTATCCCTTCCCCCTTTTCGAAAATGTGATAAACTCGCCGCCTACAACTGAATAACGTTGGCCGCTCGGTCGCCACCCTTCCCTATTATTCCAGAAGCGACCACCTACCGCAGTGTCTTTGGGTTTCAAAGATCTCCTGCGCAGGTGGTCGCTTTTTGCGTTAAACCCCCGGGCTCTGCACGGGATCCCCGCATTCCAAGGAGAAGAGTATGAAATCCAACAAAGATATCGTCATCACCCCGCGCCAGATCGTCATCGGGCTTCTGTTGTTCCTGGGCTTGGCGCTGACCGCGTTCTCGCTCGGGCCGAAGATCGCCAAATTGCCCATCTTCGCCGGACCTGCCCCGATTGGCATGACTGCCGAGGCTGCCGCCCGCACCGGCGCAGAAGTCTTCTTTTCAGTGGATGCCAAACTGGGACAGGAAGCCTGGTTGAGCAAAGTCTGTGAGATTTCCACGACCAATGGTTGCCAGCTCACCACGAAGGTCTTTGCCCCGATGATGTGGCCGTCCATCGAGCAGAAAGCCCTACGCATGTCCTGCAAAGTCACATCCGCCGTGTTGAGCAAAGACCTCACCAAGGAAAACGCCCCGGCTGCGCAATCCTGGAAACTGACATCCACCTGCACCAATCTGGACACTGGCGAAACCAGCAATGGAAATACCACGGTCTTTGTCTCTGATACTGCCGACGCAGGCTGGAAACTCGAACGCATCGCTTTCGATCAGGAGCCTGAATGATGCCCACGCGCTCAAGGTTCTTCTCTCTCTTGCTCGCCATCCTGGTGGCAGTTTCTCTGGTAGCTCCCGTGCATGCCGATGAAGGCACCGGCTGGGGTGAATTCTTCGATGCCAACGGTGTGCTGCTGCCTGGAGTCACTCAGAGCGAAGTCTCGATGCCTGCGGACTGGATGCCGAGTGTCGATGTCCTGGGTCTTTGGGGCATCAATATGCAGGCCACCTACAACGTCTACACCGCCCCGGATGGTTCGACGGCCATGACACCCAGCGCTTCAACGCTGTTGTTCATGGCCATGAACCCGCAGGCTTCCGGACTGTTGAATGCCAATGGGCAGGTTGGTCTCGGAGCTGGCATGGCGCTGCAAGCCTTCGGCTCGGTGGCAGGCGGGAACATCACAGGCCAGCAGCTGCTCAGTAATATCTTCCAGCAGATTGGCGGCGCCGCCATGAGCCAGGTGGATGCAAATCAATTTGCGGACGCCATTATCAATGGTAACAGCAGCGTTTGGGCGTTTCTTGGAGGGCAGAATTCGGACACTTGGCATATCTTTTCGCAACTGATGAACTCATCTTGGGATCAAGGCAACCTGTACCTCGTTGCTATGCTGTACAACTCCTGCACAAACGCACCCACCGGCTGTCCACCCGAACTCTGCCAGGCCAACCCTGTCGCCTGCGGCTTGCCTGCCACACCACCACCTGGAACTGAACCCACCGCCACCCCGCCACCTTCCTGCCCAGCTCCATCGGTAACCCAGAAGGCGCCCACATCATCCATCCTGCCACTGGCCCCCAATTTCCCACTGGTAGTGGGTCAGGATCCCGAAAAACGTGGGGCGGATGTAAAGGCTTCGGTAATTATTCCTAACGTGATCTACACCTGGCATGAACCGATCTACGAGAACGAGCTCTCCTGTAAAACAAACCCCAACGGCGGGGCCGATATCTGCAAGAATGTGAAAGTTTTCAGGGGCTGCCGTGCGCACAAAGAATCCCTGCCCGAGCAGATCACCAACGCGCGCACCACCGCCACCCTGACAGACTCCAGCCGCGACTGGATCATCCGTACTTTGGGCGCAACCTGGTATGGCGCTTATGTTCACCAGGGCTCCTTTGACCTGAAACGCTACGGTACGCCTGCTATCGGCTGTGGCGGCGGGTCATGCTCGTATAACCTGTCCGCCCTGAAAATCCCGTTCGCAGATCCCGGCTACTTTGACCTGAAAGTCCAGGTCAACACCGCAGGTACCTTCTTCAACGGCATCATGATCACCAAGCCACGTGTCCTGGGCGGCAGCGGCAAGATCCGCACCTGGGTCGTACTGCCCACCCTGATCGACGCCTCCACCAGCAGCATGCCCCTGCCTTAGCCAGATGACCCTCGACCAGCTCACCCTGTACATTCTGGATATCCCGGTTTACCTGGCCAACGGCCTGCTCTGGCTGCTGTACACCCTGTTCGGCTCGCTGGCTGCGCTCGTGGCCAGCGGGTCGGCAGCCACCCTGGCATTGGTGGTGGATAGCGCGGTGCAGAATCTGGCTGGCTCACGTCCAAGACGTCAGGGACGCGGAGACAGCATCCCGGTCGCCTATACCGCCCAGATCATCACTGGATTGGTGATCGTTCTGTGGCTGGCAGCCCAGTGGGGCATGGGCGCGCCGGTACCCTGGATTGGGGCAGCCATGTGGCTGACCGGTCTGCTGGCGGTGCTGGTCTCCCCCGCCCAGCGTTTCAACCTGCTGCACTTCGTCAAATCCGGGATCGCAGTCTACGCGCTGGCCGTGATTGGCAGCAGGGTCTTCCTGAACATGGCCAGCCAGGTGTCGCCCGACCAATGGGCGGCCCTGGTCGGCACGGCCCAAAGCGCTGCCAACGTGGTGGCCAGCACGCGCGGCAACGTGACCACGATCATCACCTGGGGTTTGTGGCTGGTTATTCCCCTGGGCTATTTCTCGATGCTGGTGCAGAAGCTGTTCCTGAACCCGGTATCGCTCGTCAACCCGCTCTCATCTTACGAAGACATGCTGATCCTGCTCCGCGACCGGGGTGGGAGGTAGCAGTCTCATTCAATCAAAAAGAGGACAAAGAAAATGACCCAAACTGATACTGCACCCCTGCCGTTCGAAACCCAGCCGCCGTTCACCGGACGTTATGTTGATTTCGATTCTCTGGTCATTGCCGCCAAGCAGGCTCGCCAGGATAAAGCTATCGAGCTCGCAGAGACCCACAAACAACGCGCCGGGGATTTATTGAAATGTCTTGCCGAAGGCGTCAATTGCGAAGACGAGACGGATATCTACGCAGGAGAGGATGGCCAGCGCATCTTCTGTGAACGAGAAGATGAAGGGTTGATCCTGGAATTCTTTCCCGGCGCCAAACCGGAAGATGACTACTTCCTTGTCTACGACTACCGGCATCTCTTTAGTCCTCAGCCGATCAAAAAC
>CAIVSQ010000439.1 GCA_903908605.1 uncultured Anaerolineae bacterium
CACCAACCCGCCGCGCAGCGGTCGGGCTCCCCGCAAGTATATTTTTCGAGATGCATTTCCTCGAAAAATATACATAAAAAAAATTCTTTCGCGCGCGGACTAAACGCCAGTCTCTATCCCAACCCATCTCCGCGCGCGGCCACTAAACGCTACTGAAGACATAATTGTCATTTTCTCATTTGATATCGCCGAAGGCGGTATAAACGAATCTACTAATGACATAATTGTCATTTTTCCATCAAGTACAGCCCCCGGCTGTATGTACGAATCTCGCGATGACAGTAGCTACGGATAACATAATTGTCATTTTCTCATCAGATGCCGCCGAAGGCGGTATAAACGAATCTCGCGATGACAGTAGATCAAGATGACAGGCGCTCGTGCCCGTCCCCCGCCCTATGCCGTCATCGCGAGGAGCGTGCTATCCGCGACGTGGCGATCTGCTCGTCTGTCCTCGCTGGCCTAATTCCCACACGCGCGCAAAATACACTTGCAGGGCGCACACTGCTGCCAGCTCGTGGCGATGTAATGTGATTCAGTGCACAGGGCAGATCGCCACGTCGGGCCCTACAAGAGCCAGGGCCAACTCGGAGAGCACCCTCCCGCGATGCCTGGTAAAAATCACCCGACGATGGGTGGTCAACAGAGCCATACTATTGTCACGTTGGGTATCCTTCGGATATAATCTATAACCTATCCCAGTCAGCATCTGAACCACTTCTGCCATAATGGTAGCCACCACGGTTGTTAACGTGCCTGGTTTCGTCTCATTCACCCGTCAGCGCTGACGAACTGTGCGAAAAGAAAGCGCTGCCTGTTTCCTTTATGACCAGACCAATCCGGCGGACTGGTAAGTATGGGGGATATACAGTACACCTTTCTTAAACTTACAAACACCTTACAGCGCCCTCGTTTGTGTGTTTTTGCACATAATATGATGTAGAATATATTTGTATCCACAAGTTGTAAAAATAATCCATCCCAAATCACATTGTGTAAATAAGAAAGGTATCTTTATGCAAAAGAAGCTGGTTGTTGTGTTGACGGTTATTTCAATGATAGCCCTGTTTGCCACCATGGCAGTTGCGCCGAACCCGGTTAAGAGCCTGAACCTGGTCGGGTTAAACTATGTCAAGAATGAGCTCAAGGTTCATTTCCTGGTGACCGGAATCAACATGAAGACTGATCTGCCGGCCGGGATCACGATCGACCACGTCAGCTACCCACTGTTTTGCGAATATGATGGCGCCCGCCATGTAACCTGCACCGCGCCCAACATGAACCGCTTCCACGGTCAGCAGGCAACCATTTGGGTGGCCGGTTTCATCTTCTACCCGCACATGCCAGTAGTTTTGTGGCAGGCACCGGTCGCAGCACCTACCCGCTAATCGTTACACCAGGACATTAAACAGCAAACCGCTGGCAGAAACCTTTCTGTCAGCGGTTTATTGTTTAAGTTGGCCACTTTTGTGCAGGGGGCAGCCCTTACGGTGCGGGATGTTTGGCCTGAATCCGTTGAGCGGCAATGACAAGCCTGAAAATAGACTGGCAGTTTAGGTAAAAATAAACTCAATCGCGATGTGCAAGTAATAATGATGTGTGATAATTTTAACGAATACCAGTGCCAGTGCCTGGTCGGGTGAGTTGCTCAAGCCCGGTTTGGGTAGGGGCCATCCCCTGGTGAGCGGTCACGTTTACTGGCTGGCGTATTGACCCAGGGTTTATTCTCGGTAACAATTCATAGGAGCCAACATGACGCAACAAAGCAAGCTTTCCCGAAGAGATTTTCTTTCCATTTCCGCGCTGGCTTTTAGCGGCGCAGTGCTCTCCTCCTGTGCGCCGGCTGTTGCCCAACCCGCCGCGCAACCTACTGCCGAAGCGGCCGTTACCAGCGCCGATGAAGCCATCCAGCGGTTAAAAGAAGGCAATCTGCGCTATGTCGGTAACAAAACGGTCGACCCCAACCAGACCGAAGCGCGCCGGGTGGAACTGGCCGGTGGTCAGCATCCCTTTGCCACCATCCTGGGCTGCGTTGATTCGCGCGTGCCACCCGAACTGGTCTTTGACCGCGGTCTGGGTGACCTGTTTGTGATTCGAACCGCCGGGCAGGTGGTGGATAAGGCCGTGCTCGGCAGCATTGAATTTGGTGCCGCTGAACTGGGCATTCCGCTGATTGTGGTGCTCGGCCACGAGAAGTGCGGGGCCGTCAAGGCAACGATCGAGACGCTGGCCGCCAATGGCGAGGCCGAAGGGTCGATTGCATACCTGGTGGAAGGCATTACCCCGGCGGTTGAAAAAGCCAAGGGCCAGGCCGGTGATGAGTTGGATAATGTCGTACGCGCCAATGTCGGCCTGGTAGTTGAGGCACTCAACAAATCCACCATCCTTTCTGAGGCGGTCAGCGCGGGCAAGCTCAAGATTGTGGGTGGGCGCTACGACCTGGATACCGGCGCGGTGGAATTTATCGCCTAGCCTTCGGTAGAAATAGTTTACACCAAACAAATCCAACAGCAGGGACTCCATCGAGTCCCTGCTGTTCTTTAAATCAAGGCATGCCCGGGGAACACTGGCGGAGGCCCGGGTGATTGCCACACCAGCCTGCTGGGCAGGTTGTGTGACAGGTATATTCCCAACCACTGGCGCAGGTACTCACAGCAGCGGGTCTGTTTCTTTGCGGCCGATATGCGCGTAGGTGAAGTGAGGGCGGCGGCGGGGTGATGGGGGTCACGGCCATTTGCCCGATGGGTGCATCACCCCAGTGTGACCATATTAGTCCAGGGCATTTCCTGAGCTGGTCAATCAGGTGCAAGTTTGATCCCGGTCATTACAAAAGGCAAGTCTTCATCGCAGGCGGATAGATCTCTGTTTGCCGGTGGGGCGGGTCAGCCCGGCGAATATGCCCTAGTGCGCTCCTGGCCAATGGGTATGTTTGATTTATACGGGCGGCCATCCTTGCAGGGGCGATCACCATCCAGTTTTAGCGAAATATTAACAAATCCTTAATGAAATTACCTGAAAATCGCTTGCTTAAATTTTACTATTGGGTGTAAAATATGGCCAATAAATTCCGAGTAATATTATACAGTATGTCGTATTACAGGCGAGTACCAACAGCCGAACAAGTACCAGTGATTTTACCAAGGGGACGTACAACTTTTGCATCCCGGTAGCGGCGTGGGGTTAGGCAGGCTGAAAACAGCTTACTTTTTATTTTCTACCAGTGTTTTACTGGGATGGCATTTTGGCTATCTCAGTCGTTTATTCAACGTACTTATCATCAAGGAGACTCACATGAAAACCAATAATGCCCGCTTCCTTTTCCTCATTTCGCTCGGTCTTGTTTTAATGCTGGCCCTGGCTGCCTGCGGTGCATCTGCTGGCGAAGAAGCCCCCGCCGCCGAGGCACCCGCCGCCGAGGCACCCGCTGCCGAGGCACCCGCCGCCGATGCTCCCACTGCCGAGGCACCCGCTGCCGAAGCCCCCGCTGGTGATGTTGTGCCCCAGTTCACCTTCAACAATACCGGCACCGTTGAAATTTGCGAGCTGTATCTCTCACCGGTCTCCACCCAAAATTGGGGCCCCGACCAACTCAATTCACAGACCATCCCGGCCGGTGGAAAATTCGTGCTCGCCAACATCCCGGCTGGCAGCTATGATGCCAAGGTGGTCGGCTGCAACGGCGCTGGCGAACAGGTCGTCCAGCTCGATATCAAGAACCAGTAATCCAAATGTTCTCGGCCTGGCTTATTCAACCGGCAGATGTCGGCCGGAGAATAAGCCAAGCCGAATAATTCAAGCTCCCTGCTTCATGTTAGTCATCCAAAATACTTGCAGGCCCCAGGTTCTGGCACCGGTGCAGCACAAATCTCGTACAGCAACTTTGTTATCTCATTCTATTAAAAGACGGACAACATGAACACAAAGCATAAATTATCTTTTTACTTTTTCGTATTGAGCCTGCTGGTCATCCTCAGCCTGGCCCTGTCTGCTTGCGGTAGCTCTGAGGACACCCAGGAGCCTGCCAGCGAGCAGCCCACTGCCGAAGAGCAGGCCAGCGGCGAAGCAACTGCCGAGCCTGCCCCCGATGCCCCGGCACCCGCCAGCGGTGATCTGATCTCCGATGCCGGTTTCCGCCCGGCGGTGGATGGTTTTGCCCTGCCCAATTTCGGTGGTGAAGGCTACGACCCGGCCACCGGCCAGACCTTCCCGGTCATCAACCTGACATCGGTGGAAATGCGCCGTCTATACGGTGACGCTGTGTGCGCCGCCCCGGCTGCAAGTGATGGCACCTGCGTGCTCACCCCACCGGCCAGCCAGTGGATGGAACAGCGCAATGCCGGTTTGAACGGCGGTCACTGTGAAGGTTTTGCCGCGCTCAGCCAGTTGATTTATGACGGCCGAATTGACTCCAACCAGTTTGGGGCAGCCCGCACGATTGATTTGCAGATCCCGGGCAACGATCCGCTCCAGCGCGAATTGGCCTATTGGTGGGCCACCCAAATTCCGACCTTTGACGCATTAATTCGCTTCCCAGACCCCAAGGATGCTGTTGATTACATGCGCACGGCCTATGCCGAAAACCCCAAGAATATGTTGGCGATCGGCATTTATAAGGAAGATCGCACCGGTGGGCATGCCATCACCGGCTATGGCGTGCAAGACCAGGGCAACGGCATTTTCTGGATTATGGTCTACGACAACAACTATCCCGGCGAAGAACGCCACATTATTGTCGATACCAATGCCCACACCTGGGAATATGAAGCCGCCATCAACCCCTCGGTTGAGCCCTCCACCTACCGTGGCGGCGCCGATAACCCGATCGAGTTCCTGCCCGATACGCTGCGCTTCTCTGAGACCGCCTACCCCTGTGATTTTTGTGCCAACGGTGGCTCTGCCAGCAAGGGTGGCAATTTGCTGGCCCAGGCCGCCCAGCAGTACAACGAAATTTCGATTGAAGGCTATGTCAATGTTGAACTGCAGGATGACAATGGTCGCAAGATCGGTTATGAACAGGACGGCAAATTGGTCAATGAAATCAGTGAGGCCCAGCTAATCTCCTCCCGCAATGGCCCCCTTAGCGAAGTACCCCCGGTCATTAACATGCCGGTTGGCATGAATTTTACAGCCTACATCTGGGGCGATGACAAATCCGCCGAAGAGCCGGCCTCGCTGGTGATGATCGGCAAGGGTTTCTACGCTGGCGTGGATGGTTTGAAGATGGCGCCTGGTCAGGAAGATGAGATCTATTTCGACGGCGCAGGTGATGTGATCAATTACAAAACCGACTCCGAGGAAACCCCCGATATCATCGTTGGGATTGAAAAGCCCGAAGCCGATTTCGAACTGGTGCTCAAGGCCCTCAAAGTAAGCAAGGGCACCGATATTTCGGTCGTGTTCGACCAGAAGGAAGATACCTTTGCCTTCCAGACCAGCTCCGATGGCCCGGCTGAGTTCTCGGTTTCCATTACGCGCATCGGCGTGGATGGCCAGGAAGAAACCTTCGATACCGGCGACACGCCCATCACCGTTGACTCAGGCAAGCTGATGTATTTCTACTTTGGCAAGTGGGCTGGTCAGGGCAGCAACCTGGAAATTGGCTACGATGAGGACGGCAGCGGCACCATCGAAGACAGCGAAATTACCAACATGGCTGACGCCCAATAGTCGCGCAACAACCGGGCTGAACCGTTCGCTAAACGCCCCAAACGACTAAAAACCAGTGGTCACAAACTCAGCTTGTTTGTGACCACTGGTGAAAAAAAAGACTGGCCGTCCGCTCGCGCAGGTGACGACCCCGCCCCAGGCTGATCGATTATATGAGACAACCCGGCTCGCCGATATGACAGCATTTTCCAGGACCACAGCATGAACATGAAACGATTTGCACTATCCATTTTAGCCCTGCTAGTACTCAACCTCGCTGCCTGCGCGGTGAATGAATCTGGCTCGGTCAACCTCGCCCAGGGCACCGGCTATGAGATTCGCAAACTGTCCTCGGGCGATGAAGTCCATTACTCCGATGACGCCACCAATGTCATTACCAACAGTCTGGAAGATCGCCTGCTCTCAGAAGCAGATGCCGCCAGCTTTGTGATTATTGAGCCGAAGGGCTGGGCCAAAGACAACAGCCATGTTTATTACGCCGGCGTGCTGCGCTCGGATGTTGATGTGGCCACTTTTGAAAAACTGACCCCCGGTGAATACGCCCGCGACAGCCAGCATGTCTTCTATCGAGGGGATGTTCTTGCCAACGCCCAGCCGGCTTCGTTTGTGGCCATGTCTGAAGAATATGGTCGCGACGACCAACACGTATATCATTTAGAAAAGGGGCTTGCGAATGCTCAACCCAATACTTTTGAAATCCTGCCAGGCGGCTATTCACGCGACAGCCAACAAGTCTACCGCTTCGATAGCGTGCTGCCCGGATCCCAGCCGGGTTCATTTGAAATTATGGCCGAAGGATATGCCCGCGACAGCCAGCAGGTCTATTACAAAGACACGGTCCTGGCCAATTCTAACCCCGCTGCATTTGAAATATTAAGCCCCACCTCTCTGTTATATGCCCGCGATGACCAGCAGGTCTACCTGGATGGCCAGGTTCTCGCCGGCGCGCAGGGTGCTTCGTTTGAGTTTTTGCCGCTGATCAGCGGCCGCCTGGATTTGGTTTACGCGCGTGATAGCCAGCGTGTTTATCTCAACGGTGTGCCGTTGGCAGAGGCTGACCCCGCTTCGTTTCAACTGATCAACCCCGATGGGACACCCGGCGATGTTGCGGTCTATGCCCGCGATAATGCGCATGTCTATCGCGCTGACCAGCTCATCCCGGGCGCCGCACCCGATTCATTCAGCCTGCTTTCGGATGGCTATGCCCGCGATAACAGCCAGGTCTACCTGAGTGGCAAGCTGCTCGCCGGCGCCCAGCCGGAAAACTTTGAGCTGATTAAGGATTACTCTGGCTTAGCCCGCGATGGCCAGGCCTATTTCTTGGATGCGCAGGTGATCAAGACCTGTGATTATGCCTCCTTCAAGCCCGGTCATACCACCAACCAGGCCATGGAGTTGGGCTACATCTGGGCCACCGATGCGCAGTGTTTGTATGTACGTGATGTCTCCGCTCCGATTGCGGATCCCGCCAGCTTCCAACTGCTGGGCAGTGACGCTATCAGCAAATACGCCAAGGATTCTGTGCAGGCCTATTGGACCGATACCGTCATGAGCGGGGTCGACTTGGCCAGCTTTGAAATGTTATCTCTGCAGCTGGCCCAGGATAAAGACAACTGCTACCGTGACGGCAAGGTTACCGACCTGGCCGAATGTAAAAAATAAGCCCGCCCGGTGCCCCGCGCACGGGCACCGGTGCGGTATCGTAGTAGCGGATTTATCCGCTGCTCTTGATTTGGGGGATGGCCATGGCCCGCCTTCACCCACCGCCCGCGCGCGAATAGGTTTTTTTTAGTGTATTTTTTCGAGGAAATGCACCTCGAAAAAATACACTTGCCGGGACGCCCGCCCGCTGTGCGGCAGGCTGGATTTTTGTTGGCATGGGTATCTTGCGGTTTGGGCACCGGCGCGGTTAAAACTCAGTACATGCAAGTCCTTGCGGACTAAATCGTAGTAGCGGATTTATCCGCTGCTCTTGATCTTGGGGATGGCCATGGCCCGCCTACACCCACCGCCCGCGCGCGAATAGGATATTTATTAGTGTATTTTTTCGAGGAAATGCACCTCGAAAAAATACACTTGCCGGGACGCCCGCCCGCTGCGCGGGTGTGGCGATCTGCTCGTCTGTCATCGCTGGCGTAATGCCCGTGCGCGAAAAAATACACTTGCATGGCAATCATTGCTGCCAGCCAGTGGTTTTTGAAGGCCGTAGCAAGTTTGAGGATGTGAGACCGATGAATAATGCTTCAGCATTTATCAACAGAAGCTGGTATGCGCCGACTTTTTCCAGCCTGATCAACAATCGCACCGAAGGCTTGCTGATTGTGGGGGCTGGCGCGCTGCAGCTTGGTTTGCATCTGGCCGGGCTGCCGGGTTGGGCCTGCCCGTTTAAGAGTTTATTCGGGTTACCCTGCCCGGGCTGTGGCCTGACCACGGCTACTGGTCAGTTGTTAAGGGGCCAATTTGCAGCTTCTTTGCAGACACATGCCTTTGCCCCCATTTTCCTGGTTTCATTTCTGGTGATGGCGGTGGTGATCTTCCTTCCTGAAAAACAGCGCAGCTCCGCAGTAATGCGGATCGCGCAGTTTGAACGCCGCACAGGGGGCACCTCCCTGGTGTTGGCGGCTTTGATGGTGTATTGGGTAATACGGTTGGCTGGTCTGGTCTGATTCAATTCTGTTTTATCACACTAAAGGAGAATGTTCAAAATGAGTATGCTTTCTGGCGTTGGATCGTTAATTATTTGGGTTGCTGGTATCGTTGTGTTGGTTAAGCTCTTCCAGTCTGAGGGCCTGATGAAGGGTATCCTGGGCCTGATTTGTATGCTTTATACCTACATTTGGGGTTGGCAGAACATTGGCAAGGAAGAACTGAAGCTGAAGACCTGGATGTACCTGTGGACTGGTGCCATCGTTGTAGGGATTATCCTGAACGTTGTTGGCGCTACATCCGGCGCAGGCGGCGAGTAAATTCGCGCGAAATATATAATTCTGACCAACCAACCAATAAACCAGGCAGGGCAACTTTCACCGCCCTGCCTGGTTTTATGTTTAATGGCCCGCTTGCCTGGTGCGGTAAAAACTTAATTCATGCAAGTCCTTACGGACTAAATCGTAGTAGCGGATTTATCCGCTGCTCTTGATCTGCGGCATCCCCAGGGGGATTTACGAAGGATAAAGAGCGTGACACAGAGATTCACGGAGGAAGAGCGGAGCTACACTGAGGTTTTGATATTTGTTTTTTCTCCGTGAGTCTCAGTGCAATCTCAGTGATCTCAGTGTAAATGCTTTTTCCCGACGTGGCGATCTGCTCTCCGATGGAATGAAGAGCGATTCAGTGTAAAGAGCAGATCGCCACGCACGCGAACTCATTGTTATGTACTGAGCAACGACTGTTTACCTGCATATCCCGGTCGTTAAAAGAAGATGACCGCAGTTACCACAAACATAATTCCCAACGTCACCGGAAAGAAAAGTACCTTCGGGTACAGGTTATCTTCATATTCGATGAAATGGAATTTATCTGAGACGGTGAAGATGATGGCGTTGACCGTTTGCAGCAGCAGGATGGTGTAGAGGGTGAAGTAAAAATATTCAAGGTAAACCACCCCGGGCGCATTGAGGGTGCGGCGTATGTCGAGATGGGCCAATATGCCAATAAAAAACAGCGAGGCGAAATAAGCAATCAACCCAATGGTGCTTATTCCGTACATGCTCATCTTTTCGGATATTTGCGTGACGATGAATTGCACCCCGAAGGCCATTAATATCAGAATAATCATCGGGATTAGATAGGCCACGAATGCATCCAACACTTCACGTCTGACGCCTACGTTGAAATATAGCTCCGGAAAGTTATTCTGACCTACGTAATTATTAATCCCAAAATTGGTGGTGTAACTGTTGTAATGATAATTGAAATAGGTGCGTTCCAGGGCCAGGCGTTCCAGAACAAAATCGCCCTCCAGGCCCAACCGGCTGTAAAAATCCCATTTGGAACCATAGGCGGTAAAATCGGGCACCAATATAACATTGCGGGCAAAATCTTTTGGCAGCAGCCTTAACCAGATGTCTTGCCGGTCAAATGGATAGCGCGCATAATCAAAAGTCTGCCGCAGGGTGGTCTGAATATACCAACCAATCACCTCTTCATTGCCCTGCTTAACCCGATACACCTCGGTGCCCTCGATCTGATCACCTTCGGGCATTACAAAGCCACGTGAAATATCAGCTGGGATATCGTTGGAATAACGCTGCCAGACGTAGCCGGTTACCACCAGGTTGTTGGCGCTGCTAAATTCGAGGGATTGGATGAATACACCGGTGGGAATAAAAATGGGTGCTTCAACATTGGCAACTTTTGAATTGGCAATTTGAGTGTCTTTTATGGCAGCAACATCGGCGTCGTTGAGCACAATGCTGTAGCTTTTAGGCGTATCCTCATCTGCCGAACGCAATGAGACCATGTACCAGATCACCCCAATCCCCAAAAAGGCCAACACCGAGAAAGTAATGGCGGTAAACCACAGCCCTTTTATATTTTCCTGGCGTGCGCCGCTCTTAAAATAAACGCCAATTGTGACGGCGATCATCACCAGCGAAAAGCCTAAAATTACCAGCTCACGAACATTTTGGGGGATATACCTCTCTGCGCCAGAAGATGCCAACGCAGGGGTAGCTAACAGCCCTGCCAGGGCCAGAGCTCCAAAAATGCCAAACACATTAGACCATTTCATCGTTCACCTCGCCAGATATTGTAGAACTGCCGGAAACCTGGAACATCTTACACGCCAGGGTTAAAAACAACCAGGGTAATGGCCAAAACGACCAGTGAAATGGCCGGCCAAAACAACAACTTGGGAATGATTGCTTCACGCAAGAGAATTTTAGAATCTACTGCAAGCGTACGCAATAGTGTTAATAACCCAACCAGCAGCACCACAAGATACATAAAGATGAATAAATATTCAAGATACACTGTCCCGTTCAGGTCCAACCCCGAGCGCAGCGTGTTATGTGTAATGGCAATTACCAGGAACAATGCGGCGGATATTGAAAAAGCATCGGTTGGTTTTTCAACAGGAAAAATCAATAGGCCAAATATTTGAACCAGCAATACACAGATGATAATGCCGTAGGTGATCACCGGCGAAAGCACCAGGCGCTCCACCTGAATGGTGAAAGCCAGAACCGGATATTTATTTTTATAGATATTAGTAGAGCCGCCAAAGGTGGTGTTGTTGGTCTCGCTGACATAAGTGAAACCACTGCTGAGAACTTCCCACCCAACCGGCGAGAGCTTGGCCTTGATGCCGGGCTTTTGAACAGGCGACATATAGGCGTATGATTCAAGGTCGGGCACCATGACCGCGTTGATGGTGTAATCACTGGGTTCGATCAGCATCTGAACAGTGTTTTTATCGAGCGGGAATTTGTAAAAATTGAACTGCTGGTTGATCTCCACATTAAACACCCAGCCAATGACTCGCTTGCCGTTACGCACAAAGCGGTACACTTCTCTGAGCTGAGAGTCACTGGTAGCATCTGGAAAACGTGGAGCGATGATGGTCGATTCATCCATCTCCACGGGAAAGCCTTGCCAGATGTAGCCGCTTACTGTAGCGCTGCCGTTGGAGAGGCTGATATTGTCAATTAATACCCCGGTGGGTATTTGCAGTGGGGCTTCACTTACGATTGAACTGCTTTTCTCAACGGCGGCCAGTGCGGTGGCTACATTTTCATAATTTACCAGCGTGTCTCTTTTTTCGAGTGAAATGGTATAGATCAAGTACCATACCCAGCATAAGCACAAAACCACAAGGATGCTGCCGATTAAAGACATGGCCCATAAGCGCTTCTGGCTGCCCTTGTCTGGGCGAATAAGGAGGAAGGCCAACCCCAGCAGCCCCACCAGTAGTGCCAGGCCAATATAAATCAACCTTCTAAAGGTTTGTGTGGGCGGAAGCTCGAGCGCATTCTGATACACGACCGTGATGATTGTCCACCTGGATGTCGGCAGAACTCTAAACGTTGTCCAGGAGGAGACCTGGTTGGTGGATTTGCGCTCGATGTAAAAGTTTTCTCCATTTATTTGGCGCTGGGCTGCCCCGCCATGGGGAACATCTCCCATCAATCTTGCCGCGTCCAGGATCGATTTATTTATCAGCGCCGGGTTGGGGTGATACGCAATCGTGCCGTTATCTGTTGCCAGCAAGGTATAGCCATCCTGGCCCAGGTCAATTGAGCGCATAAAAGTCTTGAGGGTTGTACCCACCGAGTGGGTTGCAGCGACTACCCCGGCAAAAGTTTTTTCTCCCGTTACGGCATCTGTGCGAAAGAAGGGGGTACCATACAACACCACCCAATCTTGCGTGACCGAGCCATATTGCCGGATCCATTGTTCTTTGCCAGCCTCGGCAATTTGTTTATACCAGAACGAGTTGGGTATGGAAGCATCGGTGTAATCGTAGTGATCTTCCACCTGGATCAGATCATGCTTGCCGGTTTTATTCAGCGATAAATAAGGTCCATAGAGCTTTTTGCCAGGGTAGACATCCGCGGCAAAACAAACAACCACCCCAAATAAGTTGGGTTTCTGATCGATAACTGTATTCATCCCCTGGATGACGTCTTCATAGCGCAATTCGCCAGATGATAACTGGTTTGCCAGGGTATCAACCACCTTTTTTTGGTTGGCCAATTCGGCATCCATCTTGTTTGCGATGGCATCGGATTGACTTTGTGAATACGCAAAGGCGGCCGCAACCTGTTTGTTTTTCCCTGTTAAATAATCCCACCCAAGCCAAAAGGCGCTGCCAAAACCGCCCAGGGTGGCGATGAAAACGATCAACCATAGAAATGCCAAGCCGACTGATTGCTTGTTGCTTAAGTTAATTTTCATACGCATCCCATCAATTTTAAAATAGTGGTCTTTGTTCCAGCTTATTGTTAAAGCGATGCATTTATTAAGGCTCTGGCGCAGTCTTTTCTATCGTAAACAGTCGCCGTGAATGGTCCATGCGTATAACATTACGAATTCAGGAAATAATATAACCATCTTACGTGTCCCCATACATTGGTAACAATGGTTGGCTAGATCCTGTCAGATCGGTTGACAGTAAATTACACAATATTTTTAACTATTATCGACCGCCCGAAGGAAAACTTGAATACCAATATTTGTTTTACCCGCCATCAGCCTGGTTGCTTGCGTGAAATATCGTCTGCTGCAGATTGGTTGTCATTGCAAAAATACCTGATGCTTGTGTGGATTGTTGCGGCATGGAATAAAAAAAGGTCCAGCCGTGAGCTGAACCCCTTTTACAATATCACCTCCAGGGCCAGAGTTTGCCGCGTTCGCGCCCGGCAGCCCCAGGGGACGCTCGCTGGCGATGCCAGGAAACAGAGAGAGAGCCCAGGCTAACCCTGGGCTCTCTCTTAGGCATGTTCTTCGCCAGGCGCACAAACCTGCCTGGCTGGCTTTGGAGGCTTAGTTCTTGATATAGCCAGCGTAGCGTTTGTCAATTTTTAAAATGTGGTTGTTGAGCCAGTCCTTTAAGAATTCCATTACCTGGAAGGAGAGCGCTGTTTGCCCTGAGCGGTATTCAGTTTGCAGTTCATATACCTTTTGAATGAAGGCATTGTGCATGGTTTTGTGGGCTTCCAGCTCGGGGTAATGGAATTTCTCCATCAGCTTTTCTTCCTCGCTGAAGTGAGTGCGGGCGTATTCCACGGTGGCATCCAGCGTTTTCCCGATCACGTCCTTGCCGTGACCGTGCAGCATGGCATCGTGCAGCTCGTTAACCAGCTCAAAAAGGCGTTTGTGCTGTGCGTCAATCAGCGTTGAATTGACGGAATAGCTATCAGACCACGGCATGAAAGGCATATATTATTCTCCCAATCCCAATGTTGGATACCACTATGGTACCGTAAATTGCCCGTTCAGTGCAAGTAGTTTTTATATTTTTGGTCGGTAACCAGGATGTGTGAGACCAACCAGTTTTTTAGGAATACTAACATGGGTTCCACCTCGCGCAGGTTGCCGTTGAGGTATTGGTGCTGTAACTCGACCACTTTTTCGATGAAAACAGCATGTTCCCTGCGTTGAACTTGCAGCTCGCGGTAATTGTTTTTTTCCATCAGCAGTTCTTCGGCCTGGAAATGCTCCATGCTGTAGCGGCTGAGCCCCACCAGCCCCCGGCTGATACCTTCCTGGGTTTTGCCTTGCTGTTGGGTGTCGTATAGCTGGTTGAGCAGGTCGAATAGTTTCTGATGCTGCGCATCCATCAGGTCATTATCGACAGAGAAAGTTGGTTCCCATGCGACGAGGGTCATATTTCATCTCCTTGCTCAGGCGATTGTTGCGTATCCTGAATATAAAGGGCGTATTTTTGGTCACTTTGCAAGAGGTGATTATCCAGCCACTGTTTAAGGAATTCCAGCACCTGGGTGGAAAGCGAGGCATTGCCGGTGTGGTAGCGTACCTGCAGGCTGGCCAGCTGCCGGCTAAAGCTGGCATGTTCGAGCCGGTGTTCTTCCAGAGCCGGGTAGTGGATGCGCTCGAGCAGGGCTTCTTCGTCGGCAAAGTGCTCCTGGGCGTATTCCACCAGCGAGTCCAGTGTGGGCCCCAGCACCCGCGGACCCTTGCCTCGCTGCACAGCTTCATCCAGATTGTTGACCAGCCGGAATAATTTGCGGTGCTGATCATCGATCT
This sequence comes from uncultured Anaerolineae bacterium, assembly GCA_903908605.1. Taxonomy (GTDB): domain Bacteria; phylum Chloroflexota; class Anaerolineae; order Anaerolineales; family Villigracilaceae; genus UBA5195. The sequence goes on from CAIVSQ010000439.1 coordinate 14,377, forward strand.
CGCTGGAATGGACGCTGTATTCATTTGACCAGGGTAGTATTGCCATACCTGGGTTCTCCGTTTGAGTGGTGTACATTAAATTATAACCATATCGTAAGCTGCAAGGTAGTTAATAAATGATTATTTTTTAACCTGATATGTGAAACCTGGTCGCATTGGGTTTGCGCTGGTGGGGGCCAGGGCAAACCTGATGCGATGCGGGTTTGGGTGGCGGATTAGATTTTTAGATACGGGGCGTAGCGTTGGTCTTCCACCAGGATGTGGTTGCCAATCCACTCTTTGAGGAAATCGAGCGCCGCGCGTGAGAGCACCGGCTGCCCGGCGGCATAGGCGCTCTGCAGCTCCTTGACCTTGTTGATAAAGCTCTCGTGCTCGCTGCGCTGGCGGGCCAGGTTGGGGTAGTTGCTTTTCTCCAACATGCGTTCTTCATCCGAAAAATGTGAACGGGCATACTCCATGGTAGCCTGCAGGATGCCGCCGACGACATCTTTGCCCTTGCCCTGCAGCATGGCTTCGTGCAGCTCATTGACCAGCTCAAAGAGGCGCTTGTGTTGGGTATCGATGGTGATGGAATTGACCGAATATTTGTTGTTCCACGGCATAAATTCTGGCATTTCATTTTCTCCTGGACGAACAGATGAGTACAAGAAATAATTAACCATGCACTGCGTAATCGATGATGCCTTACCAGCGATCTGCCACGATGGGGATGTGGTTCGCTGTGCGGTGATAAAAGAAGTTGTTTGCCCGATTTGTGGAGAATCTACATGCGGTCCACCGGCCCCCCCGGACTGGTATGCGTGGTTTTGCGCTGGCCGGTTGGCCGCTTCACTTTC